>CAYONG010000053.1:0-4161 GCA_964405235.1 uncultured bacterium | reverse complement strand
GTCGAGGGCGAGCCCCTGCCCGCCTGCAACTACGTGCTTCTCGACCGCGAGGGCGGCGCCTGGATCAGCGTGAGCACGCGGCGCCGGCCCCGGGCGCTCGCCTACCGCCCCGACGTCGCGGACGGCTTCGTCGTCCGCGTCGATCGCCGCGGCGCGCGGATCGTGGCCGACGGCCTGGGCTACACGAACGAGGTCCAGCTCGACGCGTCTGGCGGCCGCCTGCTCGTCGTCGAGACCTTCGCCCGCCGCCTGTCGTCCTTCCGCATCGATCCGGGCTTCTCGCTCTCGGAGCGCCGCACGGTCGCCTGCTTCGGCGCGGGCACCTTTCCCGACGGCCTCACCGTGGACGTCGAGGGCGGCCTCTGGGTGACGAGCGTCGTCAGCAACCGCGTGATCCGGATCGGCCCGGACGGAGCGGCGCAGGTGCTGATCGAGGATCACGACGCGGCCCGGCTCGCGACGGTCGAGGAGGCCTTCCTCGCCGGGAAGATGGGAAGGCCGCACCTCGACACGAGCCTCGGCACACGGCTCCACAACGTCTCGAGCCTCGCCTTCGGCGGCCCCGACGGGAGGACGGTTTGGCTCGGGTGCCTGCTGTCGGACTCGCTCGCGACCTTCCGCTCCCCCGTCGCCGGCCTACCGCCCTCCCACTGGGAGTGGACGTGAGCGCGAAACGCCGTCCCTCGCCCGCGCGCCGTGGCGGCGTTCTTGTCGCGCGCGCCTACGCCGAGATCAGGCGCCGCATCCTGGACGACGAGTACGCCGCCGGGTACCAGGCGACGGAGCCTGAGATCGCGGAGGCGCTCGGTATGAGCCGCACGCCCGTGCGCGAGGCGCTCATCCGTCTCGAGGGAGAAGGGCTCGTCGAGGTGGTGCCGCGCCGAGGGATGCGGGTCGTGCCGCTCTCCGCCGCCGACATGCGGGACATCTACCAGGTGCTCACCTGCCTCGAGACGGAGGCGGCCGGGCTCCTCGCCCGCCGCCGCCCCTCGCCGGAGGAACTCCGGCCGATGCTGAAGGCGGCGGCCGACATGGACGCCGCCCTCGACGCGGAGCGCCTCGACGCGTGGGCGGGCGCGGACGAGCGCTTCCACCGGGCCCTTCTCGAGCTCTGCGGCAACCGCCGCCTCGCCGCCCTCGCCTTCACGGTCTGGGACCAGGTCCACCGCGCCCGGCTCGTCACCCTTCGGCTGCGCCCGCGGCCCTGGAGGTCGAACGCGGACCACCGCGCACTGCTCGCGGCGTTGGGCCGGGCGGACGAGGAGCGCGCGCGCGCCCTGCACCACCGGCACCGCGTGCGCGCCGCCACGATGCTGACGCGTATTCTCGAGAAGCACGCGCTCTCGGGGCTCTGATGCCCGCCGGCAGCCCGGCCTTGGTCGTCCACCGGCACACACACCTTCGGCGTTGCGCGGGAATCGCCTCGGGGAGCCGTGGGAGTATCCGCCTGAACTTCTGACTCTGTGTTATTGGAGCTGGGCGGCGAGCAGGGTCCGCAGGCGGGCGCAGGTCGCGGCGTGCGCGGGCTCCGCGGCCAGATTGCGCGTCTCCTCGGGATCGTGCCGCTCATCGTAGAGTTCCACCGTTCCGTCGGTCCAGCGCGTGTAGCGCCACTCCGGCGTGCGCACCGTTTCGCCGCGGTGCTTGCCGCGCAGCACGACCGTGGTCGAAGCACCCTTGCCGGCGCGGGTCGGATCCTCGAGTTGCGGGCGCAGGCTGCGGCCGGCCAGGGCCTGCGGTGCGGGGAGCGAGGCGAAGTCGAGCACGGTGGGAAACAGGTCCACGAGCTCCACCGGGGCAGCGGCCACGCGCATCGGTGCTTGGCGGGTGACAGCGGTGGTGGCGGGACGCGGCGTCGCGGCCTTCGCCGCGGGCGGACGCACCAGCAGCGGCACGCGGCTGCTGCGCTCGAACAACGTGTCCTTGTTCCACCAGGCGCGCTCGCCGAGGTGGTAGCCGTTGTCGCCCGTGAAGATCACGAGGGTGTTGCCCCACAGGTCGAGGCGGTCGACGGCGCCGAGTACGCGCCCGAGTTGCGCGTCCATGAAGCTCACGCCGGCGGCATAGGCGCGGAGGAATTCGAGGCGTTCGGTGTCGGTGAAGCGGGCGAAGGCCTCCCGGAAGGCGCCGGGCGGAATCGCGAGCGGTGGGGCGGACGTCTGGTCGGCGGGATCGCGCCACAGCGTGAGCGCGCCCTCGGGATAGAGGTCGAAATACCGAGCGGGCACGACAAACGGATCGTGGGGCCGGTGGAAACCGACGGCGATGAACCAGGGTTGCGCGCCCGCCCGCTCCATCGCGGCGATGGCGCGCGAGGCGGACTGACCGTCGGGCATGTCCTCGTCGGCGGAATCGAGCGCGGCCCACTCGCACCACTTGAGGGCGCCCTCTGTGAGGTTGCGCCCGGCGAGCTGGCGCCCCGGGCGGGCTTCGGCGGTTTCGTAGTTGGCTTCATCCCAGGAGCGGGCGGTGTCCATCCAGAGGTCGCGTTCGGCGGTGTCCTTGCCAACGGTGTGGAAGACCTTGCCGAAGCTCGCGGTGCGCCAGCCGTGTTGACGCAGCCATTGCGGCCAGGTGACGACGTCCGGGCGCTGGTCACGCAGGCGGACGGCGTTGCTGAGCACGCCGGTGCGGTCGGGACGCAGGCCGGTGAGAAAGGAGGCGCGGCTGGGGTTGCACACTGGATACTGCGCGTAGGCGCGGTCGAAGCGCACGGTGCCGACGCTGCTGGCGAAGGCGTCGAGGTGCGGGGTCTTGATCTGCGGGCCGTACCATCCCGCGGTGTCACGCAAGTCGTCGGCGATGATGAGCAGGATGTTGGGGCGTGCTGCCGGGGCGGGCGGCGCGGGGGCGGCGCGCGCGCTCGGCGCCGCATTGGTAGCCGCGCACAGGAGCACCGTGAGCGCACCGAGCAGGACGCGGCCTGCTCGCGCGAGTTCGTGGCGTGTCAGCACTTTCCTTACCTCCTTGGTTCACTCCCGGCGGCACGGCGTCTCGCGAGCGGTTCTGGAACCCCTGCCCCGCCCGGCTCATGCCGTTCACGGTCGCCGACTGGATGTGCTTGTTGGCCCGGCTGGCCTTTGGCGCTGTTCAGCACGAACTGCTTGCCGTTCTCAAGGTGGATGACGACCTTGCCCGTTGGGCCGCTGAATGCTCGAGAGGGTCGGCACGAGCATGTGGGAAATGGTGCCGATGCGCGTGTCGAGATGGGCAAGAGCAACAAGGATATCGCAGCCGAGTTGCAGATCACGGAGGCGACCGTGAAGGGCCACATGACCAAGATCCTCGGCAAGCCCGGGGTCACGGACCGCAGCCAGGCGGTGATCACGGCCGTTCACCCACCGCAGGCTTCGTGACCAGGCCCCTGGAAAGGCAATCACCTATCATTGATTACCGGCGCACTTTGCAAGTAGGCCAGCCCAATGAAGATCAGCGTCCTCGGAACCGGCAATGGCGGCTGCGCCGTCGCGTTTGACTGCGCTCAGCACGGCCATGAGGTCGCCTTGTGGGACTTCGACCAGTTCGATACCCAGATCTCGGCGATCGCGGAGGCGGGCGGCATCGCCGCCGACGGCGAGCTCACCGGATTCGTCCCGATTGCCTACGCCGGCCACGACCTGGCACGGGCCCTGAAGGGCGCCGAGCTGGTCTATCTGGTGGGACCGGCGTACGCGACCGAGAACTTCGCCAACGCCGTCAAGCCTTACCTGGTAGCCGGACAGGCCTGCATCGTCTGCCCCGGCTCCTGCGGCGGCGGCCTGCTGTTCAAGAAAACTCTCGGGCTGGGCATCGAAGACACCTCGGTGACGATCGCCGAGACCTCGACCCTGCCCTACGCCGCGCGCATCGACGGCCCCGGCAAGGTGCACATCAACCTCAAGCTCAAGGGTGGGCTGTATCTGTCCACGATCCCGGGCAAGATGGTCGGCGACCTGCTGCCCAGGGTGCGGGACGTCTATCCGGCGATGGAGGCGGCCAGGAACTGCATGATGACTATCCTGCAGAACGGCAACCCGACCATCCACCCAGCCGTCAGCCTGTGCAACGCGGCTCGCATCGACAATACCCAGGGGGACTTCTTCTTCTACGAGGATGGCTGCAGCGAGCACGTCGGAAACCTCATGGAGGCGGTCGACGACGAGCGGCTGGCCTTGGCCGCGG
>CAYONG010000052.1:0-30878 GCA_964405235.1 uncultured bacterium | reverse complement strand
GGCCGTCATGGTCGGTCCCCCGGCGGAAGGCGTCACCCGGTTCCAGGTCGATCACGAGCCCCGGCTTCTTGAGGGGCGCGTCTACGGCGAGACGGCCGCGGTGCTCGCCGCCTGGCGCGAGGTGCTTGCCCGTCTCGGGCTCATCGGGCGCGATCCCTCGCGCTACCAGGGTGCCGGCTACGGCAACGTGAGCGCTCGCGTCGGCCCCTTCGGCGACGTCGGCCGCGGGCAGCGCCGGTTCCTCGTCACCGGCACCCAGACCGGCGGCCGCCCGCGCGTGACGCTCGAAGACTTCTGTCTGGTGGACCGCTACGATCTGCTCCGCAATCACGTGCGCAGCATGGGACCGGTCCCGCCCTCCTCGGAGTCGCTCACCCACGGCGCGATCTACGACATCGCGCCCGCTGCGCGCGTCGTCTTTCACGCGCACGCGCCCGAGATCTGGCGCCATGCGCGCGCGTTGGGACTCCCGGTCACGCGTGTCGAAGCTCTGAACGGGACCCCGGAGATGGCGCTCGAGGTCCAGCGCCTCTACCGGGAATCCACCCTCTCTGGCACCGGCATCCTCGCCATGGGTGGTCACGAGGACGGTGTCCTCGCGTTCGGGACCGCCGCCGCCGCGGCGGGGGAGACCCTGGTCCGCCACCTGGCGCGGGCGCTGACCCTGTCATCATGAGCGCTCCTCGCAGGGCACAGAGTACGGAGAGCAGGTGAAGGTCGGCGGGCGGGAAACGCGCGCGGTCTGGTGGACGGATGATGGCGTCCGCTACATCGACCAGCGTTCATTGCCGGCGCGGTTCGAGACCGGTTTGGCGCGCACGGTGGAGGAGACCGCGTGCGCGATCGAGACCATGGCGGTGCGTGGCGCCCCGCTGATCGGCGTATTCGCGGCCTATGGTATGGCCCTTGCGGCGAAGGGGTGCGAGGACTGCACGGTCGCCTATGAACGACTGTCGAGCACGCGGCCGACCGCCATCAACCTGTGGCGGGGTCTGGACGCGGTGCGTGCGGCCGCTCCCGCTCCCGATCGAATGCTGGCCGCCGCTCGCGCGTTCGACGAGACGGAAGTCGCGGCGGCCGAGGCGATTGGCATCCACGGAATGACGCTGCTCGGGCGTGGCGCCCGCATCCTCACCCACTGCAACGCCGGGTGGCTAGCGGTGCAGGACTGGGGCACCGCTCTGGCGCCGGTCTACCGGGCGGCACGGGCGGGGCTCGCTCCGTTCGTGATCGTGAGCGAGACGCGGCCGCGCCTGCAGGGCGCCCGTCTCACCACCTGGGAGCTGCGCGAGGAGGGGGTCGCGCACGTGCTGATCGCCGACAACGCCGCGCCGCACCTCATCCAGCGCGGGCAGGTGGACCTGGTGCTCACCGGCGCCGACCGGATCGCCGCCAACGGTGACACCGCGAACAAGATCGGCACCTACGCCCGTGCGCTCGCCGCCCACGCCCACGGGATCCCCTTCTACGTCGCCGCGCCGCTCAGCACCATCGACCGGTCCACGGCGACGGGGGGGGAGATCCCGATCGAGGAGCGCTCCCCGGACGAGGTGCTGACCGTCGAGGGTCTGGACGATTCCGGGGAGAGCGTCCGCGTGCGCGTCGCTCCCGTAGGGACCGAGGCGCTCAATCCCGCGTTCGACATGACGCCGCACGCGCTCATCACCGGCCTCATCACCCAGGTCGGCATTGTTCCCGCCACCGCCGCCGGGATCGACGAGGCGTTCGCGCGCGCGGGGGCTGGCGTTCGCGCGCGCTCCTGACGGTCGTCCCCTACAGGCCGTCGTGGGTCGAGTATCCCCGTTCGTTCCAGTAGTCCGGCGGTTCGCCGGCCATGTAGATGATGTCCGTCAGTGCCTTGATGTTCTTGAGGCCAAGCTTCATGGGGGCCAGGAGGCGCAGCGGCGCCCCGTGCGCGAGCGGCAGGGGCTTGCCGTCCTTGTGGGTTGCGAGCAGCGTCTGCGGGTGCCGGGCGGTCGCAAGATCGAGCGAGACGTAGTAGGGCTCGGGCCGGCCGGCCGGGTCGAGGCTGACCGACGATCGCAACGCCGCCCACCGTGCGCCGGGGGCGGGCGGGTACGCGCCGAGCACGTCCGTGAACCGGATGCCGCCCCACCAGGCCACCGTGCTCCAGCCTTCCACGCACACCAGGCGGGTGATCTGCTCCCGGAGCGGGAATTGGCGCACCATGTCCTCGATCGTGAGGCGCTCGTCGTGACCCGATGCGAGCCCCCTCACATTGAGCCTCCAGGTCGGCAGGTACCCCCTTCCCGGCGTGCGGCCGTGGTAGTTGTTGCGCAGCGGCGTCACGTCCGAGCGGCGGTAGGTGCGCACGCGCCGGTCCTTCGAATAGAGCGCTTCGGAGACGTCGTCGTCGAAGGTGAGAGCGCGATCGAGGAGGCGCTCGCGCCGCTGACCCGGGAGCCCGATCCGTGCCGCGAGCGTGTCGAGGCGATCGCGCCGCGACTGGGCCGCGAGCCGGCCCCGAGGCACTTCGATCGAGACCTCTGCGGGCTCAGAGAAGCGGTCGAGAAAGCCGTGACGCTCGGGCGGAGGCGGCGGGGTGATGGGCTCGGGCTCGGATCTTGGCTCGGGCCCGGGTTTGGGCTCGGCGTCCTCGCGCTCATCGTCACTCATGCCGGGCCTCCTTCACGCGAACCGACCAGCCGACCACCATCGAGCGGAACGTGTCCCAGCCGTCCGCGATGACCAGGGCCACGTGCGGGATTACGAACGCACCCAGCACGATCGTGCAGGCGAAGTGGACAAGACGCGCGCCGTCGTAGTTGACGAACAGCCGCTCGAGCCAGCCTCACTGCACGGGTTTGTGCATCGCCCAGCCCGAGAGCACCCCCAGCACACCGGCCAGCAGCACCGAGGCATAAGCGCCACGCTGCAGCGCGTTGTACTTGGAGCGCACCGTCGGGTGCGGCCACGGCCGGCGGCCGCGCTGCCGGGCGCCTACTCCTTAACGAACCGCATCCCCGCCGCCGCCGCCGACCCCGCGACCAGGTCGCGCACCTCGATCCGCAGGTCGTAGGTCCCGCTTCTGATTGAGCGCATGGGGATGGTCACAAACTGCCGGCGTCGTGTGCCGTCGTGCGACTCTTCGCGCGACGCTTCGAACGCCACCGGGCTCGTCTGCTTGCCCGGCTTGTCGAGCCTGACCGGGAGGAGCGAGTAGGTGTAGGCGAAGCGGGCCTGCCCGTCGGTCCCACGCGACAGCTGATCGATCTCGAAGTAGACCGAGAGCGGACGCGATCCGGTGACGCGCCGCTCCATGTCGGGCTCGATCCGCACGGCTTCGGGGCTCACGGAGGCGCCCTCCATGCCGCACAACATGACCAGGTCGCTCAGCACCAGCCCCGGGCTCGCCGGCGGGACGGTCGCGGCGAGGCGCACGAGCCCGCGTCGTCGGCCCGAGCCGCTCACGGTGAGATCCACGCGGTAGTGCCCGGGTGGGACGGCAAGCGTGAAATCCACCACCCGCCGCCCGGTCGGGTCACACGACGAGGTCGAGAGAGAGCCGGACCCTCGCGTGATCACGCGACCGTCGAATGCGACCACCGCCCACGTGCCTTTCAGCGTGTCGGCGGGTTCGCCTGCGGTGGCCAGATGGGCGACGAGGATGGCACCGTCGTCGGCCGGAAAGCGGGCGATCTGGCCCTGCGCGGGAATGGGCCGGGATCCGGGAGCCATGGCGCGGAACACGCCACGGCCTCCACCCAGCGAGACCAGATCAGGCCGGGCGGCGAGCAGCCCGGGATCGGGCCGCGGATCGGGGTCATCCCGGACCGCGACCGGAAGCTGGAACGACTGCCTGAGCGAGCGGTCCCACAACTCGGCGCGGATCCCAAGCTCGGGGTACGACCACGCCTGGACGTTGTAGGGGAAGCCGAGCGGGTCGGGAGCGTAGGAGTGAAAGTTGTCCGGCAGCTCGGATTGATGGCGGTCGTACTGATAGCTAAGCGGGCTCGATTGCGGATTGACGTCCACCGCGGCGGGCGGGCCATAGCGCACGAACAGTTCGCTGCGCATGTCCCAGCGCAGGCCGTTCGCGTCGCGGAAGAGGATCAATGCCAGCCCCAGACGGGTCAGGTAGTCCAGCTCCGCCTCGTTCTCGGGCGTCGTCAGATCGGGATCGCTGCTGCGCCAGGACACGGTCGCGCCACCGCCCTGCGGGACCCAGGCGGCGCCAAAGCGCTGGCGCAGATCGTCCGGGAGCCGCTCGCGTGCCGCGCGGAAGGCGCTGTCGGCCCGGGCCGGCGCTCCGTCGCGATAGAAGGCGCAGGCGAGGGCGATCAGCGGCTCCCACGCCGCTGGGTCGGCGTCGTGCCCACGCCGTGCCGCCAGTCCGGCGCGATCGATCCGGCCTCGCGAGAGCTCGAGCGCGGACAGCGCGCTCCACGCGGCGGATCTTCCGGGATCGAGTTCGGTCGCGCGGGCCAGGCTCTGTTGTGCCTGCGCCAGCGCCGCGTCCTCGAACGAGCTGAGCCATTCCCATGTCCAGGCTGCCCCGAGCGCGGCGTGGGCCTGCGCGTCATCGGGGGCGACCCGTCTTGCCCGCTCGTAGCAGGAACGGCCCTGACGACGCCGCCCGGTCTCCAGGCACAGCCGCCCGAAGTCGAGCCAGATCTGCACGCTTCCAGGATCGAGGAGGGAAGCCTGCTCGAGCTCGGCCAGGGCGAGGCGCCGGGCGTCGAGCGTGCCTTCGGCCAGGTGCTCGACGGCGTGCCGGTGGAGGGAGTCCGCTTCGGCAGCCCTCCCGGCGCCCGTGGAGGCGACGGGGACTCCCGCTGCGGCGAGGAGCGTGGCGAAGCCCAGGAGGGCGGCAAGGATGCGTCGGCCGTTCAGCCGAACCAATGGGCCTCCGTCCCCCGCGGGCGCGGGCCTGCGACCGGCGCCCGCGGGGATCTGCCGGGGTCGGCTACTTGCTCCCGGCCTTCATCTTATCCGCCATCGCCTTCATCTCTTCCTGCTGCTTGGCGGTCCACGGCGGAACGACGCCGTTGCTGCGCGCGTAGGCGATCGACTGGCCGAGGTGCTCGTGCGCGTGGGAGAGGAGCAGCATGTAGCCGCCGCGCACCGTGGTCTTCATCCCGAACAGATCGACCGGCTTGTCCATGTCGGCGTCGGTGGTGGCCATCAGCCCCTGCTCCATGTGGGCGAATGAGTCCTTCAGCGCCTTGGCGATGTCGGCCTTCTTGCTGAGGGACTTCTCGTGGGTCATGAAGTTGAATCCCTCGGGCGGCTTGACGCCCCAAAAGCTAGGGGCGCCGTAGTTGGCGGCGACCACGTGCATGAACACCTCGCCGGTCGTGCGCACATCCTTGGTCGGACGCCACGCGTACCCGGATTCCGGGGTCGCCTCGGCGAGTTGGATGAGCTTGCCCTCGGCGTCCTTGATCCACGCCAGCATGTCGGCCTTCACGCCGGCGCCGCCGGTCGAGGCGGGGACATCGTGGGCGATCGCGGGAGCGACGGTGAGCGCAAGGAGCAACGCGGACATCGCGGCGAAGACGATACTCGAACGGCGTGACATCGGAACCTCCGGGATGGGGGAGGACGCATGCGGCGACCGCTCTGGGATACGCGAACGGGGCCGTGGGGTGACGCGGCGGTGGAGACTATCGCACCGGGCCGTGGTGTTCCAACGCCCCATTCCAGCGCCATTCCAGCGCTCCATCCCGGCCGGAGTCCCTGGCCGCCTCCAATCCCGCCTGCTATCGTGTCCGCCTCGCAACGTGATGCAACGACGGAGGAACCATGCACCGTATCGAACGACTCCTGTTCGCCGTCTCACTCGGCCTGTGCGTCAGCGTCGCCGCCCAGGCTCAGACCCGGCTCCTGCGCTTCCCCGACATCCACGGCGAACGCATCGCATTCTGCCACGCCGGCGACCTCTGGAGCGCACCGGCCGGCGGCGGGATCGCGGCCCGGCTGACCACTCACCCAGGGCTCGAGCAGTTCCCGAAGTTCTCGCCCGACGGGAAGTGGATCGCCTTCACCGGTCAATATGACGGCGATGAGCAGGTCTACGTCGTGGCATCCGAAGGTGGCGTGCCGCGCCAGCTCACCTTCTATCCTGCGCGCGGGCCCAACCCGCCGCGCGGCGGCTGGGACAATCAGGTCATGGGATGGACTCCCGACGGGGGCAGTGTGCTCTTCAACACCCTGCGCGACGCCGGCGGGAGCGCCGAACGCAACCTCTATACCGTGCCGCTCGAGGGCGGGCACGAGGCGCCGCTCCCGATGTACACCGCCGGCGCGGGCGACTATTCCCCGGATGGGACGCGCATGGTCTACTCGCCGCTCTTCCGCGACTTCCGTACCTGGAAGCGATACGAGGGCGGCTGGGCTCAGGACCTCTGGATCTGCGACTTGAAGACCCTGGCCAGCGAGAACATCACCCACCACGTGCGCACCGATCGCGACCCGATGTGGGTGGGGGACGCCATCTACTTCTCCTCCGACCGCGATGGCACGCTCAACCTCTATCGCTACGACCTTTCGAGCAAGGCAGTCACCGCGATCACCCGCTCGACCCGCGGGGACGTGCGCTGGCCCTCGACCGATCACCGCTCGCGCATCGTCCACGAGCTCGACGGCGAGCTGCATGTATTGGAACTGACGACCGGCAAGGACACGAAGCTCTCGATCCTGGTGCCCAACGACGGGGTCGCCATGCGGCCGGCGCGCCTGGCGGTCGAGCGTTTCATCGAGGACTTCGCGCTCGCGCCCCAGGGCGAGCGCGCTCTCTTCGTCGCGCGCGGCGACATCTTCTCGGCGCCGATCGAGCGCGGACCCACCCGCAACCTCACCAACAGCTCCAACGCCCACGACAAGTGGGCGCGCTGGTCGCCCGACGGCCGGCAGATCGCGTTCATTTCGGACCGTTCCGGCGAGGACCAGCTCTGGGTGACGAGCCAGGACGGGCTGGGCACGCCCCAGCAGCTCACCACCGGGCTGGTGGGCATGCTCTACGCGCCTGCCTGGTCGCCCGACGGGAAACAGATCGCCTTCTCCGACAAGGAGGGACGGATCTACGTGGTGACGGTCGCGGAGCGCCGGCTGCGCACCATCGCCGACGAGGAGCGCGGGCAGGTGAACGACTACGCGTGGTCCCCGGGCGGCAGCTTCCTGGCGTTCTCGCTCTCGCATCCCTCCGGGTTCCGAAGCATCCGCGTCTGGGGCGCCGGTGACGGAGCGACACACCAGGTGACCGACGAGCTGTTCAACAGCTTCGATCCCGCCTGGGACCCGCAGGGGAGCTACCTCTACTACCTCTCCGATCGCGATTACGCGCCGCAACAGTCGCGCAAGGAGGCCAGCTATGCCTCCAACCGCAACACCGGCATATTCGCCCTCGCCCTGCGCAAGGACGTGAAGAACCCGTTCCCGCCGCGCAGCGACGAGGTCGTGATCGGCGATGGCCCGGCGAAGGACGGGGCCGACGACAAGTCGCCGGAGCCATCGGCGGCAAAGGCAGCGCGCGGGGAGGACAAGGGCGATGCGGGCGCGGAGAAGGAGGACAAGCCGCGCCGCCGGGTATCGAAACCCATCACCATCGACTTCGACGGGCTGCGCGGTCGCGTCTCCCGCGTCCCGGTGACCGCGGAGAATTACCGTTCGCTCGCGGCGATCAAGGGCCACCTGATCTACGTCCAGGCCGGCGCGGGCTTCAACGGCCGCGATTCCTACTCCCAGCCCGCGCTCGTCATCTACTCGCTCAAGGACCGCGAGGAATCGGTGTTGAGCGACGCGATGAGCAACTACGCCCTCTCGGAGGACGGGAGCAAGGTGCTGGTCTCGGAATCCGGGAAGTACAACCTGTACGACGCGAAGCCGAAAGCGAAGGACAAGAAACCGGTCGCGACCATGGACCTCGCGGTCAACCGGGTGCCGGCCCAGGAATGGGCCGAGGTCTTCGAGGAGGTCTGGCGCCGCTACCGTGATTTCTTCTACGTGCGGAACATGCACGGCTACGACTGGCGCGCGCTCTACGACCAGTACCATGTGCTGTTGCCGCACGTGGCCCATCGCTGGGACCTGACCTATGTGCTCAACGAGATGATTTCCGAGCTCAACTGCTCGCATCTCTACCTGGGTGCCGGCGACTTCGAGGTCCCGCCTCGGGCCCCGGTGGGGCTCGCCGGGGCGCGGTTCGGTCTCGACGAGCGCGCCGGCCGCTACCGGATCGACAGGATCTACCGCGGCCAGAACGAGGAGCCGCAGTACCGCTCACCGCTCACCGAGGTGGGGGTGGACGCCCGGGTCGGCGACTTCGTGCTCGCCATCGACGGGGTCGAGTTGACGGCTCGCGACAACATCTACGAGCGGCTGCGGAACAGGAAGGACCCGGTCACCCTGACGCTCGGGGCCCAACCTTCGTTGGCCGGTTCGCGCCGGGTCACCTACCAGCCGATCGCCTCCGAGGCGGGTCTCATCTATCTCGACTGGGTGCTGACGAACTTCGACAAGGTGAACGGAGCCACCGGTGGGCGGGTGGGCTACCTCCACATCCCCGACATGGGCGCCCCCGGAATCGCCGAGTTCATCAAGTGGTTCTACCCTCAGATCCGCAAGGACGGCCTGGTCATCGACGTGCGGTCGAACGGCGGGGGCAACGTCTCTCAGCAGATCATCGAGCGCCTGCGCCGCAAGCTCCTCGGCACCAACTTCGGCAGCACGCGTGACGATCACCCGGGCACCTATCCCGGCGTGGTCTTCACCGGGCCGATGGTGTGCCTGCTCAACGAGACCTCGGCCTCGGACGGGGACATCTTCCCGTACATGTTCCGGCAGGCGGGCCTCGGGCCCTTGATCGGCAAGCGCTCCTGGGGCGGGGTGGTCGGCATCTCGGGGCGCGGACCGCTCATCGACGGTGGGGAGGTATCAGTGCCGCAGAGCGCCACGGCGTCGGTGGAAGGGCAGTACGTGATCGAAGGTCACGGCGTGGACCCCGACATCGTGGTCGAGAACGACCCGGTCGCGGTTGCCGCCGGGCGCGACCCGCAGCTCGAGCGCGGCATCGCCGAGGTGCTGAAGCTGATGGAAAAGAAGCCCGCGCAGCTGCCGGCGCGGCCGCCGGATCCGGTCAAGACGAAGTAGCGGACCAGCGCGTGAGAGCGGCGGCGGGCGACCGTCGCCGCTCTCACCGCGACTCGAGGAACCGCTACTTCTTACCCTTCTCGAGGTGCTCGCGCAGGAAGGCGATGGTGCGCGGCCAGGCCTGCTGGGTCGCCTTCAGATTGGCCCCTTCGCGTAGCGACTGCGCGCGCAGGAATCCGTGCCCGGCCCCCTCGTAGAGATGGGTCTCGTAGCGGCGGCCGAGCTTGTCGAGCGCCGCTCGGGTGGGCTCGATGGTGGCGTTCACGCGCGCGTCGTCGGCGCCGTAGAGACCCAGCACCGGCGCCTTGACGCCCAGCACCGCCGCGCTGTCGGGCGAGCTGCCGTAGTAGACCACCGCGGCATCGGGCGGCGGCGACGTCGCGGCGTAGGCGAAGCTGCGGGCGCCGCCCCAGCAGAAGCCCACGGTCGCGAGCCTGCCGCTGGCGGCGGGCAGACGGGTGGCATACGCGCGCACGGCATCGAGGCGCAGGGCCGTCTCCTCGGGTGTCAGTCCCCGCACCAGCTTGACCACCTCGTCGCGGCTCGGTACTGAGTCGGTCCCGCCGCCCCCCGGGCCCAGCCCCGAGATCAGGTCGGGGGCCACCGCGATGAACCCCTCGCGCGCGAGCTGGTCGGCCACCCCGCGGATCCAGTCGGTGAGGCCGTAGATCTCGTGGATGATCATCACCACGCCCGCCTTGTCCTTGCGCTCGGGATAGGCGATCCAGGTGCGCAGCGGCGGCCGTTCCTTCGACCACGCGATGTCCACGAGCTCGCCGTGGCGCGGGGAGGTTTCGAGCGCCGCCTTGGCGGCCTGTTCGGAGGCCGGGAGGCGCTCGTCGCGCGCGGTCGAGTCGGTGGCGGCGGGCGGCGCGGGCTGGGCCACTGACGACGCAGGGGACAGGGCGGCAAGGGCGATGGCTGCGAGCAGGATAAGGCGCATGGCAACTCCTCCGTTGGGCGGGGTGGTGGAGGTCGGGACTCTACCCCATCCGACCGTGCGGGGACCGCCTCGATCGGCCGATAACAGGAGGTGATGTCCGCGACCTCCTCCATCCGACCCGGCCTGGCGCTGGCGGCAGCACTGCTGCTGGCGGCCGGCACGCTCGGCTGCGCCACCACGCGCGGGGCCGCCCTGTCGCGCCAGCAGCAGGTCGGGATCGCCTCGTACTACGCGCACGCCCATCATGGCCGCCGCACCGCCAGCGGTGAGACTTTCGACATGGACGCGATGACCGCCGCCCATCGCACGCTGCCGTTCGGCACCCGACTGCGCGTGACCAACCTCGCCAACGGTCGCAGGGCGGTCGTGCGTATCAACGACCGCGGGCCCTTCAAGGGCAAACGCATCATCGACCTCTCCTACGCCGCGGCGCGCGAGCTGGGCATGGTGGGGGACGGGACCGCCCGCGTGCGGCTCGAGGTGATCGGCAGCGGAACCTGAGTCGCGCTACCTCCCCAGATTGAGCGACGCCCGGGTGTAGATGTAGCGCCCGTTGTACCCGAACGGCGATGCTGCCGCCCACGGGAAGGTGCCGAAGTTGTTGTTGAAGTCGTCCTTGGGCCGGCCCGGAAATGTGTCGAACAGGTTGCGGGCGCCGAGCGAGAAGTCCACGTAGGAAAAGCGGTGGCCCACCTCGGTGTCGACCAGCGTCTTGGCCCCATACTCCTCCCGGCAGGCGTCACAGTAGCCGGGCTGCGCGGAGGCGAACTTGCCGAAGTAGGACACGCGGCCCAGCGCGTGGAATCCGCGCCGCGCATAGTTCCCGGCCAGAGTCGCGCGCCAGTCGGGACGCTCCTCCTCGATCGCCACCCGGGTCACCACGTCCAGCAGGCCGGTCTCCTCCGAGTCCTGGAGCACGGCCGGCAGCGGGTCCACACGGGTGATCTCGGTTTCCGTGAAGTTGAGCGCAGCGTTCAATCCCAGCGAGTGCTCCCCTCGCATGGGGACGCGCCAGTCGGCCGTCACGTCCACGCCCTGGGTGCGGGTGTCGAGCCCGTTGGTGAAGTACTGGACGCCGCCGATGCCCGTGAAGCCGCCGGCCGCGAGGATCGCCTTGGTGCTGTCGTCGTCGAAGGTCGCTCCCAGCAGGATGCGGTCGGCGATCGCGATGCGGAAGTAGTCGACGGTGAGGGTGAGGCCGTCGCGTGGAGTCACCGCCATGCCGGCGCTGAAGTTGATCGAAGTCTCCTCCTTGAGGGACTTCGCTCCCAGCAGGAGCGCGGCCGGGTGATCCACGGGGTAGACTCCGATCTCCTCGGCGACGCCGGCGATGAAGTTGGTCACCACCTTGCTGAAGTTGATCTGGCCGAGACCGGGGGCGCGGAACCCGTTGCTCGCCGCCGCGCGCAGGACGAGGCGCGGGGCAGGCTGATAGCGGAGCGCCAGCTTGCCGGTCACCAGATCGCCGAAGTCGCTGTAGTGCTCGAACCGTCCGGCCACGTTGGCCAGGACCTGGGGACTCAGGTTGCTCTCGAGGTCGGCGTAGAGCCCGACGTTGTCGCGGTTCGCGTCGGCTTCGTCGGCGGGGGAGAAGCCGGGGAACACCTGCGACCCGCCCGGCGCATCGCCGCCGAACGGGTCGGGATTCCCCCCGTCGATCCACGATGCCCGCTCGCCCTGCCGAACGGCGAACGTCTCATGGCGATAGGCGGCGCCCACGGCCACGTTCACCGGCGCGGGGAGGCCCATCGCAACGACTCCGGACCCGTTCACGCCGCCCACGAACTCCTCGCGGCTCAGCTTGCCGGCGAAGAACGAGGTCTGGTTGGGGATGCCCGGGTCGTCGCTGTTGCCGAAGATGCCGTCGGGCCCCGGCGCGGTGGGGGTGGTGAGCGACGGCCCGAGCGAGACGTTGAGCGTGTTGCGCAGGTTGTACTCGAAGTCGTTGTGCCCGAACGAGCCGCCCACGTCCACCGTCCAGCCCCGCGCCCGGCGCAGGACCCCGCCCGTGAACGAGTAGTCCTGAACGTCCGGATGGAACTCGGGCAGGTAGCCGAGCGGGTAGATCTGCGGCCAGTTCCGCCCGCTATCCCCGTAGCGTCGGTAGCCGTTTCCCGTCCCGCGGCGGAAGCTGTAGCCGCCCACGCCGTAGAACTGGCTCGTGCCCGCGTCGTTCAGGGGGAGGCGGAGGTTGGCCAGGGTCAGGATGTCGTTCTCCCGCCCGTCGCCCCAATGGTGGTTCGGCTGCGGCACCTGGTTGCGCTTCTCGATGACGTCTCCCTCGGCGTCGACCGAGTCGGCCAGGCCGGTGCCACTGATGTCGAACGGATCCGCCCATGCGCGATTGGTCGGCTCGCGGTCGAGCACCTCCGCGAACAGCCCCAGCCAGCCGCGTCCCAGCCCGATCCCCCAGCCGCCGCTGGCATTGAACGTCTCGCCGTCGGGTCGGTAGTCTTGGAGTACGTATCGGCCGCCGGTCAGGTGGGCGAACGGGGCGAAGCGTCCGCCCCTGGGGACCAGGTTCACCACCCCGGCGATGGCGTCGGAGCCGTACTGTGCCGAGGCCCCGTCACGCAACACCTCGATCCGGTCGATGGCGCTGGAAGGGATAGCGTTGAGGTCCGTTCCGCTCGAGCCCGCGCCCGTGCCGTAGGCGAAAGTATTGACCACCGCCGTCTGATGCCGCCGCCACCCGTTCAGGAGCACCAGGGTGTGGTCCGGACTGAGGCCTCGAAGCGTGAAGGGGCGCACGACGTCGGTGGCGTCGGTCACACTCTGGCGCGGAAAGTTCACCGATGGCGAGAGCGCCTGCAGCACCTGGCTGGTCTCGGTCGTGCCCTGCCGGGCGATCAACTCCCGGGAATAAACGTCCACCGGGACCGCCAGTTCGTCCGCGGCGGTGTGCGGCGCCCGCGAGCCCACCATGACCTCGATTGCCCCGATGAGGATGGGAGACACCAAAAGTGTGAAGTTCGCCTCGGCGCTGGCCCCCGACTCCACTGCCACCGTGCGCGTCGCAGTCCGGTAGCCCAGCAGCAGGACGCGCAGCGTGTGGGTTCCGGCCGGGACTCCGGTCAGCCTAAACCCGCCGGTCTCGTCGCTGGTGGTCCGCAGCGCGGTGCCGTCGATCCGGACCTCCGCGCTGGCCAGAGCACCGCCGATGCTGTCCGCGACCGATCCCGTGATCGTCCCGGTCTGGGCGGCGGCGGGGCGCGTCAGCCCGAGGGTCAGCAGCGCCGCCGCGAGGGCCACGGTCCGTACCAGACTCGTCGTCGATCCCATCGTTCGTCCTTTCGCCGCCGGCTCGCAGCCGGGTCAGCCCCGAGTGAAGGTCTGTGGAAGATCCGCCCGATGCGCGTCCCGATTCCGCACGGACACCGCGCCGGGTGCCAGGCAAGGTAACAGCCCTGGGCATCCGGGTCATCGGCCGTGTGGATGTGGTTGGCACGACTCGCGTTCGCGGGCGGTCGACACAATGCGTATGACGGCCTCCGGCTCGGGCGACGGGCTTGGTGCAAGGGACCGGGCGAGCGCCGACCTCACGCCGTTTCCCAACTGCTGGTATCTTGCTCCGACCGCGGCGTGCGATTCTCGCCGTGGACGCTTTCACGCGATTCCGGCTCTCAACTTCCTTTCGAGGGGCGCCATGTTCCGGTCTCACGTCCAGCGGTCCGCGGTGTGGTATGGCTGCGCTTTGGCCGCCGGGTATCTCGCGTTCCTTTCGGCCGTTCATCTCCGGGGAGAAGGCCGCGCGGAGGCCGCCCCGGTCGCGGCCGTCGCACGCTTGGCCGCCGCTCAGGCGCCCCTCGACGTCGCGCTCCGCCCTGCCGCCGAGCGGCTGATCGGCGCCGCCCTGGCGAGCGATCACGCCTACCTGCGGCTGTCGCAGCTCTGTGACGGGATCGGGCATCGGCTCTCGGGGTCGGCGTCGCTCGAGCGGGCGGTCGAGTGGGCCGCCGCGGCGATGCGCGAGGACGGGCTCGAGCGCGTGAGCCTGCAGCCGGTGACGGTGCCGTACTGGGTGCGGGGCGAGGAGCGCGCCACGATGGTCGAGCCGGGACCGCAGTCGCTCTCGATCCTGGGGCTCGGGCGCAGCATCGGCACACCGGCGGGCGGCATCACGGCCGAGGTGGTCGCGGTGAGCAGCTTCGCCGAGCTCGACTCCCTCGCCGCCGATGTCGTGCGCGGGAGGATCGTGCTCTACGACGTGCCGTACACGCGCTACGGGGAGACCGTGCGCTATCGCGGCCAGGGCGCCAATCGCGCCGCCGCCCGCGGCGCGGTGGCGGCGCTGGTGCGCTCGGTGGGGCCGGTGAGCCTGCGCACCCCGCACACCGGCGCCATGTCGCCCTACGTCGACAGCATCCCGAGGATCCCCGCCGCCGCGGTCACCATCGAGGACGCCACCATGATGCGCCGGCTGCTCGCGCGTGGCGAGCGCGTGCGCGTGAGGCTCGAGATGGGGGCCGATACGCTGCCCGACGCCCGCTCGCACAACGTCATCGGCGAGATCCGCGGCCGGGAGCTGCCCGACGAGGTCGTGGTCGTGGGCGGGCACATCGACTCGTGGGACGTGGGGGCTGGCGCCCACGACGATGGTGGCGGCTGTGTCATCGCCATGGAGTCGCTGCGGTTGATGAAGCAGCTCGGCTTGCGTCCCAGGCGCACGGTGCGCGTGGTGCTGTGGACCAACGAGGAGAACGGGCTGCGCGGCGGGAACGCCTACGCCGACTCGCTCGGCGCCCAGGTCACCGATCACGTGGCGGCGATCGAAACAGACGGCGGTGTCGAGCGCGTGGTCGGATTCGATGTCGGCGCCTTGCGCGCGGGCACCGACTCGACCGATGCGCCACGCCTCGTCGCGGCCACCGCCCGCATGAAGGCGATCGCCCGGCTGCTCGCGGGACTCGGCGCCGACACCATCGGACCCGGCGGCGGCGGCGCCGACATCGGCCCACTGATGCGCAAGGGCGTGCCGGGGATCGCGCATCGCACGACGATGGAGCACTATTTCGACTGGCATCACACGCATTCCGACATGCTCGACAAGGTGGATCCGATCGAGCTGCGCAAGAACGTCGCGGCGCTGGCGGTGATGGTCTACGCGCTGGCCGAGATGCCGGAGCGGCTGGGTGATCCCGCCGTCAGCGCGGGGCGTCCGTGACGGTCCGTCGCCCGGGAACCGCGATCGCGCGAATCCTGCGGATCGTGCCCGCGGTGTCCGCCATGCTAGGACTGGCCCTCGTGCCGGCCGCGTCCGCCGCCGTCACGACGAAGACGGAGCGCCGCATCGTCGCGGCGGTCGATCGTCACACGCCGGCGTCCATGGATCTGCTGCGTCGCACGGTGGACATCAACAGCGGCACCATGAACCCCGACGGCGTGCGCGAGGTGGGCCGCATCTTCGCCGCCGAGTTCGAGGCCCTGGGGTTCAAGACCCGATGGGTGGACGGCGCCGCGTGGGGCCGGGCCGGGCACCTCGTCGCGACGCGCCCCGGAAAGGGAAGCGCCCCGCGGGTGCTGCTCATCGGGCACCTCGACACCGTGTTCGAAAAGGACAGTCCCTTCCAGCGCTACGAGCCGCTCTCCGATACCACGGCACGCGGTCCCGGCATCTGCGACATGAAGGGTGGCAACGGCATCATGCTGCTGGCGCTCCGCGCGCTGAGAGAGGCCGGGGCGCTCGATCGCATCAGCGTGACCGCGGTGCTCACCGGGGACGAAGAGAAACCGGGCGCGCCGCTCGATCTGGCGCGCGCCGACCTGATCATCGCCGCCCGCGAGGCGGACGTCGCCATGGGATTTGAGGACGGGGACGGCGACCCGCGCCACGCGGTCATCGCCCGGCGCGGCAACAGCAGCTGGGTGCTCCGCGTGTCGGGGACCCCGGCTCATTCGTCGCAGATCTTCCGCGCCGACCTTGGCAGCGGCGCCATCTACGAGGCCGCGCGTATCCTCACCGCCTTTCGGGACTCGCTCTCGATCGAGCCCTACCTGACCGTCAACCCCGGCATGGTGGTGGGCGGGACCACGGTCACATTGGATCCCGAGGCGAGTCGCGGGACCGCCTTCGGCAAGACCAACGTGATCGCCGAGAGCACGCTGGTCACAGGCGACCTGCGCACCATCTCGATCGAACAGCGCGAGGGCGCCAAGGCGATCATGCGGCGCATCGTGGCGGCGAGCCCGCCGCACGCCGGCGCCGAGATCACGTTCTCGGACGGCTACCCGCCGCTCGCCCCTGCGGACGGCAACCGCAGGCTGCTTGCGATCTACGACCGCGCGAGCCGCGACCTGGGAGTGGGGCCGGTCGAAGCCGTCGATCCCTCGCGCGCCGGCGCCGCCGACGTGTCGTTCACCGCAGGCCACGTTGCAATGGCGATCGACGGGATCGGCATGCGCGGCGACGGCGGGCACACGGTGGGAGAGACGGCCGATCTGAGGTGGATGGGCTGGCAGGCCAAACGCGCGGCGCTCATGCTGGCGCGGCTGGCCGGCGCGGGTGTGGGGCGCCGGCGGTAGGACGTTTCGCATGCGCATCCGGCGCGTTCCGCCGCGGGTGCACTGTCGTCGGCGCCGGCTCGATGAACTCAGGTGGCTCCCGTCGACGCGGTGTCAGGTCATTGGGCGCCAGCCCAGCTTCTTCAGCTTCTTGTACAGGTGGCTCCGCTCGAGCCCCAATCGCGCGGCGGCCTCGGTCATGTTGCCCTGGGTGGCCGCAAGCGCCGCCTCGATCTGTGACCGCTCGAACGCCTGCATGGCATCGCTGAGGCGCATCGCCGCCGCCGCGGCGTTTTCCACCTGCGGGAGCACGCCGCGGATCTGCTCGCGGCCGATGCGGGGGCCGGGAGCCATGATGACCAGACGCTCGACGAGATTGCGCAGCTCGCGCACGTTTCCCGGGAACGGATAGCGCAGGAGAAGATCGATCGCTTCCTCGGTGAACTGCCGGGGCTTCCCGCCGGTCTCCTTGGCCAGCTGGGCCGCGAAGTGATCCACAAGCAGGGGGATGTCTTCGGGACGCTCCCGCAGCGCGGGCACCACGATCGGGATGACGGCGAGGCGGAAATAGAGATCCTCGCGGAACGCCCCGGTGCTTGCGCGCTCGGCGAGCTCCATGTTGGTCGCCGCGATCACTCGCACGTCGACCTTGATCACCCGGTGACCCCCGACCCGGGACAGCTCCCCTTCCTGGAGCACGCGCAACAACTTGGTCTGGGCGCGCGCGCTGAGATCGCCCACCTCGTCCAGGAACAGCGTTCCGCCATGGGCCTCCTCGAAACAGCCGCGTCGTGCCTGGGTGGCGCCGGTGAACGAGCCTCGCTCGTGACCGAACAGCTCCGATTCGATCAGCTCCTCCGGGATCGCCGAGCAATTGACGGCCACGAAGGGCATCTCGCGGCGGGCGCTCGAGGCGTGGAGCGCGCGGGCCACCAGCTCCTTGCCGGTGCCGTGCTCCCCGGTGATCAGCACCCGGGCCGGGGACGGGCCCGCGAGCGCGATCTCGGCCAGCAGCGCTTGGATCGCCGCGGAGCGGCCGATGATCGGCATGGACCACGGGCGCTGTAGCCGGCGGTTCTCGCCCCGCAGCGCCTGCGCGGCTGAAGCGTTGCGCAATAGGACGAGCAGCCGCTCCAGCGACACCGGTTTCTCGAGGAAGTCGAACGCGCCGAGCCGCGTCGCCTTCACGGCCGCATCGATCGACGCGTGGCCCGACATCATGATGACCACCGTGTCGAACGTGGCGCCCATGATCTCCGCGAGCACGTCCAGCCCGTTGCCGTCCGGGAGCCGGACGTCCAGCAGGACCACGTCGTACGCCTCGCGCAGCTTCGTGCGGGCTTGGGCGAGGGTGGCGGCGCCGTCGACCTGGTACCCCTCGCGGCCGAGCGCCCCCTGCAGGCTGGAGAGGATGTTGGCTTCGTCGTCCACGATCAGGATCGATGGCATCGTCAGGTCCTCGCGGGTCTGCCCTGCGTGGCGGGGGGCCCGATCGCAGACTCCAGCGGCAGTCGCATGCGAAAGGTGGTCTTGCGGATCGCCGAGTCCACCGTGATGGTGCCCTGATGGTCGCTCACGATCCGCTCGACGATGGTAAGCCCCAGCCCGCTCCCTTTGGGTTTGGTCGTGAAACCGGGGACGAAGAGATGGGTCCGCTGCTCGTCGGTCAGACCCGGCCCCGTGTCGGAGACCGAGATCTCGATCGCGCCGTCCGCCGCCCCCGCCGCGACCGTGACCCGGCCGCCCTCATCCAGCGCCTCGAGACCATTCTTGATCAGGTTGACCAGCGCCTGTCGGAGCTGGCCGGCATCGGCGGCGAGTTCGATCTCGCGTTCGGGGCGCAAGACGATGAAACGCGCTGCAGCGATCTCGCCGGCGTACAGCGTCTCCAGATCGGCGAACAGGTCGGAGATTCGACAGGCGGCGAGGCGGGGAGACGGGAGGTTTCCGAAGTCGGCGAACTCCTGCAGCAGCCGCTTGAGCGTCTCCACCTCCTCGCCGATGGTACGGACCGCCTGATCGAGGATCTGAGGGAACTCGGGGCGCCCGAGCTCATAGCTGCGCTTGAGGTCGGCGAGCGAGACGGCGATCGGGGTGAGGGGATTGCGGACTTCGTGCGCCACCTTGCGGGCCATCTGGCCCCAGGCCGCCTGACGCTCGCTGGTGACCAGCCGATCGCGCTGCCTGCCGAGCTCCACGCGCATGCGATCGAGGGCCGCGGCAAGCGCCTGCAGCTCGCGCACGCTGTCGAGGGTGAGCGGTTCGTCCCACTCGCCCCGCGCGAGCCGGTCCGAGAATGCCGCCAGCCGCTCCACCGGCCGCGAGACCTGCGACGACCAGAGCAATGCGAGCAGGATGGCGAGGGTGAGCCCGAGCAGGCCGAACAGGGCCGCGGTCCACTGGAGTGTGGCGATCGTATGGTCGGACGAGGTGGTCGAGACGAACCCGGAGATCCGCGGGTGCGGCGGCGGGCCGATCACGAGCGGGAACGTCCGGGCGAGGTACGATTCGCCCTGCACCGACACCCGCTCCGGCGCCGTGCTGGCAGGCGTGGCGAACGGTGACCGACCCGCCACCTCCACGAGGCCGCCCCGCGTCGCGGCGACGGCGCGGCCGGTCGCGTCGCTCAGCACCAACTCGGTCCCGCTGGTCTCCCGCAGCCGCCGCAGGTAGCCGGGGTCGAGCAGGACGCCGGCTTCCATCACGCCGACGGGCCGGCCGGCGTACAGGATTGGCGCACGGGCGACCATGGCGAGCGCGGAGTCACCGACCACCCGCTCGATCGTGATGGCGTCGGATGCACCGTGTCTGGACGACTCCAGGCGCCACGGCGCCCGCCCTCCTGCCGCCACATTGGCAGCTGCGGACGCCCCGTCCGCCACCTCCACACCGGTGGTGTCCACGATGCGCAGGAGATCCAGCCCCAGCAGGAACCGGCGCTCGGAAAGGAACTCGGCCAGCTCGACACTTCCCGCGGGGCGAACAAGGTAGAGCCGCCGGAGCTGGGGATCCCGTGCGAGTATGCGGATGCGCTCGGCGGTCGTCCCGCCATCGCTCGCGAGTTGCGACCGCAAGCCCCCGAGCGCCGCATCCAGACGCGCGGCAGCCTCCGTGCGCACCGTGGCCTCCATCCGTTGCGAGAGCAGGAAGATGGCGGCGGCCAACGGGAGGACCGCGATGAGCGACGAGCCCACGAGGAGCCGCGAGCGCAGCGAGTTCATGGCCGACGTTCGTGCGGGACGCAGTCGACAAACATGAAGAACGCGGTCGGTCCGAGTTCCCTGAAGTAGGGGACGAGCCGCGACGCGCATACCACCTGGCATTGCGCCGCGGCCGTGACCACGTCGTAGGACGAGAACGTCCGCGCGTCGTGGCAGGACACGCGGACGACCCGCACAGCAGCGCCCGGGGCTCGCGTCGCGTCGCGATTGAGGAAGCGCTCCAGCGTGGCACGTCCCTGGCAGGACGGATCCACCTCGTATCGCACGGCGAACGGGCTGGAGGGAAGGGTGTCACTGCACGAGGCCACCCCATCCCGCGATACGTCGAGATCACCGCGAAGGAGGTTCTGGCCGAGATCTCGGAACGCAGCGGCCATGCGGAGCGCCGTCATACACCGCGACTCGGGCGAGCCCGACTCCGGAAGCATTCCTATCAGGCCGCGCTCGAGAGGCCAGGAGAGCCGATCCTTCCAGCGCGGGTGCTCGCGCATATGGGCGGACAGTTCGCCAGGCCAGAACAGCGCGACGTCCAGCTCGCCCCGCTCGACCGCGATCTCCTGGTCCGCCACGTCGTCGAACGCGCGGACGAGCAGCGTATCGGGCCATCGGGCATGCGCGAGGTCCTCACCGTTCCGAATCAGGCGGTGCGAGGTGTCTTCGCGATAGGCAGCCAGTGTCAGCGCCGGCTGGATCGTCACGATTTCGCACCCGATGAGAAGGGGAGTCCGCCTTCCTGACGGATATCCCAACCGGAGCAGCCGCGGGCCGCGCGGCGGCTCGGCGAGAATGCGGACGCGATCGAGGTCTTTCACGCCCCCCAGCGAGCCCGACGTGATGCGCGCGATCGCCATCCCGCCGTCCACCAGGCGCTCGAGCTCGCCGGTCGCGATGGGCTTTCCCTTCGATGTGAAGGTCAGGAGGGAAAAGGGCGCCAGGGCGAGGGAGTCGTGCGAGGCGATGTACGCGTACGGGCCCCGGACCCATGCAACCCGCGCGTCCCGGGGCACGGGCTGCGCTGCGGCCGTTCCCGCGAGCCACGTGAGCCAGGCGAGCGACGCCGCGATGAGGGGTCGCGGGCCGCAGTGTCTGACCACGAAGGATCGACGACACCCGCGATGGAGCCTCGGGTGCCGTGTCCCCAGTGTCATCTCCGTGTCGGTCATGCGTCGCTCGCCGGATTCTGATGTGGCGCCGCACCTTGCGGTGTCGACGCAGCCTGGGCCCGTACAACACGCGTGTCAAGTTTGACACACCGTCGGGTCTCCACGGGGCATGGAGTCTGATTCAACTCGTTTTACTGCAACGAATCAGCTACGCGGCACACCCCTTGAGAAGGAGCCCTCCCGAGCGCGGCGCAGAAGGCGTCCGACGCAAGCGGCCCGGTCGGGAGCACGGCTCCCGCACCGGGCGATCGGGGGGGGGCACCGGCGCCCGCCCCGTCCGAGCGGGTCCCACATGCGCCGGATGGGAGAAGGACGATGAAGAGCAGCACGCAGTCGAACCGCGGCGCCCTCGCCATGACCCTGGTCACACTCGTATTCCTGGCGATCGGGTGCGGGGGTCAGCAACAGACGAGGACGTCGGGCAGCGCCGGCAGCGACCAGAATGTGGTGGCGGCCAGTGCGAGTGTCCCGGTGGCGTCTCCGCTCACGGAGCGCCAGAGGCAGGTCGCCGTGGGCGCAGAGAGGATCGCCGCGGTCTCGAACGACTCGCTGCCTCCGGACGTGGACGCCTCGATCACCGACTCGCTGGTCACGCCGGGGACCATCATCGAGCTCACGGCGAAGGGCTCACCCGATGTCGAGGAGGTCCTGCTCTCGGACGGGATCGGGAAGGCGCAGCGGTTCACCTATGACGACTCGGCGGATCTCTGGCGGGCGTCCTATCGCGTCCCCGTCAAGGTCGTGGGGGACCGCCTGGGGCTCTCGGTCACGGCGAAGAACGAACTCAACCGGTGGCGCCGGGTGTGGGTGTTCGTGAGCGTGCAAAGGGAGGTCGCAAAGGAGCCGGCGCCGACGCAGGTCGACGAGAAGTAGCGCAGCGATGACGGGCGGGGTGCGAGATCGGTTCTCGCGCTCCGCCCCCTCGTCGTCGTCGGCTGCCCCGCCCCGGCCCGTCTACTTCGGCGGCGTGAACACGAACGGGGCCTGGAAGGTGGTGAGCCCGCCCGAGATGGGCGGGAACTTCCAGCTGCGGATCTGCGATAGCGCGCAGGCGGCGAGCCGCTCGGAGCCGAGCGTGTTCCGCACCACCGACGCCTCCTGCACGCTGCCCGCCGGCGTCACCGTAAGCGCGACCACCAGCTTGCCGCGCAGGCCGTCGTCGCGCTTCAACTCGGACTCGTAGCAGTACTGGATTCCGGCCGCGTACTTTTGGATGACCGCCAGCAGCGAGGCGTTGCTGCGGTAGACGCCCGGCCGCGAGCCGGCGCCGATCCCACCTTGCGCCCCGTCACGGCCTTCGGCGGCCTGTGCCGGCGCGAGCGAGCCGATCGCGACCAGCGAGCCCTCGACCGCCGAGCCGCCGAGATCCACCGACGCACCGCTGCCGGCAACGCCGCTACCGACCGCGGCGAGCTGGCCGTCGGAACGCCCGGAGCCCACGTTACGCGTGCGCGCGCGACGCGAGGCCCGGTAGTCTCCCGAGGTCGGCGCCCCGAGCGACGACTTGAGGTCGCCGAGCGCCCTGTCGAGCGATGCGGTGGCATGCGTCAGCTCCGCCGTGGCGGCGCGGGCGCGCTCGCGGCCTGCCTGGGCGGCGATACGGTCCACCGGCTTCGGCGCCTCGATGCGCGGGGGCACGATGGTCTGCGTCGGCGCCTTGACCACCGGCGGGTCGGCCACCTTTCGCACGCTGAGCTGCTCGAGATCGGGCTTCAGCCCCTCCGCCGGCGCCGGGGGCTCGGGCACGATCTCCCTGAGGCTGACTGTCCGGGTCGGGGGCAGCACCACGCGCACCACCGCATGGTCGCGCAGTGGCTTGACCACGAATAGCGTCACGAACAGGGTGCAGAACAGCGCCGAGGCGATGCCCGTGGCGCGGATGAAGCGATCTCGGCTCCCGGCCCACAGCTCGCGACGCTCGGACGAGAAGACGAGGGCCGCCATGCGCAGGCGTGCCGCCGTCGCGCGGACGTGCCCCGTGGGGCCGTCGCCCCTGACCGTGACCGTGCCAAGTGTTCCTGGTGTCATGCTCCGTTCGGCGGCCATTCGGCTCCGTCCCCATGGTTTCCGCTCACGGCGCGCCTGCCGGAGTCGATGGTGGGCTGGTCAAGGCGACGCGGGTTGGCAGCAGCGTGGTTTCGCCGACCAGGACGCTGGGCTTCAGATACCGGCGGTGATGAAATTTCGTGAAGCGGCGCTGGTCACGCGCGGTGATGAACAGCACCTGGGGCGCGGGGATCTCGCCCTCGATATGAATGTCCTCGAGCCGCCGCGGCGCCGCCACCGTCCGGGTGGGGGAGGGCGTGGCGTCCTTCTTCACGCTCGCCATTGCTGCGGAGTCGGCCGCCGCTTTCGGTCTCGCGGGCGCGGTGTTCTTCTTCGCGGGCGCCATCGCCGTGGAGTCGGCCGCCGCCTTCGGTCTCGCTGGCGCGGCGCCCGCCCGACCGGCGAGCGAAGCCGTGAGCAGGCACAGGCACAGGAGCAGCCGTCGCGTCATGGTCAACGCTCCTTCTCGGCGACCGGCTTGGTCTCGTCGGGCGCGATCGCCCGGAACAGGTCATCCGGATCCACGCTCGAGCGCTCCCGGTAGGTCTTGAGCCAGCGGGCCGCGGCGACATCGTCGAGGAAGTAGAAGTGCTCGACGATGGCAAGGTTGTAGTAAGGCCCCGCAAGCCGGGAGTCGATCTCGATCGCGCGCATGAACGCGTCGCGCGCGGCCCTGGGCTCGCCCGCGCGGAGCTTCGTGAGGCCGTAGTTGTTCTGGTTCGCGGCGCTTCGCGGATCATTGTCCACCGCCGCTCGCGCCAGGTCGGCAGCGGCGCCCGCGTTCTCGCCGCGCAACGTCACGTAGACCAGCGCGGACCCCGCTTTCCCCGGATCGGAGCCTTGGGCACTGGCGACCACGGCGGTGGCCAGATCGTGGCGCCCGAGCGCCTCGTAGTGGAGCGCGAGGCCGCCGAGCAGCGCCGGCGGCACGCCGTCCGGAAACGCGCCCGCGCGCGCGCGCGCGGTCTCCAGCAGCTGGACGCCATCCTGGTGGCGCCCGGTGTCGTAGTAGAGTTTGGAGAGCAGGGCGAGCGCCGGCGCGTAGGCCGGATCGCGGCGCAGGGAGGACTTGAGCGCCGATTCGGCGCGCGTGTTCGAATCGGCCTCGGCGTAGACCTGGCCGAGCCGGTAGGGCCAGAAGGGCTCCGTTACGTCGACCGACGACTGGTCGCGTGCTTCGAATAGCTTCTCCTGCACCTCGGTGAGCTTCGGGGCCTTCGCCTCCCTGCGCGTGACCGGCTCGTTGCGAACCCCGATCCCGCGCGCGCCGCAGCCGGCCAGCGCCGCCGATGCCAGCAGCACGAGGGCGGACGCGAGGCACGGTCCGGGCGCCGGCGTCCGACGCCGGCCAGTGTGGGTCAGTGCGTGGTGCGTGCGATGGGTCATCACGGACGATCCTCCTGCCTCTGGATGCGCGGCCTCTCGGTGCTGTCACGCCGGCCCGGGCCGTTCCGCCCCGGGCGTTCCTCGTCGTTCTTTTTCCTGCCGGTCTCTCGGGCGGTGAGCAGCGGGTAATCCACCTCGGGGATGCCGGCAAAGCGGTCGCCGAGTCGCGCCCAGAGGGCGCCTTGTGCCTTCACGATCCACGGGTCGCCCTTGCCCGCTTCGCCCTTCTGGCGCAGCAGCTCGCTCCAGACCTTCTCGCCGCGCTCGGCGAACTGCCCGGCACTTTCGAACAACACGTCCTCGTAGGCCGTCAGCGCGTCCCCGGTGAGATCGGCTGGGCGCTGGCTGTTCTCCAGCGCGTCGCCGAACGCCACCAGCGCCTCGCCGATACGAAATGTCGAGGCGTGCGTCCATTCGGGTACGCCTGCGTCCACGCTCTGGCGATAGAGCGCCATCACGTGGTCGAGGCTCTTCTGCTTGGCCGCGATCGAGGGCGGCAGCGGCTGGCGGATGCGCAGGGCCCCATACGCGAGCTGCGCTTCCTCGGCCTTGAGGAAGCTCACCTGGGCCATGATGCCGCGCGAGGCGAGGTTCGGATGCGTCTGGGCGCGCCTGAGGTATTCGACCAGGTGCGAGGGAGCGACCGCCTTGGCGGGCTTGCCGCCCTTGCGGGCCTTCCCGGCCTTTGCGGGACGCTCGGCCAGGCCCACCAGGAGGGTGGAGATCGGGCGCGAGGGCCCGACGGTCTCGAGGTCCTTCATGGCCAGACCCTCGTACACCTCCATGGCGGTCTCGACGTCACCGGGGTAGCGCTTGATGTAGGCGAGCCTCAGCTCGAGCGCCTTCTCTGCCTTTCCGGCGGCGGCGTAGAGATCGGCGGCCTTGAGCCACGCGTCGGCGGCGCCAGTGTCCTTGGGAAAACGCTCGGCGAAGCGCGCGTACGCTGCCGCGCTCTTCTCCTTCTCGCCGTCCGCCTCCCACACCTTCGCGATCTCGAGATGGGCGTCGCGCACGTACGTGCTGCGCGGGAAGCTGTCGCATACAGCCTGGAGCGCCCGCACGGCCTCTCTAGCCTGCCCCGCGCGGGCCCAGGCGAGGCCGGCACGGTACTGCGCCAGGTGCGCGTGCTCGTAGCGGGGCCAGCGCGACGCCACCTGCTGGAACAACGTGGCGTGGCGCTCGAACCGCGATGAGTCCTCGGCCACCGCCGATTCCGCGTGCCGGTAGAATGCGACCGGGATCGCCTGCTCGGCCCGCCGCATGAGCGAGTCGGCACCGGCCTGCCGAGCGGCGGCAAGGGCCTCCTCGTAGGCCGTGCCTGCGGCGTCGAACCTGCCGAGCCGGAAGATTGCATCGGCGCGCAGGATCGCGGCGCGCGGGGCGCGCTTGTCCCGGGGATGATGGGTCGCGAGCCGGCCGAAGTGTTGCGCCGAGACGTCGAGCCAGCCGTGGGCGAACGAGAGGTTGCCCTGGCGCCACATGAGATCCGCACTCTGCGCGTGATCCGGGAACCGCTCGATCAGCAAGTCGGCAGCGGCGAGGATGGCACGCGCGAGCGTGTCCTGTCCGGTCGCCGAGCGTCCCTGGACCGCCGCGCCACGTGTGCTCTCATACCAGGCGTCGGTCACCGCGACCCTCTGCCACATCGCCTGCGCGGCGACGCTGTCCTCTCCCGAGCGGGCCGCTGCGTCGTAGTGTCCGAGCGCCCTCGAGTACTCGCCCAGCTGAGCGCCCGCCTCGCCGGCCCGAAGCGCGAGCGTGGGCGCGTCGGGGTCTTTGGGCCAAGTCATGAGCACCTGCTCGTAGAGGTCGAGCGCGGCGCGCCAGTCCGCCGGGGAACGGGTCTCGCGCGCCCGGTGGTGATACTCCTGCGCCACCGTCTTCAGCGAGGTGCGTGCAAACTCGGCGCCGGCGGTTCGGACCGAATCGGAGCTCTGCCCCTCGGACCACGCGCTCCCGGGCGCGAACCGCGCCGCGAAGCCCAGCCGCGCCTCGCGCGCGCGCCCCGGCAGGTTGGCCCGCTGGTGGGTGTCGATCAGCCGCTGTGCGCTCACCAGCGCGTCGGCGTGCTTCGGATAGCGGCTGAGGCACAGCTCGTCCGTGGCGGCCGCCATCGGGTATTGCGCAAATCGCCTGAAGTGCTGACCCAGCGCCATCAGGATGCGCATCTCGTAGGGCCGCATGCCGACCCGGCCGAAGTGCGTCGCAAACGCGTCGGCGCCGCCGGCGCCCGCCAGCGAATGGACGAGGTACGCCTCGGCCTCGCCCTCGATGTCGGCCTGGATGTCGACGCGGCGCTCCGAGCCGTAGAGGTCGAGCACCGCTCCGAAGGCCTCGGCCGCCTCGGCGAAACGGTCCTGGTTGTAGTGCGCCCAGCCGGTCTTGTAGAGCGCGATCGCCTGGAGACCGGGATCGGCCCCCGCCGCCGCCCGCTGGTAGAGCCGGATGCTCTCGGGGTAGCGCTTCGCGTTGAAGTGCATGTCGCCCATGCGCAGATAGGCTTCCTGGCAGTATGGCGATTCCGGATGCGTGGTCACGAGCCGGTCGAACATGCGCTCGGCCTCGGGGTCGCCCCCGTCGGCGAGGATCATCCCGGCGTTGAAGAGCGCGGCGTCGCGATGGTCGAAGTCCGGGTCCTCGTCGAGGATCGAGCGGTAAAGCGCGAGCGCCGACGCGTGGCTCAGCACCGGCAGCGGCACGCCGGCCGTTCCGCCCGCGGCCTGGTCGCCGACATAGGCCGCCATCCGCTCGCGGAACTCCCGCCGCGCCTCGACCAGCAGAAGGTCGGCCAGCCGGAAGCGGATCTCGCCGCGCGCGGCGGAGCCGGGATGACGCTCGAGGAACGCCTGGTGCAGCGTGACCGCCTCGACCCGCCAGCGCACCGCCTCGGGTTCGTCCATCTCATCCACCGGCTCCGCGCCCGCGACGCTGCTGTCGCTCGCGCCGTCCGCCGGTCGATGCTCAGCGCCCGGTCGGATCGTGGCAACCAGCGTATCCCCGTTGCCGGGCGGGCCGAGACGGACGCCGAGCCCATAGGCGGAGGCGGCGAGCCCGTAGTCGATCGCCTCGCGTTCGACCTCCAGTCCTGCCAGGGCCAGGGCGATGGCTTCGCGCGCCGCTTCGGCCCGCGCGGCCTCGTGGGCGGCGCGAAGCTCATCGGTGGTCCGCGCAAGCGAGTCGACGCGCGAGGCGAGCCGACGCAACTCGTCGCTGCTCGAGGTCGAGGCGATGCTGGAGTCGATCGATGTCGCGAGCGCGCGGGCCCAGGCGAGCGCCCCGTGCGCCGCCGCGTCCTGCGCGGCCGCGCGATCGATCAGGCCGGGCCGCCATGCCTGGTCGTATGAGCGGGCGATCAAGCCGGGCCCTTCGGCCGCCATCCGCTCGGCGAAGGCCTGGACCGCGCGGGCCAGGGCCTCCTCGCCGGCCAGCACCGAGTCGGGCAGCGGATACCCCTCGGGCGCGGGTACCGCCCGTTCCCGGTGGGGTCCGTCGAGATGGAAGTGGCGCATGGCCTGCGTCCACATCAGATCCTTCACGCACCCCTCGAGGACGGCGATGGTCCGCCGGAGGATACGCCGCGTCGCCTCGTCACGCGCCGCCTTGAGGCGCGCATCGAGGGCTTCCAGCGTGCGCAACAACGAGTCGAGCAGTGATGTGTGGCCGGCGAGGTCAGACACTTCGCGATGCGCGCGCTCGAGCCCGCCCACGAGGTACCGACGCGTGCCCGCAAGCGTCTCCTGCTCGCGCGTCATGGCCCAGCGGGTCCGGGCGAGTTCGTGCCAGGTTTCGCCCAGGTCGCGTGCCGAGCCGGCGAGCGCTTTCCACGTTTCCGTCGGGGGTGGGGCAATGCTCCACGGCGATTCCGCCGCGTGGGTGGTTGGATTCAGTGCCGGGAGGTCCACCGTGGGCCGCGTCGTGAGATCCTCCGAGGCGTCGGCCAGACCCTCCGCCAACATGCGCGCCGGCAACGCGTCGAGCATCAGCGCCGGCGAGAGCGGCGAATTCGACTCCCACGCGCGCCAGAGCGAGTCGTGGTCGGCGCCGGCCAGCAGCCGCTGCAGGATGTCACGGTGATCCGCCCAGTCCTTGTCGATCTGGCGGTAGGTGCCATGAGCGGCCTCCCATCGTCCCTCGTCCAGTGCCTGACCGGCGAGGGCGAGCCACACTTCGCGGCGGGCGGCGTAGTTCGAGTCCTCGGCGGCGAGCGCGGCGAGGTCCGAAACGCCCGGCCCGGTCTCGCCCCGCTCGAGGGAGGCGAGGCCCGCCATGTGACGGGCGCGTGAGGCATATCGGCTGCCCGAGGGCGTGCGGGCGAGCAGCGGTCGCGGATCCTCGCCGCGCCGGGCGGCGCTGGTGGCGAGGCGGATGAGCGCGGCGCCCGAGAGGTCGCGCCCCAGGAGCGACGTGGTGTCGGCGTCCGCGAGCCGCGTCCACTCGGCGCCGTTGTCCGCCCCGGTCGCGGCCAGGGCGTGCGCCTTGAGATAGGTGACGAGCGGCGTGACCTCGCCACGGCTCTCGATCGCGCCGATTAGCGCGAGCGCCGCCGCCGCGTTCCCCTGGCGCATGAACACGCACGCCGTGAGGGCATCGGCCGCGGCGCTACCGGCCGGGGGCCGGGCGGCGCTCGCCGCCGGCGCCGGTGTGTCGGTGACGCCCGAACTGTCGCCCAAGGCTTGGTGAGGCGCCGGTGGGGCGTCGGTGAGGTCGGTCTCGGCGAGGGCGAGCTGGAAGGCGATCCAGCGGGTATAGGCGCTGGTCCGCCGCCAGGTCGCGACCTGCCGCGCGAGCGCGATGAAGTGCGCACGACCGCCCAGCTCGAGATAGGCCTGCCCGAGCAGGAACGCGGCGCGATCGGCTTCGGCGGACTCCGGCTCGGACGAGAAGTCGATGGCGGAGAGGTTCTCGACCACGCCGCGCGTGTTGCCGAGACTGCGCTCCGTCGCCGCGCGGCCGAGCCGCAGCGCCGTCTCGTCCGGCGCGGCAGGCGAGGGGGTGAGCGTGTGCGGAGAGACCGGCGTGGGGCGCGCGGTGTCCGCTGCTGAGCGGGGTGTGGTCGCCGAATCAGACTTGGAGTGGGGCGCACTCGCCACGACGGTAGGAACGCCCGTCGCGCACACGAGGCTCACAGCCCAGGCCAGGGTCGCGAGACCCTTGACGAATGCGGAGGATCGCAAGGTGCCGACTCTTAACCGTCGCCGGGGTGGAGCCTTGCATCGTGGATCCAGGTGTTCGCCTGGATGCTCGCGGCCCCCCGTTCGGGCTGAACCGACGAGAGATCGAGGCGTAGCAGGGTCATCCGATCGCGCGCCGGGTCGATCGTCACGTATCCCGCGTCGCCCGCCGGCCACCGTTCGCCGGTGATCGCGACCTCGACGACCTGCTCCCTGGGCTCGACGAAGCCGTGGAAGATCTGGACCACCCCGCCCTTGCGTAGCGAGGCGCGGTGCTCATCCGAGAGCGGCACAGTGAGCGTGTCGCCGTCCTCGAGGGTGATCGAGACCTGCCCGATCTCCGCCTCGGCCGGATAGCCGCTCAATACCACCACCAGAGCAGTCTGCTGGCGTCCGGTAAAATCCTCCTGAAGGATGCCGAGCCGGGTCCGTTGGCCGGCGAGCAACCGGTCCATGAGGTCGAGCTGCTCCTCGAGCCGCCCCAGATCGCTGATGCTCGCGAGCAGCTGCCGGCGCGCAAGGCTGTCATCCGCGGCCGAGACCGAGTCGCGGGCGGCGAGCAGGTCGCGCAACATCTCCTGGTAGGCGAGGAACCGGGGGTCGATCTCTCCTGCGTCGCCCAGCGTGCCGTCTGGCTTCTGCCGAAGGAGATCGTAGCGCGCGCGGATGAAGTCCCGGTTCTCCTTGAGGAACCGCAGCGTCGGGATCTTCTCCTTCGTCGGCCGCACGCGCTCGACCGTGATCGCTTCGGTCGCCTGCGCGCGCGCCGGCGGCGCCGGGGCGAAGGTGATGGCGAGGGTCGCGAGGCCGGCGACTGCTCGTGCCACGCGGCGGGCGCCGGAGCCGGGGAGGGGGGGCCGACGGGCTTCCGCACCCACGAAAGGCGGGCTTACGATCGGCGGCCGCGCCATGGTCAGCCCCTCCACGTGCGCAACACGGTGCCGTCCGCGGCATCGAGGATGACGAAGAGCGACGGGAGGTTCGGGGCGGTGTAGACGAGCATCCAGGTCGTGCGGTCGGGCTGGTCCTCCTGGATGGCGCCCCGCATGAGCAGCATGGTGTCGAGCCGGCCGGCGTGCTCGAAGCAGAAGCGGCGTGCCGGGCCTTCGTCGGAGATCGTGAAGGCCGTGGCGCTGTCGATCCACTCGCCTGCGATCGGCGGGGCTTCGAATTTCATGCCGAGCTCCTCGGCCACCAGGATCTTCCCGTCGCGCACCGAGTACACCCGCGCCTTCTTGAGGGCGGGGGAGTAGTAGAGGTAGCCCCAGCGCGGCGCCGCGCCGTGCGAGTCGAGCGGCTCGTCGTTCTCGATGTAGACCAGGAACGCGTCGGGCGA
>CAYONG010000051.1:0-4254 GCA_964405235.1 uncultured bacterium | reverse complement strand
GATCTTGACCACGCAGTAGTCGAGCGTGGGCTCGAAGCAGGCCGGGGTCTTCTTCGTGATGTCGTTGGGGATCTCGTCCAGCGTCAGCCCGGCGGCGAGCATCGCGGCGATCTTGGCGATCGGGAAGCCGGTCGCCTTGCTGGCGAGCGCCGACGAGCGCGAGACGCGCGGATTCATCTCGATGACGCGCATCTCGCCGGTGTCGGGATGGACCGCGAACTGGATGTTGGAGCCGCCCGCCTCCACCTTGATGGTGCGCATCACCCTGAGCGCGGCGTCGCGCATGGTCTGGTAGCAACGGTCGCTCAGCGTCTGCGCCGGGGCCACCGTGATGCTGTCACCGGTGTGAACACCCATTGGGTCGAAGTTCTCGATCGAGCAGACGACGACGCAGTTGTCTGCTCGATCGCGCATCACCTCGAGCTCGAACTCCTTCCAGCCCACCAGACACTCCTCGACCAGGATCGAGCCGTTGGGGCTGGCGGCGATGCCGAAACGCGCCGCCTCCCGGAGCTGTCGCATGTTGTAGACCATCCCCGAGCCCTGGCCGCCGAGTGTGAACGACGAGCGGATGACCAGCGGATAGCCGAGCGATTCCCCGAGCGCCACCGCCTCGGCGACGTGGGTGGCGTAGCCGCTCTTGGGCAGCAGGAGCCCCGCCTTCTCCATCGCCTGCTTGAAGAGGTTGCGGTCCTCGGCGGTCTCGATCGCCTCGAGCGAGGCGCCGATCAGCTGCACGCCGTGCTTCTCGAGCACGCCGCGCTTCGCCAACTGCACGGCGAGATTGAGTCCGGTCTGCCCGCCGAGTGTCGGCAGCAGCGCGTCAGGCTTCTCGCGCTCGATGATGCGCTCGGCGATCTCGGGCAGGAGCGGCTCGATGTAGGTGCGATCGGCGAATTCCGGATCCGTCATGATGGTGGCCGGGTTCGAGTTGAGCAGCACCACCTGAAGCCCGAGTGATCGCAGCGCCCGACAGCCCTGGGTCCCCGAGTAGTCGAACTCGCACGCCTGGCCGATCACGATCGGGCCGGCGCCGATGATCATCACCTTGTGGATGTCGGTGCGCAGCGGCATCAGGACTTGACCCCGCTCGGCACCCGGGCCGGCGCGACCGGCCGGCGACGGGTGGCGCGCCGCTTCATGACCAGCGCGCGGAACGCCGCGAACCATGGGCGCGAGTCGTGCGGTCCGGGGCTCGCCTCGGGGTGGTACTGGCACGAGAGCACGGGCAGCGTGCGATGTACCATGCCCTCGAGCGTCTGGTCGTTGCCGCTCCAGTGGGTGAGGTCGAACTCGACGGGCTTGAGAGAATCACCGTCCACAATGAATCCGTGATTCTGCGAGGTCACCTCGACCAGGCCGGTGCGCCGGTCGATCACCGGATGGTTGGCGCCGCGGTGGCCGAACTTGAGCTTGCGAGTGCGGCCGCCGAAGGCGAGGCCGAGCAGTTGGTGGCCGAGGCAGATGCCGAGGGTCGGCAGCGTGCGCGCCACCTCGCGGGCGGTCATGATGGCGAACTCGAGCGGCTCGGGGTCGCCCGGACCGTTGGAGAGCACCACACCTTCGGGCTCGAGCTCGAACGCTTCCGCGACCGGTGTTCGCGCCGGCACCACGCGCACGCGGAAGTTCTCGGCGCGCAGCCGCCGCAGGATGTTGTACTTCACGCCGAAATCGAAGACGACCACGAGCGGCTTCGTGGCGTCTTCAGAGGCCTCGCACTCGCTCGGCCCGGCTGCGGTCCACCAGTAGGGCTCGGCGCAGGTGACCAGTTCGGCCAGCGCCAGGCCCTGCATGCCGGGCGAGCGGCGCGCCTTCTCGACCAGCGAGTCGGCATCGAGGTCCACCGCCGACAGGCAGCCGCGCATGACGCCCCGGTCGCGCAGGTGCCGGGTGAGCGCACGGGTGTCAATGCCACAGATGCCGGGCAGCCCCTTGTCCTCGAGCAGGTCCTGAAGTCGTCCGGTCGAGCGCCAGTTGCTGGGTTGCTCGCAGATGTCGCGGCACACCATCCCCTGCGCGCGCAGCCGCTCGCTCTCCCAGTCCTCGTCGTTGACCCCGTAGTTGCCGAGCAGCGGGTAGGTGAAGGTGACGATCTGCCCGCAGTACGACGGGTCGGAGAGGATCTCCTGGTAGCCGGTCATGGCGGTGTTGAACACCACCTCGCCGGTGGTCTCCACCCGGGCGCCGAACGACTCGCCACGGAAGACGCGACCGTCCTCGAGGGCCAGGATCGCGGGTGGGCGACGGATCATCGCGCCGCCCCTCCACCCAGGGCTCCGGCGTCGACTCCGGAGTCGGCGCCGGAACCCGCGCCCGGCCGGGCGCCGGCGCGAATCACCTCTAGCCCGGGATCGAGGTGGGTGATTTCGCCGTCGCAGATGGTCGCGAGCACGCGTCCGGTGACGCGCGCGCCCGCGAACGGCGTGCAGCGCCCCTTCGAGCGGAATGCCGCCGGATCCACAGTCCATTCGGCGTCGGGATCGATGAGCACCAGATCGGCGGGGAAGCCGCCCTCGAGCTTCACGGGAGCCAGGTCGAAGACGCGCCGGGGCGCGTCGGTCCACAGCTCGAGCGCGCGGGCGAGCGAAATGTGGCCCGGACGCACCAGCCCGGTGAGCGTCAGCGCCAACGCGGTCTCGAGCCCGACGATGCCGAACGGCGCCATCTCGAAGGGCTGGCGCTTGTCGTCCTCGGTATGGGGCGCGTGATCGGTGGCGAGACAGTCGATGGTGCCGTCGGCGATCGCTTCGATGGTGGCGAGCCGATCGCGTTCGGAACGCAGCGGCGGGTTCATCTTGGCCTGCGTACCCCGCTCGGCCACCGCCTCGTCGGTCAGCATCCAGTAGTGCGGACAGGTCTCGCCGGTGACCGCGAGCCCGCGCCGCTTCGCGTCCCGGAGCCCGTCGAACGAGGCCGCGCACGAGAGATGGGCGAAGTGCACCCGCCCGCCGGTGAGCGCGGCCAGCTCGACATCGCGCCGCACCATGACGCTCTCGGCCGCCGCCGGGATCGGCCGGATCCCGAGACGGGTCGCCGTGTAGCCTTCGTTCATGTGGCCGTCGCCGCGCAACGACAGGTCCTCCTCATGGCAGATGATCGGCAACCCGGCGTGGCGCGCGTAGTCGAGCGCGTGACGCATCATCGCCGCGGAATCGATCGGCCGGCCGTCGTCGGAGAGCGCGACCGCCCCCGCTTGTCTGAGCGCCAGCGCCTCGGTCAACCGCTCGCCCTTTTGCCCGATCGTGACCGCTGCGATCGGATGCACCCGGCAGCGCCCGACCGCGCGGGCGCGGGCGCGCACCCATTCCACCCAGGCGATGTTGTCGATCACCGGCTCGGTGTTGGGCATGCATGCGACCGACGTGAACCCGCCGGCCGCCGCCGCCAGCGTGCCGCTCTCGATGGTCTCGCGCGAGCCCTGCCCGGGCTCGCGCAGGTGAACGTGCAGGTCCACGAGACCGGGCGCCAGCACCGCGCCATTCGCATCGAGCACGACATCGGCCGCGGCGGGCGCCGCGCCGAGGAGGGTGCCCCGCTCGAAGGCCAGGTCGATGACGGCGCCGCTCATCCAGTGGCGCGCGTTCCGGATCACGGTCACCGGGCTCATGCCGCCTCCCGCGCCAGAGCGCCCGCGCAGCGCCGCAGCACGGCACAGCGCACCGCCACGCCGTTCGCCACCTGGTCGAGGATGACCGAGCGCTCGCCGTCGGCCACATCGGGCGCCAGCTCGACCCCGCGATTGACCGGTCCCGGGTGGAGCACGACCGCGTCGGGTTTCATGCGCCGAACGCGCGCCGCGTCGATCCCCCAGGCACGCGTGTACTCGGAGAGCGACGGCAGGAGCCCCGCCTCCATGCGCTCGCGCTGGATGCGGAGCGCCATCACCGCGTCGGCGCCCTCCATCGCCTCGTCCACCGAGCCGGCGAGCACGCAGCCCAGGCGCTCGACCTCGGCCGGCATCAGCGTCGCCGGACCCACCAGCGTCACTGTCACCCCGAGGGTCGAGAGGCCGAAGATGGCCGAGCGCGCCACCCGCGAGTGGGCGACGTCGCCGACGATCGCGATGCGGCGGCCGTCGAACCGGCCGCCCCACGCCTGGCGGAGCGTCATGATGTCGAGCAGGCCCTGGGTCGGGTGCTCGTGCATGCCGTCGCCGGCGTTGACCACCGCGCTATCGATCTGCTCAGCCAGAAATGCGGCCGCTCCCGGAGAGGCGTGGCGCACCACCATCACGTCCGCCCCGTTCGCCTCGAA
>CAYONG010000050.1:0-45653 GCA_964405235.1 uncultured bacterium | reverse complement strand
TGCCTATCTCGTACTTCGACGGGCTCGGCGTACCCCGCCTCGCCGGTCGCTGACCCATCGAACCGCCGGATGCGGACCCGCATGTCCGGTGGTGTGGGAGGGGGATAGCGGGACGAACCCGCTACCCCCTATCCCGATTTTGGGCAGCTTGCAGAGGAGGTGCTCCTGTGGAGCGCGGGCTGGGCGGCGGGGACCGCAACCCGGGGAGCGGTCCCTGCCGCCCAGCCCTTGTGCCGCAAGGCGCCTGCAGAGTCTCCGGGTCGCGGTCCCCGCCACGAGGTCCTTGTGCCGCAAGATCCTCTGGAATGACGTTTTGGGCTTGACGGTCGAGGGCTTCGTGACTAGCCTCCATCCCACTTCCCTTCCAAAGATCGGGCGTGGTGGAGGGCGCGTATGCGCTTGCGTGTCGGGTTACTTCTTTGCCTTTTTGTGATCATCGCGGTGGTCGGGTGCCGAAAACCCCTGGCCCCGAACATCGATAGGAACAAGGCACCTGAGACTTGGATCACCGCTGCTCCGTTCGACACCATCACGCTCGTGAAGGGTGAACGGCCGCTGCCGGGGACCATCCCCATTCGATTTCACGTCTACTGGGCCGGCGGCGACCAGGACGGCTCGGTCGTCGGGTACTACTGGGCGGTCGTCGAGACGCTCCCGATGGCCCCGGAGGGCGGCACCCTCCCTCCACCGTTGCCCGGTCCTCGTCCCGGCGACTACCACTACACGAGCCGGACCGACAGCACCTTCATCTTCACGGTCGCCGAGGACATCCCGGACCGTCAGCACGCATTCTTCATCTACGCGGTTGACGACAAGGGCAAGCCGGATCCGACCCCGGCGAGATTCATCTTCAACGCGCTCGACCGCTTCCCGCCGCTGCCGGTGTTCGATCCCGACGGCAAGGCGAGCGCCACCGGCACGGTGTACTTCTTCGACGCGGGCGGTGTCCTGAGATCGGCGACGCGGACCTTTGACATCCGGGATAGTCTCAACTTCAACACGCAACCCAGCGACACGGTGCCTTCGGGGAGCCGTATCACCTTCCGATTCCACGGCGAGGTCACGCTGCTCGGCAGCGTGATCAAGGGGTTCCGCTACAAGCTTGACGAGGCGGAACTTCAGCCTGTGGACCCCGACTCCCTGTTCCAAGGGAACATTCTCGAGTACGGCGTGCCCAGGAACGAGGCGGACCCCCGCAGGGGGGGAGCCGACACCCTGCCGCTCTCCAACGGCACCAAGGTGTTCACGCTCCGGGCGGTGGACCAGGCGAACGGCTCGCGTGACGCGACCCGCCGCTTCGAGATGAACTTCAGCCCCGACACCTGGTTCGCGGGACCCGATCCCGATGTCACGGGTGGACCCTGGCAGACCAAGCCCAACGGCGACAAGTACGCGCTCCTGATCAACGGCCGACCGCCGGCAGGCGGCCTGCCAGGGACCCTGCTGAGTCCCGATTCGGTGGAGATCCTGCCGGTGGATCGTGTGCCGCGCAAAACGTTCCTCGAGATCTACAAGGACACCGTGTTCATCCGGAGCGAGTTCGACACCGTTCACCTGGGATCATGGGTCGTCGTCCACAACGGTGGTTTCGACCAGGATTCGCCCTACCGGGTCAGGGTGGTGGATGGGATCGGGTCGATTCAGGCGTCGTTCCCGGACGGCCCGGTGCTCAGGAAGGCCGCTCAGAACGGTTCACCGATCGGGTTTCGCTCACTCATCACCAACTTCTTGTCGCCGAACGGACCGCTCAGCGTCACGGCGCAGACGCGCCTATATCCCTTCTTCGATCCCAACGACTTCCTGAACTTCCAGCGCATCGGGGCGTACCACCCGATGGGCCAGTCGGGCAAGGCGTACTCGCTGCAGCGGGCCGAAGACGGTGACGGGGCGCGAGACCGGCGGGTCGACGATGCCCGACGCGTCGTCGAGTTCCCGAGCGGCGCGCAGGTCAAGCTGCGGCCGCTGGTGATGGTGTTCAACGTCAACTTCCCTCCCGTGCTGCTGACGGAGCAGGGCTCGTTCCGCCCCAGGGTCGCGGTCGTCGACACATTCGCGTCGCGAACCTGGGACCTGCGGCTGTTCAACGTCGACCCCGACCCGTACACGTCCGGCGATCCCGTGGGAGGGCCGTCGAGTTCGGCCAATCGGATGCGCTTCAAGCTCACCGGCCTGGACACGAACGGGGAGCCGCTGACCTACTACGACCCGCCGTTGATCGGGGTGCAGCAGAAGTACATCAACGTCGTCTCGGACATCAATTTGACGGTCCCGGCGAACCTGGCGACCGGGCCGGCCACCCTCACCGTCGAGCTCTGTGACTGCACGTTCTGCGAGCTCCAGCCGGGCACGGGTCGCTGCATCAGCCTTCCTATCCAGGTCTACTACGTCGCGTCACCACCTGCGCCGACGGCAACCCCTAGCCGACCGGGGCTAGACTAGTGTCACTTTCCAGGAGCGGATGAACATGCAAGATCGGAATCCCGCCGTCACGGCCCGTCGGGCCGCGCTGGCAGTGATCGCCCTGGTCGCCCTGGTCGCTATGGTCGGCGCGGGATGCAGCAAGAAGATCACCAGCCAGTTGATCCCCAATCAGCCGCCCGAAGTCCGTCTCACCGGCGCCCCGGTCGCCCGCGACAGCCTGAGGCCCGACTTTTACTCCTACACTATGCGGTGGGTGGGCTTCGACTCTGACGGCCGCGTGGACCACTTCCTCCTCGCCGTCGATCCGGTGCGCCCGGATATCTACGACGCGAGCGACACGACTTGGCACACGACGGCCAAGAACGAATCGACGTTCTTCTTCTCGGCCGGTCTGAACTACGATCCAGTCAACCCGCGGGATCCGAAGGCCCAGGCCCCGCACGTACTCTCCATCTTCGCCGTGGACAACCAGGGGACGATCTCCAGGCGGCCCGCGACGCGCGCGTTCTTCTCCTTCACCCAGTGCCCGAGCGTCCAGATCGAGGAGCCGGTGCCCAACACCGCCTTCACCCCGAACGTGAGCCCGACTGTGACATTCAGGTGGACTGGCCAGGACCCCGACGGCCAGTTCACCGTCAAGCCGGTGCGCTGGGTGTTCCGGATCTTCGGCCAGAAGAACCCCGACCGGCCCGGGATCACCGACTACATTTCTTACGCCCTGCAATTTCCGGACTCGGTCCGCGGTTATTACGCGCCGGAGTTCGTGGGCTGGAATTCGGTGGGAGCCGAGACCACTAGCTTCCAGTATCGGAATCTCAACCCGGGCTCGACCTACTTGTTCGTGATGACCGGCTTCGATGAGGCCGGGGCCTATGATCCCGTGTTCGCCCCCGGCCGGAACATGATGAAGTTCGGGGTGACCTTCGCCGGCACCGCCGGCCCGATCATCCGGATGTTCAACCAGTTCTTCGACTACACCTATGCGACTGGCGACTACGATCCCGGCGAAACGCGCTGGTTCAGGCTCGAGGTGCCTTCGGACCAGGAGGTCAGGTTCAATTGGTCCGCCACACCCCCGCGGGGCGCGAACATCAAGCAGTTCCGCTGGGTGATGGATCTAGTCGACCTGACCGACGTGACGCGGCGCTCGAACGAGGCGACCGACTGGTACCACTGGAGCGCGTGGAGCCGGAATACCCTCGCCGCCACCGTCGGGCCGTTCACGACCAATCGTGAGGCGCACCTGTTCTACATCGAAGCCGAGGATAACAACGGCTTGGTGAGTCTTGGTATCATCAGCTTCACGGTGGTCAAGTCCACTTTCGAAAACGAACTGTTGTTCGTGGACGATACCCGATTGCGCTGGGACACACGCTCGGTGCCGCTCGGTGGGCCCGTCGATCCGCCCACACAACCGTGGCCCACCTCGGCCGAGCTGGACACGTTCCTGTTCGCCAAGGGCGGGTTCCCGTGGAAGAGCTATCCCGCCGGCACTCTGAGCCCGCCCGGGATCTTCAACGGCTACGCCTACGACACGATCGGCACGCGCGGGATCTCGGCCGACGGGACGGTGCCGCTCTCGTTGCTCGGACAGTACAGGCACATCGTCTGGTACACGGACGAGACGGGCGCCAGCTACAGTCAGTCGCCGAACGACCGGAACACCCCGACCACGGCGCTGCGCCTCGTCAACTCCCCAGGCCGGCCGGTGATCCTTTCCACCTATATGACCCAAGGCTACATGACCGAGGGGGGCAATGTGTGGCTGTGCGGAGGGGGAGCGGCCTACGCCACGTTGGTCAGCTGGAACAAGACCGGCACCCCGCTCGCCGAATACAACTCGGACGAGCCGAATCCCGAGCTGCAGCCGGGGCGGATGATGTACGACTTCGTGCACTGGCGGGAGGGTGTCCAGATGCTGCCCGCCGTGAACGCACGGAGATTCGGCACCAACACGGGAGGCACCGCCGGTGTCGGGCTCAACCGGCCGGGCCGTCACTGGCCGCGGACCCCCCCGTTGCCGACGCCACCCGCGCCGCCCGACTATTCGAAGCTCCCGTCCAACCTCGACCCGAAATCGGCGGTGACCGATCCCCCGCCGCCGCTGCGGAGCGCGGACTCGTTCTGGCTGCGTGGCGACTACACGGCCGAATACATCTACCGGCCGACCTTCATTCGCGAAGACTACGACGACCATCCCGAGAGGGTGGACGAGTATTCGACGCTCGACACGCTCTACCTGGCGCGCGGCGGGTCAGCAGTCACCAACTCCCCGGTCATGACCTACTACCATGGCCGAGAGAACCAGCCGCTGGTGTTCTCGGGATTCAACTTCTGGTACTGGCGACGTACGCAGTGCATCGAGCTCGTCGACTGGGTGCTGCAGAGCGTGTGGAAGCTCCCCCGGGATCCCGGCGCCTCGCGCGCGCCGTCTGCGCCGGTGGCCGCGCGGCGGGCCGCCCGATGATTGGGATACGGGTGCGCTCGGCCGCGGGCCTGTTTCGCCTCGCCGCCCCGCTGCTGTTGCTCCTCGCGGCGGGCGGGTCCCGCCCCGCCGCGGCCCAGGGAGGTGGTGACCAGGCGCCGGTGGTGAGCGTGCCCGCGACCGCGACCGTGCGGGAAGCCGACTCGCTCACCGTGAACGTGACGGCGGCGGACCCCGATGGAGAGGCGATCGCGTCGCTGACGGCGAGTGGGCGGCCCGCCGGGGCGACGTTCACGGTGAGCCCGGGGAACACGGCCGGGACGCTGAGCTGGAGGCCGAGGTTCGACCAGGCGGGGACCTACAAGGTGACCTTCACGGCGATCAACGCGCTCTCGGGGTCGGACTCGACGACGATCACCGTGGAGAACGTGGACCGGGCGCCGGTGGTGAGCGCGCCGGTGACAGCGTGTGGCGCGGAGGGGTTGCGGCTGAGCATGGCCGTGCGGGCGAGCGACGCGGACGGGGACTCGATCGCGTCGCTCACAGCCAATGGGTTGCCCCCGGGGGCGACGTTTACCGCGGGCCCTAGGAGCAGGACTGGGACGCTCGACTGGACGCCGGGGTTCAATACGTCGGGGACCTACACCGTGACGTTTACGGCCGCGAACACACTGATTGGTTCGTCGTCGTCGTCGATCACGATCACAGTGGGCTACCCCAACATCCCGGCATGGGCGTTCACCGGCGCGTACCGTTCAGACGCGCGGGGAGACACCATCGTGGCCCGTCCACGTACGCTGACCATGCGGTGGCTGCGGGATCCCGCCGCGGAGGCCTCACCGGACTTCGGAGGGTACCGAATCTACCGGGCGACGAGTTTCGGGGACACGAGCGCGATGGTCCTACTCCGGCGATTCTCCAAGCAGGTGGGCGACTCGGTCTTTGTTTGGCACTTCCCGCCGATCGACTGCAGCACGCCGCTCCTGGACCGCGTTGCCACCTTCATCGATCCGGACTCCGCCGGTCGGTTCATCAAGGTGTGCCGCGTGCGCAACCCACAGAACGATCCGAACGGCGCTTGCGTGAGCCTGCGCGATTCGGTCCTGATCCTGGTGCCGCCGCCCGGACCCCATGACGGCTTCCGCACCTGGTACAGCATCACCTACGAGGCGCGGAACACCACCGACAACGACTACCTGGACTGGTCCATCCCCGACACGCTCGACAGCTTCGCCCGCTGCGCGGTGACCGGGACGAGCCGCGACAGTTGTCCGAACCTCAACAACAGGGCGGCCAACATCTCCAACGATGTCGGGCAGCCGCGCGTGGCGAGCGCAGATCCGGACAGCCATTTCTTCGCCCGGGCGGTCGAGCCGACCGGCGGACCGACCGCGAACCTGGCGCTGGTCGGCGTGGTCCCCAATCCGTACCGTGCGACCGAGACGTGGAATCCCTCAGGAGATCACGAGCTTCACTTCGTCAATCTTCCCGCCCAGGCGCGGATCCGCATCTACACCCTCGCCGGCGACCTCGTGCGAGACCTCCGGCACTCCGACACGGTGCGGGACTTCGAGCGCTGGGACCTCAGGAACGAGGTCGGGCGCGACATCGCCTCGGGGATCTACATGTACCGGGTGGAGGCTCAGAGCTTCAATTTCCAGAGCCGCTTCGTCGTCATCCGCTGACGCCGGCCGCCAGGCACCCCGCCCCATGCGACTTCAGATCGACGTGATCGTGTGGCGTGGCGGGATCGCCGAATCGCGTCACCGCATGCAGGCCGCGGTCAGCGATCCCGAAGGCCGGGCTGAGGCGGGCACGGAGCAGTGCGGGACCGTCACCACGTTCCGCTCGGCCGCCAAGCCGTTTCAGCTGCTGCCGTTGGTCGAGCGGAGTCATGCCGACCGCTGGGGTTGGAGCGACGAGCAACTGGCGGTCATGGCGGCGTCGCACACCGGCAGCCCGGAGCACATCGCACTGGTGTCGGGGATCCTCGACCGCCTGGGGCTGGCCGAACGCGACCTCGCCTGCGGATACCACGAGCCGCTCGACCCGACCTCACTCGACCACGTCAGGGCCCACCCCGCGGCGCGCTCGAGCGTGTACAATAATTGCTCGGGCAAACACGCTGGGATGTTGTGCCTGTCGCTGTCCGAAGGCTGGCCCCTCGAGGGCTACCATCGCCCGGAGCATCCGGTCCAGCAGCTCATGGCGCGCACGGTCGCCGAGGTGTGCGGAGTCGAAACGGACACCCTGGGCATCGCGGTGGATGGATGCAACGTCCCGGTCTTCGGGCTGCCCTTGACCGCGATGGCGCGCGGATACGCCCGGCTGGCGGCGGCGACCCCGCAAGGCGACGCCCGCGCGGTCGCGCTGGACCGGATCCGGCGCGCGATGTGTGCGCATCCGAAGGCCGTCGGGGGCGACGGACGTTTCAGCACCATGCTGATGCAGCGGACCGGCGGCCGGTTGCTCGCCAAGGGAGGGGCGGAGGGGCTGGAGTGCGTCGGCCTGCCGTCGCGCCGGCTGGGACTGGCGCTCAAGTGCGAGGACGGACAGGCGCGAGGCCTCGCGCCCGCGACGCTGGGGTTGCTCGAGCATCTGGGAGAACTGTCGGACGAAGAACGGTCGGGCCTCGAGGGATCGCGCCGCCCGGTCGTGATGAATCACGCCGGCGTCGAGGTCGGTGCGCTGGAGGCGGTCATCAGGGTGTTGGCCGCGACACCATGACCGTGCGCTCGGGGGGGGCTGATTGCGTGAGCATTGAGATCCGGTACGCTCGTGCACTCGTCCTGAGCGCCCTGAGCGCCCTGATCGTCCTGATCGGGGGGCTCTCTGCCGGCGTCGCCCACGCCGTCGCCCATGCGCCCGCCACGCTGCCGGTGTCGTTGGCGGCTCCCCCGGTGGCTCCCCCGGTGGCTCCGATGACGGCTTCCCTGTCGGCCAAGCTCGACATCCGCCTCTTGGCCGATGCGCTGGCCGGCGATCCCGCACCCGTGCCGGTATGGTTGAGCTTCACCGACAAGGGCGAGCGCGGTCCGGCCGATCTGGTGTCGCGCCTCGCCGCGGCCGAGGGATCGCTGACCGAGCGCGCTCGAGCCCGACGCCTGCGGGCCCGCGTCTCGCCGCTCGTGGATTACGACGACATTCCTATCTACCCCGAGTACCTGCGCGAGCTCGAGCGGCGCGGCCTCGTGGTGGCCGCCCACTCGCGCTGGCTCAATCGCGCCGCCGTCCGCGTTGCGGGCGGACAGATTGCTGAGCTGGCGGAACTGCCGTTCGTCGCCCACATCTCTCCGGTCGAGCGGGTCCATCGCTCGGGGGAGATCCCGGGCGGGGGCGACCTTCCGATGACGACCCCGGCGCCGGCCGCGCCCGCCCGGGCGTGGGAGCGCCTGGGGATGCCGCCGCCTCCGGTCGACTACGGCCGCTCGCTCGCGATGCTGAAACAGATGAACCTCCCGGCCGTGCACGATTCGGGCTACATCGGCACCGGTATGCTGGTGTGCATCATCGACGACGGATTCAACTACCACGAGAAGCACGAAGCACTGCGCGACGTCTTGTTCGCGCCCGGCATGAAGCGCGACTTCGTCCAGGGCGACACGGTCGTCACCGACACCACGTCGTTGGTCGGGCTGCGGCACGGCACGCAGGTGATGGGCTGCATCGCCGGCAATCTCCAGGGCGCCTATGTCGGCTCGGGCTTCGGTGCGCAGTTCGCGCTCGCCCGCACCGAGGTGGATGCCACCGAGACCCCGGTCGAGATGCTCTACTGGGGGATGGGCGCCGAGTGGGCGGACAGTCTCGGCGCCGATCTCATCACCTCGTCGCTCGGGTATTTCAGCTTTGACGATCCCGCGGACGACTACACCTACGCCGACATGGACGGTCGCACCACCGACGTGAGCCGCGCGGCCGGGATTGCGGCCAGCAAGGGGATCCTGGTGGTGAACGCGGTCGGCAACGAAGGCAATAGCGCTTGGCACTACCTGATCGCCCCCAGCGACGTGTCCATGGACAGTCTCATCGCGGTGGGTGCGGTGGACCAGAATGGCGTGGTCGCCTCGTTCTCGTCGTATGGCCCCAATGCCGCCGGCTGCACCAAGCCGGACCTGGCCGCCCGGGGTCTCTCGGACACGTTGGTCTCGGCAGGCGGCAACCCGAACCAGTACAGGATCGACAGCGGCACGTCGTTCGCCACCCCGCTGGTCGCGGGCCTCGCGACCTGTCTGCTCCAGGCCCGGCCGTCGTGGCCCCCGACTCTGGTCGCGCGTGCTCTGCGCGAAACCGCTTCGCGCGCCGCGAGTCCGGACAACCGGGTGGGCTGGGGCATCCCCGACGGGCTGGCCGTACTGCGATGGGATCCCGGTGCCGGCGGGGTTCCGGCGCCGACGCCCTTCCTCCAGCTCGGATTGCGGGTGGTCGGGCCCAACCCGCTGCGCGCGGGAGGCGCGCCGCTGCGGGTCGAATTCGGCCTCGGCGCCGCGAGCCGGCCCGGGACCGCCGCACGGGTGCGCGTGTTCGACGCTCAGGGGCGGCTGATCCGTGACCTCTACGACGGCGCCCCGGCTTGCAGGAGTATCGTGGCCGTGAGCTGGGATGGGCGCCGCGGCGACGGCTCCAGTGCGCGTCCCGGCCTCTACCTCATCGCTCTTGAGTCCGGAGGAGAGCGGCGGGGCGCGCGCGCCATCGTCCTTCCCTGACCGCAGGAGTCCTACCCCCACCGTGAAAATCCGTCCCGATCTCTGGCCGGCAAAGGAATCCCGATGACTCGAACTCCACCGAAGACGATCCTCCATTGCGCTGCCGTCCTCGCGATCCTGTGCACCGGCTCGGGTTTTGGGCCCCGGGTGGCCGCGGCGGCCGCGGCGCCCCCGTCTGATCCGTCCGGGTCGCACCTGCTCACGCTCAAGAACGGCGTCCGCATCCTGCTCGTTCCCGACCCTCGAGCGGCGGCGGTCAGCGTCGCGGTGTGGGTCGAAGCCGGGGTGAAGTACGAACGCTCAGGGCTCAACGGCATCTCCCACCTGGCCGAGCATCTCTCCGCGCGCGGCATCGCCGCGGGCGGAGAGCGCGAGCTGCGTCGGCGTATCGAGGCCGAGGGGGGCACGACCGCTTCGTTCACTACCGCCGATTTTACCTGCTTCGCGTACGCGGTTCCACGAGCCGCACTCGAGCGCGTGCTCCAGCTCGAGGCCGGGCGCTTCGCGGCCCGACCAACGCAGGCCATGCTCGAACACGACCGCGAGGTCGCACGGGAGGAGAACCGCGTGCGGGCGCGGCTGAATCCGCTCGAGCGTCCGCTGCAACACCTCTACGCCACCGCGTTCGCCACCCATCCCTATCGATGGCCGGTCCTGGGCAGCGACGAGGACCTCGCGCGCATCACACTCAAGGCCTGCGAAGAGTTTCTGCGCTCCCGCTACACGCCCGACCAGACCCTTATCACCGTGGTCGGGGACTTCGACCCCGATGAAGCGCTCGGGTTCATCCGCCGCCATATCGAGCCGATCGAACGGCGCGGGGGCGGCCGGGCGCCGCCGGCGAGCCGGGAGGCGGAGCCGGGAGGCGAGCGCCGGCGGGTCGCCACCGGCGATCTGCCGGTGGCGGTGCTGGTTGTGGGCTGGCGGGTGCCGGCCGGCGCCGCCGGCACCGACGCCGCCGCGTTGGATCTGCTCTCCGCGTTGCTCTCGGGCGGCCCATCCGGACGCCTCTCCAGTCGACTGGTCGCCGGCGAGCAGACCTGCCTGATCGCCCGGAGCGGTCGCGACCGACAGCGTGACGCCACCATGTTCTGGGCGGCCGCCACGGTCCGGCCCGGCAGCGACAGTTCGGCGGTGGAGAGCGGCCTGGTGGGCGAGATCGAGAAGTTGGCCGGCGAGCCGATCGGCGGAGCGGAACTGGATCGGGCGCGCCGGCAGCTCGAGGTGGCGGTGCTGCTCGGCCGTCAGAGTGCGGGCGGTCGCGGTCAGGCGCTTGGCACGGCGCAGATGATCGCCGGCGACTGGCGTGAGGCGGACCGGCAGTTGGAACGGCTCCGCGCCCTCACGCCGGCCGACCTCCAGCAGGCGGCGGCGCGCACGCTCGCCGCGTCGCACCGCACCGTCGTGTGGTTGACCGCTGCGGTGCCCGCTGCCGGTGACACGGGAGGCCGACCATGAGCCCGCTCATGAGGCCGCGATGTCTGACCGCCCTTGTCGGCCTGTTCCTGGCCGGGTCGCTCGGTTCGCCGCACGCCGCCGCGGCGACCGCGCCGGCGGGATTCCGCGCCCCGACGCCTGTGCTCCGCACGCTCGCAAACGGACTTACTGTGGCGGTGTTCGAGGATGACCGGTTGCCGCTCGTGCAGATCCAGATCCTGGTTCGAGCGGGGTCCGCGCAGGAGCCGGCCGGGGAGGCGGGGGTCGCCAACCTCACCTTCCAGATGCTCGGCCAGGTGACCGCTTCGCGGGTGGCGGGTGCGTTCGAAGATGCGGTGCATGCCCTCGGTGGCTCGGTAGGGGGAGAGGTCTCGCGGGAGTTCACCACGATCAACGGCGCGTTTCTGGCCGGCGACATGGAGGCGGGCCTCGAGCTGCTCGCCGACGCGGTCGTCAATCCCCTGTTCGAGGAGGGACAGCTGCTCGCGATCAAGCCCCAGGTCGCCGCCGGTCTCGCGGGCGCGCGACGGGATCCCGCCGCCCTGGCAGACGACCATCTGTGGGCGGCCGTTTTCCGCGATCATCCCTACGGACGCCCGCCCAATGGGGCGCCGCGGGCGCTCAAGGCGATGGGCGTCGCCCAGGTGCGGACGTTCCACCGCAACCACTATCGGCCGGATCAGGCCCTGCTCGTGATCGCGGGGGACGTGACCCCCGAGCGCGCCGCGAAGGCCGCCGAGGATCTGCTCGGCAGCTGGGGGGGGCGAGCGAAGGACGTCCCGGCGGCCGTCCTGCCGCCGCCGGAAACAAGCTGGCGGGTGCGGATCGTGGATGCGCCAGGTCTCGCGCGCGCGGAGCTGCGACTCGGCGCCATGGGGCCCTCGCGTGGGCAGGCCGACTACGACCCGCTCACTGTCGCGGGCGAACTGCTGGCTTCGGGGACGGAGCCCGTGCTTCGCGTCGGCGTCTCGGGGCTGCGGAGCGCCGGTCTCTTCTCCCTCGCCTCGTCATCGCCGGTCGACTCCGCGGGCGGTCAGGTCGCGCGCATGCGCGCGGCGCTCGCCCACGGGCTGGCGGAGCCGCCAGCCGCGGGCGCCCTCGATGAGGTGAAGCGGCGCATCGTGGCGGGTTACACGCTCCAATTCGAGACCCGCGGGGGACTTATCGCGCAGTGGATGGCGGCCACCATCTATGCCGGCGCCGGCGACCGCATGGGTGACTATCCGGAGCGCCTCCGCTCACTCACCGGAGACGCCGTGCGCGCCGCGTTCGCGCATTACGTGTCACCGGATCATATGGTGCTCGTTGCCGTCGGTCCCGCCGACCGTCTTCGTTCTCAGCTCGAGCGTTTCGGCCCGGTCGAGATCGTCCCGGCGGAGGGGGCCGCCGAGGTGATCGAGTTGCCGTCGACGGCGAGGACCCCGCCCACGCCGGAGCAGATGGTGAAGGGGCGCGCCCTCGTCGGCCAGGCGGCCGCGGCGCATGGCGGTCTCGAACTGCTGCGCGGCATCAAGGATTCAACCCTCGAGGGCGACGTGGTCGTGACGCCGGGCCCGCGCGAGCAGACCGGGAAAGTTCTCATGGTGCGCAAGGATCCGGACCGATTCCTGTTTTCGCTCGCGATCTCCGTGATGAAGAGCACCCAGGTGTTGAACGGAGATCGTGGCTGGTCGCGAATGGGCGACGAGCCGGGCCAGATCGGGGACCTGGACAGCGTCAACGTCGCAGGGCTGCAGGCGGGAAACCGCTCCGATTCGAATCATCTGCTGCTCTCCGCCGCTAATCCCGCATCGCTCGTCGCCTGGCGGGGCCAGGAACGACGGGACGAGCGGGACACTGATGTGCTCGAGGTCGTCTCTACGGAGGGCGAGCGGCGGTTGTTGTTCCTCGACGCCGAAAGCCACCGGCTGGTCGCGATGGAGCAGAACGATCGGGGGCACTCGGTGAGGCGGATCTATCGGGATCTCCGGAACGTGAACGGCGTGCTGTGGCCGTTCAGCGAAGAGCGCCTGCTGGACGGCCAGCCGACGATAACCATCGCGTTGCGGCGCGTGGCGTTCAACACCGGGGTGAAGGACGCCCTGTTCATTAAACCCGGCTCCAGGCCGGGGGCGGAGCCGGCGGCCCCCGCGCAGCGTCCCCGCGCGCGGTAACCGCCGGCGCCCGCCGCACGGGGTCGCGCTCGGTTGTCGGTCGCGGTGTTCCTCGACTATCCTGCGGGTTCCATGACCACCCGCAGCCTTCCCGCGGCCCCGCAGGGCGCCGCCTTGTCCGATCGGGAGCCCGGAATGTCTGATGTCTACGTCTATTCGTTCGGTGAGGGCCGCTCCGATGGCAACACGGCCATGCGCGACCTGCTGGGTGGCAAGGGGGCCGGCCTCGCCGAGATGACCAACGCCGGCGTGCCGGTGCCGCCGGGCTACACCATCACGACCACCGTGTGCCGCGCCTGGTATGCCCACGGTCAGACGCTGCCGCCCAGGTTCGAGCCGCAGCATCGCGACGCGCTGGCGCTCCTGGAACGCCGGATGGGCAGGCGGCTCGGCGATTCCGATGACCCGCTCCTGGTCTCGGTGCGCTCGGGCGCCAAGTTCTCTATGCCCGGGATGATGGACACCATCCTGAACCTGGGGCTCAACGACCGCTCGGTGCGGGGCCTCGCAAGCCGCACCGGGAACCCGCGCTTCGCCTGGGACTGCTACCGGCGGTTCATGCAGATGTTCGGTTCGGTCGTGCTCGGGCTCGGCAAGAGCGAGTTCGAGGAGCACCTCGAGCGTTTCAAGCACAAGCGCCGAGCGCACACCGATCAGGATCTGGGCGCCGACGACCTCGAGGTGCTGGTCGCCGACTTCAAGACGCTGGTGCGCCGCCGTGCCGCGCGGGAGTTCCCGCAGGATCCGGCCGAGCAGCTGGCGCTCGCCCGGGACGCGGTGTTCCGGTCCTGGATGAACGATCGGGCGATCTACTACCGCAGGCAGAATCGGATCCCCGACGACATCGGCACCGCGGTCAACGTGCAGGCAATGGTGTTCGGGAACCTCGGACCCACGTCGGCGACCGGCGTCGGATTCACGCGCGATCCCGCCACCGGTGAGAACCGGTTCTACGGCGAGTACCTGACCAACGCCCAGGGCGAGGATGTGGTGGCGGGGGTACGCACGCCCCAACCGATCGAGGGCCTCGCGGACGAGATGCCGGCCGCCTACCGCCAGCTGCGCGAGATCACCGCGCGGCTCGAGAAGCACTATCGCGACGTGCAGGACTTCGAGTTCACCATCCAGGACGGCACGCTCTACCTGCTCCAGACGCGCACCGGCAAGCGCACCGCCCAGGCCGCGGTGCGGATCGCGGTGGAGATGGCGAACGAGGGCCTGATCACGCGGGACGAGGCGGTGATGCGCGTGGACCCGGCGTCGCTCGACCAGCTCCTGCACCCGCAGCTCGACCCCAAGGCGAAGCTCCAGGTGATCGCGACCGGTCTCGCCGCCTCGCCCGGCGCCGCGGTCGGACGCGCCGTCTTCGACGCCGACCGGGCGGCCGGCATGGGGGACAAAGAGAAGGTCATCCTGGTCCGCAAGGAGACCACGCCCGACGACATCCACGGCATGGACGCGGCACAGGGCATCCTCACCGCGACCGGGGGAATGACAAGTCACGCTGCTGTCGTAGCCCGCGGCATGGGCAAGCCGTGCATCTGCGGCGCCGCCGCCCTTCGCGTGGACGATCGCGCGCGAACGTTTAGCGTCGGCGGACGCGTGGTTAAGGAGGGCGACTGGCTGTCCCTCGACGGCTCCACCGGGCGCGTCATGCTGGGCCAGGCCCCGACCATCCCGGCCGAGGTGAGCGGGGAGTTCGGCACGTTCATGGGCTGGGCCGACGCGCTGCGCCGGCTCAAGGTGCGCTCCAACTCCGACATCCCGCGCGACGCCAAGCAGGCGCGCGCGTTCGGGGCCGAGGGTATCGGGCTGTGCCGCACCGAGCACATGTTTTTCGCCGAGGACCGGCTACCCCACGTGGTGGCGATGATCATGGCGGCCCCCGAGGCCAAGGCGCTCCAGGACGAGCTCAAAGCGAAGACCGCCCAGCTCGCCGGCGCCGAGGGGCCGACCGCGCGCGCGCTGCACGTGGAGATCACGGCGCTCAAGCGGCGCCTCGCGGGACCCCTCAAGACCTACCGCGGCGCGCTCGCACGGCTCCTCCCGTTCCAGCGCGCCGACTTCCGCGGCTTGTTCATGGCGATGGACGGCTACCCGGTCACGATCCGCACCCTCGACCCGCCATTGCACGAGTTCCTGCCTAAGCGCGATGAGCTCATGGTCAAGGTCGAGGTGATGCGCGCCGACTGGGCCCGCGCCCGCAAGCGCAACAAGCGCGCGCCACGGCCGGCCCGCCTCGCCGCCGCCGAACGGATGCTCGAGCGCGTCGACGCCCTGCACGAGTTCAATCCCATGCTGGGCCACCGCGGCTGCCGGCTCGGCATCACCTATCCCGAGATCACCGAGATGCAGGCGCGCGCCATCTTCGAGGCGGCCTGCGAGTGCGCGAAGAAGGGCGTCCGGGTGATCCCCGAGATCATGATCCCGCTGGTGGGGCACGTCGCCGAGCTGGCTGACCAGGGGGCGCTGGTGCGGCGGGTCGCCGATGAGGTTATGGCCAAGCGCGGGGTGCGCGTGGAATATCTGGTGGGCACGATGATCGAGGTGCCGCGCGCCGCCATCACCGCGGATCAGATCGCGGGCGAGGCGGAGTTCTTCTCGTTCGGCACCAACGACTTGACGCAGATGACCTTTGGGTTCTCGCGCGACGACGCCGGCAAGTTCTTGCCCGAATACGTCGCGCGCAGGATCCTGCCCGGGGATCCGTTCGTCTCGCTCGACGCCGTCGGCGTCGGTGCGCTGGTCCGCTGGGCGGTGGAGCGCGGCCGGGAGAAGCGCAAGGGGCTCAAGGTGGGGATTTGCGGCGAGCACGGGGGAGACCCCGCGAGCGTCGAGTTTTGCCACGACGCCGGGCTCGACTACGTTTCGTGTTCGCCGTTCCGCGTTCCGATCGCGCGCCTGGCCGCGGCCCAGGCGGCGGTGCGGGATCGGGCGGCCGGCAGTGACCAGCGGTAGCATCACGACCGCAAGCGCCGCGAGGCAGTGACGGCCGGATGGTGGCCACACCGCGACCGGGGCGTCGCGCGCGCCGAACGCCGTTAGCGGGGCGTATGGGATGCCACTCGATGTTGTAGTCCTGATCCCGGCGCTGGATGAGGAACCGGCGCTCCCCGGCGTCCTCGCCGCGATCCCGCAAGTCGGCGACGGCTGGCGCCTGGGTTCCGTCGTGGTGGTCGACAACGGCTCCACCGACCGCACGGCGGACCTGGCGCGCGCGGCCGGGGCCACGGTGATCGCCGAGCCGAGACGCGGCTACGGCGCCGCCTGCCTCGCCGGCCTCGCGCACCTGCGCGTACGGCCGCCCGACATCGTAGTGTTCCTCGACGCCGATCGGGCCGACGATTCCGGCGGGCTCCCCGCCCTGCTGGCGCCCATCCTCGCGGGGCAGGCCGATCTGGTCATCGGCTCGCGCGCGCTGGGTGAGCGCGAGCCTGGTTCCCTTACCCCGGTGCAGGCCTTCGGCAACCGACTCGCAGCCACGCTACTTCGCCTGCTGTTCGGCCTGCGTGCGACCGACCTCGGACCCTTTCGCGCCATCCGCTGGGAGGTGCTGGAGTCGCTCGGCATGCGCGACCAGGACTACGGCTGGACGGTCGAGATGCAGGCACGCGCTGCGCGGGCCGGATGGCGCGTGGTCGAGGTGCCGGCCCGCTACCGGCGGCGGGTCGGCCGCTCCAAGATCTCGGGCACCGTGCGCGGGGTGTTCGGCGCGGGGTGGAAGATCCTCTTCACCATCGCCCGGGTACGGTTGGGGGGGTGAGGGGGTCGCCTCGGGAACAGGCTCGCCCTTGTCCGGCGGCCGGTCTCGGGTCAAGGGCCCGCAGGTGTCGCTGCGGGCCCACCCCCCGGGCCCCTACCGGGCCACCACGACTTTGGACTCAAGGGACTGATTGCCCCGCATGAGCTGAACGAAATAGATCCCCGGCGGCAGCGGCTCCGATTCTCCCACCATCAATACGTGGCTTCCGGCCCCCCACGCCGAAAGGCTTCTCGAAAGGACTCGACGCCCCGAGAGGTCTACCAGTTCGAGCCGGGCCGGTGTGCCGCCGGGAAGCGTGAAGTGGATCCTCAAACGGCCATCCAAAGAAGGATTCGGACGGGCTCCGTGGAGTGCGAAGGCCGGCGCAGCATCGTCCAGTCCTGCCGAAACGACCGGTGCCAGGATTGAGAAGTCGCTCTCGTTCTCATGGACATCCACCGCGGAAAGCTTGTAGAACCACTGTCCCTGCCCGTCAGTATCGACCCACCCCGGCTCCTGCGGGGTCGCGATCAAGTTCCCTTCGGACGGCACGAAGCCCTCGGCCGAGCCGCGATACAACCGGTAGCCGCCAACATCGATTTCATCGCCGGGCTCCCAGTTCAGCGAGAAGCCCGAGGCCGTAGGGGCACCCGTGAAGCCATTGGGGCTATGCGGTCGGATGTTGTCCACGGAATAGCCACTGTCGACAATTGACGAGTAGAAGACATCGATGTCGGAAGTGAGCGCCGTGATGAAAAGCGCGGTGTAGGGATTGCTGTGGTGGAGGGAGTCCTGCGTCGTCGCAGCGGTGTAGCCATACCCCGGGAGGCGCTGAGCGGGAAGGGTCGCGAGGGCTTCCCAGTAGACGATGTCCGGCGGACTCTCGGCGTGCGCGATCGCGATGACCTCGCGGGTGGCCAGGCGCGCGCGCGTGCCGTCGGTCACCAGCGCCGCCGGGATCCGGCGCCAGACGCGGTAGGCGTTCACCGGACCGCCCGGCGCATCCAGCGAGCTCGCGGTCCAGGTGAGAAAGACATGGCCGCCGTTGTCGTTCGGGACGTCGCGGACGTCGGTCAGGACCGGCGCCCGAAGATCCGGGGGGGCCTCGGCGCAGATTCCCGGCAGAAGCGCGACGTTGCTCCCCCAGCCCTGCGCAATGAGCGCGTCCTGCCCGCCGTCTTGGTCGAGGTCTTCCACGATTACCTGGTACACGTCTCCGCCGCTCGCATAGGTGGTCCCTGGTCCGAACGTGGCGATTCCCACTCCGCCCGCGCCCTGGCCCAAGAACACCTCGGCGATGCCGCTGTTCGTTCCCGTGACCGTCCCGGTAACGATGTCCAGAATGCCGTCGCCATTCAGATCCCCGGGCGCTGCGGCCGAGCTGTTGCCCGAATTGAGTGACGCCTGGTAGACGAAGGTCCCGTTCGGAAGTCCGAGTAGCACCCAGACCCCGCCGCCGGCCGTATTGGCCACCGCGAGATCCGGAGAGCTGTCCTCATTGAAATCCGCGACTTCGATATGATACGGCTGAGCCCCGGCGTTATAGTGGGCCGCGGCGGAGAATGATCCGGCTCCGATCACCGCAGCGCCGGTGCCCAGGAGCACTCCAACGGAGCCGCTGGTATACTCGGTGGCGACGAGATCCGGGATTCCATCGTGATTGAAGTCGCCCGTCACGAGACCGGTGGAGAAGTTGTTAATCGGGAACGTGGTGAACGAACCAAAGGCTCCATCCCCGACTCCCCCGGAGCCGTGCCCCGGCAGAACGCAGACGGCTTGGGTGACGTTGAGGCACGTGGCGAGGTCGAGGATCCCGTCACCGTTGAAGTCCGCTGAGACGAGCTCGAACGGCCCCGGCCCGGTCGGATAGTTCACCGCAGCCGCGAACGTGCCGCTTCCGACTCCAGCGGCCCCTTGTCCGATCAGGACCGAGATGTTGTTCGAGAACAGTTTCGTGACCGCGAGGTCGGTAATGCCGTCCTCGTTGAAGTCTCGAGCGACGACTCCAACCGCTCCCCCACCGACCGTGTAAAGCACCCGCGGGGCATAGGTTCTATTGCCCGTTCCGATGAGCACCGCCAATGAGCTGTTGACGCTGCCGGGGCTCCGATCAACGTTCGTCACCGCGAGATCGATAATGCCATCCTCGTTGAAGTCGGCGAGTGCGATAAAAGACGAATTCGGGCCGGTCAAGAACGGCGTCGGGTAATCGAGGAGTATGGGGTTGGTACATTCGGAGCGGGCACTGGATGCCATCGCCACCGCGATGGCCACGGTGACGGCAGCGGCTCGGACCGACCAGCGGATCGTTGGGCGCATCGAAACCTCCAGGTCGCATCGGGTCGTCCTGCGACCTGAGGCGACGCTGGGGCCGCAGACGGGAGGAATCCACCCAAATGCTACACCCCCCGAACAGGGCCAGGCAACCGTCGGCCGCTGGAAGCAGGAGATCGCGGAGCCGACTCTCCGGGTCACTCGAGTTCACGCTGGGTGAACTCGTTGGTCCGCCTTTTGGAAGGTGAGCCCGGCCCCTGGCGCTGCGGAACCGGGGCCATGAGGTCGTCGAGCTGCGACCCTAGGAGGGCGAGCAGGCGCTGGGAGGGATCGCGAGGTCCTCATCGCGAACGTTCGATGCCGCTCTTGCGAGGCGCGCGCCGGCCGGCGGGCCTGAGGGTGGTCGAGGTGCCGGTGCGCTACCGGCGGCGCATCGGCCGACCGAAGATTTCGGGCACGGTGCGCGGCTTGTTGGGCGCGGGGTGGAAGATCCTCTTCACCATCGCCCGGGTGCGGCTGGGGGGGTGAGGGCCTCGGCCATCGGGACCGGGGTCCTGCATCGCTTCCCCGCCCCCCCACCTGGAGCGGGCTCGCTCACAACGGTCCCCACGCTTTGTGCCCGACGGGGTCGGCGGGATACGCTCGGGCGGATGGTCAACCCTCATCAGGGCAATGCAGCACCTCCGCAGCCTCCTGGTCACCCGAGTTCACGCCGGGTGGCCTCATGGGTTCGCCTGCTGGAAGGCAAGCCCGGCCCCGGGCGGTTGCGAATCCTGTCTCTCGGCAGCGATGCCGGGCCGCTCGCCCTGGCGCTCCGGAACCGGGGCCATGAGGTCGTCGAGCTGCGATCCGAGGAGGCCGAGGAGGCGCTGGGAGGGATCGCGAGGTCCTCGCCGGGGACGTTCGATGCCGCGCTTGCGCTGGGGTTCGTCGAGCGACTCCGGTGGGACCGCTGGGCGCTGCAGAAGATCCATCGGGTCCTTCGAGACGGCGGCACACTTCTGCTGGTTGTCCCGGATCTCTACAGCCTGAGATCGCTGGTCAGCCCGCGGTATGTCGTCGCGAAGCTCACGAAGCTCCTCCCGCGGGCCGGCCGTGGCGGGGGCGGGCCATCCTCGGGTCTGGCACGCGAGGCGTTCCGCTCATATTCCGCTCGACGGATCCGCGCGACCCTCGAGCGCCTTGGCTACGAGACGCTGCGATGGTCGGGGCTCGGGATGCGACCATCGCGAGGTCTCGCGGCCGGCGGGACGTGGCCATCGACACACCACCTGGTCCTGGCTCGCAAACGACCGGCGGCTGCCGTGCCGGATCCCAGGGCCGCGATGCGACGCTTCGAAGCTGAGAACCAGACGTTTCTGAAGCTCCGGGACCGGTCGCGTCGCGAGCACGTGCTCCCGGACGGGGCGCCGCGTGCTCTGGAGCCCGAACGCTTCGCCGGAGCGAACATCCTGGCGCTCGCTCCCCACCCGGACGACGAGATCATCGGCTGCGGGGGCACGCTCCTGAGGCTGGTTCGGGCCGGCGCGAAGGTGACCATCCTCCAGGCCACGGACGGATCCGCCTCGGCGGCGCTCGAGGAAGCGCCGCCCGCGATGCGGCGGACGATCCGGCTCGACGAGGCCCGCGCCGTGGCCGAGGTGGCCGGTTTCGAGCCCACGATCTTCTGGAGCGAGGACAACCAGGTGTTCCGTGCTCGCGACGATCTGGTGGCGCGGCTCCGCGAGACGCTGCGGGAGATCGGGCCGGCGCTGGTCTTCACGCCCTTCGTTGCCGACATCCACCCCGATCACCTGACGCTCAACCAGGTCCTCGCCGGCGCCCTCGAAGGTCTTTCCGAGCGCGGCATGAGCATTCTCGGCTACGAGGTGTGGAGTCTCGCGCCCGCGAACCTCTGGTGTGACGTCTCAGCGTGCATGCGGGAGGTCGAGCGTCTGCTCCTGCTCTACGAGACGGCGATGAAGGTGGATGACTTCATCCACATGTGCTCGACGAGGAACCGCTACCACGCGCTGACCCTGGCCGGTGCGCCGGGCTACGCCGAAGCGTTCTTCGCCACCGATGTGTCCCGATTCCGGGAGATGATGGACCGCATGTCGCGGGGCGCTACTTAGCGATCGCCTCCGGGACGCCGGACTCGCCCCGGTACCGGGCTTTGAGTGCGCCGAAGGTCTTGCGCGCCGTCGCAACCGGCGCGGGGACAAAGATCAGCACGTTCTTGTTGTTGAAGTCGCCGACGAAGATCGTCCCGTCGGGTGCCTGGGCCACCGAGAACAGGTCCGCGTTCGCGAACGGGTAGCCCGGCACGTTGGGTCCCAGCGTCCACTGCAACGTCCCGTCGGTGGAGAAGGACCTCAGCGAATGAGTTCCGTGATCGCCGAGAAAGAGCTCCCCGGTCCCATTGGCGGTGAGCTGCTGGGCGAACGTGGCCCCGTTCAGAAATGTCCCCTGGGGAACGCCGGCAGGCGAGAAAACCTGGATGTGTCCATTGAACATCTCGGTGACGAACACCTGTCCATTGCCGTACGCCACGCCGGCCGGGTGGTTCACGTACCACTGGGCGAGCAACGCACCCGTGCTGGAGAACTTGCGCACCTTGTCGTCCTGGTCATCGGTGACGTAGATGTTGTTCGACTCGTCCACCGCGAGCCACGCCGACCGTATTCCACCGGTCGCGAACTGGGAGAGAAACGTGCCGTCCGAAGCGAAGTGAAGCACGCGGTTGCCGTAGTAGTCGGTGAAGACAACCGACTGGTCGCTCAGGATCCCGATGCCGTAGCTCTCGATGGCACCTCCGGGGTTGAACGTCCCCAGCGGGACCCCGCCCTGGGAAAACACGCGAAGGCCGACACCGTTGTGCTCGTCCGCCATGTAGAGCGAACCCGTGGGGCTGACGACCAAGCCCAGCGGGATCCCGGTCGAGGGCCACGAGCCGATGAACACCAGCGGCTGGCAGGTGGCGTCCCGCGGTTCGCTAACCGTCGCTGCTAGCGCGACGCAGGCAACCACTGAGGCTTTGATCCACAGTCGGTGCATTGTGACCTCCACATGCTGGGCGAGAACCCACGCGATGTCACTATAGGCGCCACGCCCGCGAAGGAGCAGTCAATTCAACGGGCCGTCACTAACCGGGACTCACCGTCATGCAAAACGCTACTCCTCGGACGGGGGAGCGCATCGTTCTGCCCTTCACGGGGGGTCTCCCGGAGGGCGCCAGGTGACGGTATTCGAGGGCCTTCCCGAAGTCGGAGTCGGTGACCCTGGAGAGTTAATCGTATCTGAACCGCCGGCGCCGCTTGCGCCGCATGGGACGCAGGACTAGTCGCTCGACCGTTCCGACCGCGGCACGTGAACGGACACTTTGCGCGTCAGGTCGTCGATCAGATCGAATCCATCCCAGGCCACTTCGAATGACAGGGCCTCGCCGATCGGGACGATCCGGTCCACGCCGCGCGCTCCGATCCGGGTCGCGAGTCCGATCAGCGCGTCGCGATCGAAACCGAAGTAGGTCACGGTCTGGTCCTCGTCCGAGGCGAACGTCTCGAGCTGCCCGAGGTCGTCGATTCGCGCATGCCGGATCAGGCCCCCACCGCAGATGCGCTTGTCCATCGTGCGCGCATCGAGCACGCGGATCCCGATGAAACCGGGATGCTCGAGTCCAACGCGCACGTCCGCGTCCGCGGCAACGCCAAAGGCATGGACGAGGCGATGCACCGAATTCGAGGGGGAAGGCACGTAGTTCCGGCGCTCGACTTCGGCCTGCAGGCGGTCCTCGAACTGTCCGATCGCCTCCTGCCATCCCGGTTCGCCGCCCACCCAGAAGACGATGTGCGGCGACGAGCAGGCCATCTGATCGAACCAGAACAGGTCGTTGAAGAAAGCGGCGGCCAGTCGCTCGCGCTCGTCGGCCTTCGCGGCCGAATAACGCCCCAGGTTCACGACCGCGTAGGAGAACTTGCTCCCGAACACCCGCTCGCTGGCATGAGGATTCAAGGGCAGCGGCCGGAGGGCGGCAATGGTCTCGTTGCCGCCCCAGAGGATGCGGTGGGTGCACCACCCCGAGAACGAGGCCGTCACCTGGTCGTCGTGCTCGTAGGTGACGAACCGGTTGCTCGCGGCCAGCTCGGGATGTTCCTCCGCGACGCCGCTGATGACGCGCAGCATGGCCTGGACGGCCGCGGCGGGATCCTGGGACACGCGTACGACGTTGGCGTTGCCGCAAAGGTAGGAGAGCACCCATGAATAGACGAACAGGGTATCGACGTTCGAAGGCGCCACGTGGAATACGCGGCCGACAGGGACCCTCACCAGCGACGGGTCGGCCGCCTGCTTGCGCTCGAACGCCGCCTTGAGAAGTGAGACCGCGGCGGGACGCATCCAGTAGCCCACGGCGACGCTCGCAGGGTCGCGGCGCAGCCATGGGTCCTTGAGGAAGCGCGCGGAGAGCGCACCCACGATCTCGCATCGGCGAGCGGAAAAGGGCTCCCCATGCAACGTCCTCGACGCATCCAGGAAGCCGGAGAGCCCGGTTGCCGCGTTGGCCGGAGCGAGGACGCGGACCCTGGCGTCCAGGACTTCATGCTGAGCGTCGGGCGCGCGGTCGTTCACCGAGAAGCCGCCCGCACGGGCTGGAAGGTGTCGCTGCATCCCCGCAGCTCGGACTCGGGAACCCGCCCGAGCATCTCGAAGTAACGTCCCTTCATGGCAAGTTCCGGCGAGTCGCATCCCCGGATGACGCCGAGATCCTCGGTGAGGATCGAGTGTCCGGGATAGCTGACCGGCAGCGAGCTCAGCACCTGGATCAGGCCGACCTCGCCGTCCGGGACGGGGGCGAGGGTCACGGGATCTCGGATGATGACGTCGGAAAAGATCGGTGCGTGCAGGTAGTGGAGGTCGTTCTCGAAGTACACGCCCCCCACCTGTTCGGCCATGCCGTAGAAGTTGATCACGGAACGGATCCCCGTCAGCGTTCTCACACGATCGCGAAAGTCCTGCGGGCTGACCGCCAGATCTTGAAGTTTCTTCCAGCCGCCGGTATGGACCAGCACGGCTTGGGTCAGATCAAGCGAGAGCCCTCGCTCCTCGATGGCCTGCACGAAGCAGGACCACACCATATAGGTAAACCCGAACAGGAGGATCCTCCCACTCCGGGCCGCCGCCAGGTAGTCGAGGAGACCCCGGTCATCGAGGCTCATGTCCTCCCGCAGCGCATAGAAGGGCCGGCGCCCGAATTGCGCCATGCCGAGGATGCCGGCGCCCCGCGCGGAACGAGACTTTCGGTCCCGGACGACCCCCTCGTGATCGAGGATCACCATCGGAAGCCGGTCCTTTCCGAGGAAGTGCTGGACGATCTTGACCAGCACAGCCGACTGGATCCCGGCGGTCTCGGCGTCGAGGTAGACCCGGCTCACGCTCTGCCCGCCGGTGCCGCTCGAGGTCAACACCTTGATGATCGCCGATTCGGCCACGCTCCTGAGCTCGTGAGTCTTGAACAGCGAGACCGGAAGGAACGGCACGTCCTCGAGTCGGTCGCCAGGGCCGGTATCTCCGAGTCCTCCGAAGACCCGATCCACGATGTCTCGGTACGTGGCGCAGCTCCGGTAGTGGTGCTGAGTCAGAGCGCTTAGAGCTCGCGACAGCACGGCATCCTTCTGCGGCTGCGGCAAGCCGTAGGGTGGCGTTCCGAGGAGATCCTGCGCCGGGCTTCTCAACCGTCTCTCTCGAGCGCTTCCAGCGCCAGGTAGTTCTTCTTCCCTGAGGAGGTCAACGGCAGCGATGCCGACAGGCGGACATCGATCCACCGGGGCGGCACGCCCAAGAAGCGTGCGGCGTGGTTCGCCAGAACCTCGACGCCTAAGGTCACCGCCGATTCGACGTACAGCAGGATGCGATCGCCTCGGTCGAGCGCTGCCGTCCGCACCGGGAAGCTCGACTCCATCTCCCGCTCGACGTCTTCGAGGCTGATGCGCCGTCCAAACAGCTTCGCGAATCGCTTGAGCCTCCCGACCACCGAGAAGTATCCGTCCGGATCCACCCGCCCGAGATCGCCGGTTCTAAGGGTCCCGTGCTGGACGTCGCCGAGTTCCAGATCCTTGCGGGTTTCCGCATATCCCATCATCACGTTCGGCCCGGCGTACACCAGCTCCTGGGAGCCTTCCATGCCCTCCACCGGAGCGAGGCTCAGCTGCCCACCCGGAATCGCGATCCCGATCGATCCGATCTTCTCCGCGAGCCGTTCGGGCGGTACGTAGGAGATGCGTGCCGTTGCCTCGGTCTGGCCATACATGACGAAGAACCTGACGCCCGCGGCCACGGAGTGCTCGCGGAACGCGGAGATCAGATCCGGGCGAAGGGCGCCTCCCGCCTGGGTGAGTGTGCGCAGGCTCGGATGGCGGCCGGGGTCGAAGCGCAGTCGATGCAGGGTCTCGTACATGTACGGGACCCCGGCGAACGACGTGCAGCGATGCTCGTCGACGATCGTCCAGAATTCCCGGCGCAGGAATGAATCCGGGACCAGGACGACCGATCCACCCGCGACCAGATGCGAGTGGAGCACCGACAGTCCATAAGAGTAGTGCGTCGGCAGGCTCTGGATCGCCCGCTCATCGGGGGACAGCCGGAGGTACTCCATGATGGCCAGGGCGTTGGACTCGACGTTGTGCGACGAGAGCCGGACGAGTTTGGGGCTGCCGGTCGATCCCGACGTCGTCAGGAGCAGGGCGAGATCGCCGTGCACCGACTGCCGTTCGCCGCGCTCGATCTGCCAGAGTCGGTACTCGGAGCCCGGGATCGGCTCGACCCCACCGCCGTATCCGGGCGGCGCGTCCAGCCACGGGGGCAAAAGCATTAGCTGCGGAGCGTAGACCGCGGTCGTTCGCGCCAGGGGCTCCGAACGCGGCTCCACCAGGCAGACCGGCAGATTCGCGCTCTGGCAGGCCAAGTAGAGCACGACGGCTTCCGCCTGCGGCTCCATCGCCAGGAACACCAGGCCACGATGGCCGGCCGCCGCCGAAATCCTTCCGGCGACCCCGTCCACCCGGTCCATCAGCTCGGCATAGGTCAGTGTCAGGCCGCGAGGGAGCTCGACGAGCGCCACGTTCGGGCCACGATGCCTGCGGATGCGATCGATCAAGCCACCATACCGCCGTCGACGCCGAGCACCTGGCCAGTCACGTAGCTCGCGAGACTCGAGGCGAGGAACAGCGCCACGTTCGCCACCTCCTGGGGGGTGCCCATCCGACCCATCGCGATGGCCGCGACCCGCCTTCGATGCACGTCCTCCGCAAGACCATGGGTCATCGCGGTATCGATAATGCCGGGGGCGACGGCATTCACGCGGATGCCTTTCGGCGCGAGGTCCTTGGCGCAGGAGAGGGTGAACGCGACCACGGCGCCTTTCGACGCGGAGTAGCTCGTCAGCCCGTCCAGCCCCCGGGTGCCCGCGATCGAAGCGACATTCACGATGTTCGGTCCGCGGCCTGGATCCATTAGCCGGACCGCGTACTGGGTGAGGTTGATGGTGGCAATGGCGTTGGTTTCGAATGTCTCCCGGAGACTCGGGATCGAGATCATGCCGAGCAGGCCCGGAACGAGGACGCCTGCATTGTTGACCAGCACGTCGATGCGGCCATGCTCCTTCTTGCAGAGCTTGATCAGCTCGGGCGGGAAGGCGTCATCCCTGAGATCGCCCCGCAGGGATGTCGCCCGGCCCCCCCGTTCCCGGATCCGGGCAGCGGTTTCCTCGAGCTCCGGACTCCGTGACGAGATCACGACACTCGCACCGTGCTCGGCGAAGGTGGAGGCGATGGCGCGCCCGATGCCACGGCTGGCGCCGGTGATGAGCGCGACCTTGTCCTCAAGTAGCATCGAAATCGACCCCGTGCCTGCGAAGGATCGTGACCGCTTCACGGACGCTGCTCAAGTTCAGGATGTCGTCGGTGTCGAGCAGGACGTCGAACGTGGTCTCGATGCCGGCCACCAGCGTCATGTGTCCCACCGAGTCCCACTGCTCGATGCTGTTGTACGTGAGGTCGTCCACGACCTGTTCCATGGGGATGCCCAGAGACTGGCTGAAGCAGGATCTGAGTCTCTCCTTGTTCATCCACGCCTCTCCAGGGTCGAATGACGATCCGATTCGGGGGCGTTCCGATGGCGACGAGCGGCCCCTCGGCATCGCGATCGCCCGGGGGACTCGTCGGCCACATTCGGGAATGCAGCAACCGCCGAAGGTGGCGGCGCGGTCAGGTCCAGTTCCCACCATCCAAGACGGGCTCCGGCACGAGCGGGGACCCGGTCTTGACGAACATCAGATCCGTCTGCCACAGGACCCCGTCCTTGCGCCTGGTCTGGCTGCAGAAGTCGAGAAGACGGAACCCTTTGGCGTCCATGAACTGCATCACCTCGTTGAATAGCGGACAACCGTCGTTGACGGGCACGAGGCTCACTTCCAGATAGACCGCCTGGGCCTGTTCCATCGCGCGCGCGGCGCCGCGAAGAATCTCGAGCTCGTAGCCCTGGACATCGAGCTTCATGAAGTCGACTCGCGGAGCATCGGGGCCGAGGAGTTCATCGAGCGCGGAAAGGCTCCTCGCCTTCACATCGCGCGGGTAGGCGCTGTGCTCCTCGAGCGCCGAGCTTCCAGTGCCCATCTCGATCCAGCGGACCGGCTGTCCGTGGCTGGCGCCGAGAACCGCGATACGGAAGTCGATCGCGCCCCCCGACTCCTGACTGACCTGGCGCAGGCGATCGGTCTTGCTCTCCAGTCCTTCGACCATCAGCATCCGGCAGGCGGGGAACTCCTGCCTGAAGAAGAGAGACCAGTAACCGTCGTGGGCACCGATGTCGATCCCGAAGCGCGGATCGAAGCCGCGTGCCTTCATGCACCTCAGCGTGGCCTCGATGCTCGGGAAACCGCGGCTCCAATGCCGTACGGTCTCCGGCTGGAAGAACAAAGCGGCCCGGTAGGCCAAGCGACGCGTGCCGGCCGGCATCAGGCCGCGCAGACCACGAGCGATTTGCTTGAGCACGGGAACACTCTAGCGGGGTCGAACTCGGGTTTGCAAACCAAGCGAAGGAGGACACCGGCGCCCCGATCGTGACGGGTGCTTTAGGATCCCAGAGGAGCAGGGGCGATGCCGGCCCCGGACCGGCGCGGACCACGCTGATTCACCATGGCTGGAAGAGGCCCTCGGAATAGAGGCCGTCCACCAGGTCCGGTGTGATCCCTGAAGGTCCGGGGCGGTAGAGGGGCGGCAGTGCCAAGCGCCGCTGCACGGCGAAGGCCGGCCTCCTTCCCGCCGCGTTCCGACCGTCCACACGCAATCCCGCCGTGCCCAGCGTCCGGAAGAACGCCAACGCAAGCAGGGGAGCATGGTCCCAGAACATCTCCCAGTCGCTGGCGTATCGCACGTGCGCCAGGCGCCAACGACCTTTCCACCGGCTGGCGGTCGCCACCACGTGGCATGGCCGACCGGCGCGGAGCACGAGCGCCTGGGCTGCGACCGTACCGCGCAGGTGGTCGTGGATCTCCCGGCCGGGGGCATCGAGCCGCTCGCGAATGCGCTCGGGCCTCGTGATCAGCGAAGTGCCCATGGCCTTGAGGGTCTGCCGCGGGCTCGCCAGGGGAGCGATGAGCCACTGCGCGTCCTCGAGAACCTCGAATCCGAGCCGGAGATAGATGGGAAGGGCGACGGCGTTGGGGCTTGGACTCACGAGAACGTAATCCTTCAACGCCAGGATCGGTCGAAGCAGTTGAAGGCTGAGGGCGCGATGCGTTTCCCTGACGATCCAGCTTGAGAGGTTGCAGAATCGGATCTGCTCCCCCCGCACCCGTCGGCTGCTGAACATGGTCCCGCAGAAGCCGACGACCTCTCCTCGATCGATCAAGACGTACCCACGGTGCGGTTCCTCGACCGGCCACGGTTGATCGAAGAGCATTCGCCGCCAGAGGTCCTTCGAGAGGTTCTGTTGCGGGAACTCCTGTAACAAGGGGTAAACCGCTTCGAACATCTCCGGAGGGGCCGGCCGGACCTCAGCCATGCGACGGGAATGAAGGCAGTGTCGACACCGGGGTGGCAAGCCGCGAGGGGGCCAAGCAATGGGGCCGCGAGAGATCTTTCATCACGACGCAGTCTGACCAATTCCAAGCGAGACCGTCAACGGCGTCCATCAACGCCCGGGCAACCCTCCCCCCGCCCCGCCCCGTTCCCAGCGAGGCGATTCTGCGCGACCCGCGCGCAGGCGTCGCCCGGCACAGCTGCAGGGCCTGACCGAGCCGACCCAGGCCGGCGGCTGGTTGTGAACCCGCCGGCCCGGGGACTATCCTGCGCGCTCGAGTCGTTCCGGAACCGGGAGGCCGCGTGTTCATCGAGGAATACCTTCAGGATCTGCGCCGCGACCGGTTCCGCCCCGCGGCGCTCCTGCTCTACGCGGGGCGCGTGGCGGGGCGCGTGCGCGAGCATCTCTACACCAATCCCGGGGCCGTCCGGTCAGTCTGGAGCGTGGCGCTCGGGTTCTTCGCTGCTGCGTTTCTGGCGGCGGTGGGGATGGCCCTCTTCTACGACCGCCACCTCGCGGCCGACTTCCTGCTCTACACGGCGCTCTGGATCCTGCCCACCTTCGCCGTCGTCACCCTGTGCCTCGAGTTGCTGCGCGACCGGGATGGTTACCGGTTGTCGGCGCTCAACATCCCGGTGACGCTCACCCTGCTGCGGGTGGTGCTGGTGCCGGGGCTGGCCCTGTTCCTAGTCGAGGGGCACCTGCTCGCCGCGCTGATCGTCTACGGGCTGGCATCGCTCACCGACGTCGCCGACGGCTGGATCGCGCGTCGCTGGAACCAGGTCACGCGCCTGGGCACGGTCCTCGACCCGCAGGTGGATATCGTCTTCAACATCGGTCTGCTCTTCGCCCTCGCCCGGGCGCACGTGCTGCCCGAGTGGGTGTTCGGCCTCGCCGTGCTGCGTTATTCGATCCTGCTCGTGGGCGGGACCTGCCTCACTCTGTTCGTGGGCCCGGTGCGGATCTATCCCACATTGTTCGGCCGCCTCACCGGCATCGTGATGACCGCCCTGATCGCCCTGCTGCTCCTGGTGCACACGCTGGGCGGGCACCTGCGCGAGCGCCTCGAGACCCTGACGGTGATCGCGCTCGGCGTGATGCTCTCGGCCACCGTCATTCAGGTGCTGGTGCTGGGCTGGTACAACCTGCGAGTGATGACCGGCGCGGCGGAGGCCGCCGGCGGGCGCGTGGTGGGGGACGTCCGGTGGGGGGCGAAGTGAGCGACCAGGAGCTTCCCGGCGCTTTGCGCGGGGATCTCGCACATTTCTTCCCCTCCGAGATCTTGCAGCTCCTGCAGCTCGCCCAGGCCACCGGACGTCTCGAGTTCGAGCGTTCCGGCGAGCGGGCCGAGCTGTATGTCGAGCGCGGGCGTCCGGTCTTCGCCCGCACCAGCGGCGCCGCGGTCTCGACCGGGCAGATCCTGGTGCACCGCGGTATCATCACGCGCGAGGCGCTCCAGTTGGCGCTCGCCGAGCAGGGCGCGCATCCCGGCGAGCGGCTCGGGGCGCTGCTGGTGGCCGCCGGGGCCGCGTCGCAGGATGAGTTGCAGAGCGCGGTGAACGAGGCGTTGCGTCGGGTCATCTTCGGCCTCCTGCTCTGGCGGGAGGGGGCGTTCCGCTTCCTGCCCGGCGAGCAGGTCGGGGCCGAGGAGGTGAAGCTCGACCTCGATCTTGATCGTCTGATCCTCGAGGGCCTGCGTCAGGCCGACGAGGCGCGGGCGCTATAGCCGGCCCGCGCCACACGTCGCCCGCGGCTCGCATCAGCCGCGCCTCGCTCCGCACCAGACCCACGCCGCACAATGCACTTGCCGCGCCCTCGGGCAGTCTCTACGCTGCCCATCGCCGCCGTGACCGCCTCCCTTCCTCTCGCCTCGTGAGATTCTCCGGTTCGTGACCGACTTCTCGTTCCACCTGGCCCCCAACGCACCGCTACTGTGGCTCGCGCTGGGGAGCCTGGTTCTCATCGTGCTCAGCCTGTGGAGCTACGGCTTCGCCGTGCCGCCGCTGCCCGCCCGTGCCCGGCGCCTGCTGCCGGCGCTGCGGGCACTCGCGCTCCTCGCGCTGATCTGGCTGCTCGCCCTGCCGGTGCTCGATCGTGCGCGCGCGGGACGATCGGCACGGCTCGTGGTGCTGCTCGACCGCTCGCGGAGCATGGACCTGCCCGCCGGCTCCGGCCCCAGTTCCGATGTCACCCGCGCCGGCGAAGCCGCCCAGGCGGTCGAGGCAATCACCGGCGCGTGGCGCGCGCGCGCGCGGGTGCGCGTTGTGCCGTTCGCGGCCCGGCTCGGCGAGGATTCCGCCGCCGCCTCCTCGCGCGGCGCGACCGCGCTCGGCGATGCGCTCGAGGCGCTTGCCCTCGCTCCCGAAGGCCAGGAGCTGGACGGCGTGGTGGTGGTGAGTGACGGCGTGGTCAACGCCGGCGCGGACCCGGTTGCGGCCGCCCGCTCGCTCGGGGTGCCGGTCCACACCGTCATGGCCGGCAGAGAGGGTGGCGTGGACCGCGCGGTGAGCGAGGTCGAGGCCTCCACGAGCGCACGTGTCGGGGAGGTCACCCCGGTGCGGGTGCGAATCGCGAGCTCCGAATCCCGCGGGGTCGCCTTCGGCGTCACACTGCGCGACGGCGCGCGTGAGCTGGGCCGCGCTACCCTGGTCTCGCCGGGACCCGGCGCCGAGACCACGGTCGAGTTCCGGGTCACTCCGACCCGACCCGGCCTGGCGGTGTGGACGGCGCGGGTGGATTCGCTGGCGAGCGAAGCGACGCATGCCAACGACGCGCGCCAGGTCGCGGTCGAGGTCTCGCCGGGCCGCCTGGGCGTGATCGTCGTGAGCGTGGGTCTCAATTGGGATATCGCCTTCCTCAGGCGGGCCCTGCTCGGCGACCCGGGTGTACGGCTGCTCACGCTCACCCCTGGCGCGGGGGGCTGGCGCGAGCTCGAGACCGGTCGCGTGCGGGGCGCGCTGGCGCCCGAGGATCTGCGCGGCCAGGCCGCGGTGGTGCTCGACGCGATCGGACCCGCCGACCTGGGGCCCGAGATGGACCAGGCGCTCGAAGCCTTCGTTCGCGGCGGCGGCGGTCTGCTGGCACTGGGAGGGGGCGCGCCCGGGTTGGCGCGATTCCGCGGCGGCCGGCTTGGCGCCCAGCTCGCGTTCGCCCTCGATCCGACCCGCATGGTCCCCGCGGGGAGCCCCGAGCCCACCGCGGAGGCGAGCGAGCTGCTGGCGTGGGACGACGACCCCCAGCGCGGCGAGCGGGCGTGGCGCGCTGCGGCGCCGCTCACCGATCCCACGCCGATCGTCCCCGGGGCCGGGGACCGGGTGCTCATCGCCTCGCGGGGCGGGGGGCCGCCGCTCATGCTCGCCCGCCGCGCCGGCCGCGGGCAGGCGGTGTTCGTCAACGGCACCGGGCTGTGGCGCTGGTCGCTCTCGGGCCACGACGACCTGAGCGCCGAGCGCAGCCGGCGGCTGTGGCGGCGCCTGGCGCGCTGGCTCGCCGAGCCGGTCCAGGGCGAGCCGCTGCGCGTCAAGCCGGAGCGCTGGCTCACGGCCAGCGGCGAGGTCGTGCGGTTGTTCGCGAGCCTTCAGAGTCCGGATTTCAAACCCGTTCCGGGCGCGACGCTGCAAGGCGACGCGCAGGACGAATCCGGGCGGGCCACCCGGCTGACGTTCGCTCCCCGCACCCCGGGCTCCTACGTCGCGACGCTCGATGACCCCTCCCCGGGCCGCTACCGGGTGTCGGTGCGCGCGACCAGGGGAGGCATCGAGCTGGGGCGGGCCTCGAGCGAGTTCGCGGTGGATCGCTGGAGTCTCGAGGAGGCGCGCGCCGAGCCCGACTCCGCCACGCTCGCCGCGATCGCCACCGCCTCGGGAGGGAGCACCACCACCGCGGCGGCGGCCGCCGGGTGGGCGCGTGCCCTGCCGGCGCGAGCGATCGCCCGCGGCCGCACCGAGACGCACCGACTGTGGGAATCTCCCTGGGCGTTCGCGCTGATCGTCGGTTGCCTGAGCATCGAGTGGGCATGGCGCCGGCGGCGGGGATTGCCGTGAGGCCCGCCCGTCCCGGTAGGAACCGCCCCGGTAGGAACCGCCCCCGGTAAGAACCGCCCCCTATCCACCCGCCCCCGCGGGAGAGCGTCATGCTCTTCGCGGCATTCGTGACACCGCTCATCGCCCTCGCGCTGTGTGCTCCACCTTTACATCCGCTCATCGCCGAGGTCTTTTACGACGCGGCCGGCGACGACACGGGGTTCGAGTTCGTCGAGCTGTTCAATCCCTCGCCGGCGCCGTATTCCCTTGCGGGCGCCCGCCTCGAGGCCGGGGACGGCGCGGGGCCCGGCCGCTGGACGCTTCGCTGGGTCGGCGCCGCCCTCGACACCATCGCCGCCGGCGCACGTTTCGTTATCGGCGGTGCGCACGTGGCGCCGGCGGCGGATGCCGTAGTCCAGTTGGATCTCCAGAACGGGCCCGACGCGGTGCGGATCGTGTGGGGCGACGGGGCGTCCGAGGTGGTGGGGTACGGCGCGCACACGTCGGCGGAGTATTCATGTGGCGCCGCGGCGCCGGACGTCCCCTCGGGCCTTTCGCTCGCCCGCACGCCCGACGGCTCTGACCTGGGGAGCAACGCGCAGGACTTCGCGGCCGCCACCCCTTCGCCGGGCGCCGCCAACCGACCGGGGCGCGATGTCGCGGTGGTCGCGGGGACGCTGACCCTCGAGCCCGTGCAGCCCGCAGCCGACACCCCGGCCCGAGTGACCGGCGTGGTGGCGAATCGCGGCGCTGAGTCGATCGCCGAGCGCGAGGTCGAGGTGCGGGTCGCCGAGTCGGGTACTCAGGACGAGCTCCCGCTCGGGTCGGTCTTCGTGGACCGAGCGATCGTGCCGGGCGACACGGCGCGATTCTCGATTCCGCTGCCCGGGCTCCCCGCGGGCAAGCGGGTGCTGCGCCTGCGGGCGCGCCTTGCCGGCGACGCGTCCGCCGTCAACGACGCCGACTCGCTCTCGATTCGCGTCGGACCGGGCCCGCTCGAGGTCACCGAGATCCAGTTCCATCCCGCCCAGGGCGAGGGGGAATGGGTCGAGGTGCGCAATCGGAGCGTGGCGCCGCTCGCGCTCGCCGACTTCACCGTCGGCGACCGCCGCGGGGCGCCCGGCCTGCCGGTCGGCGGGAGCGGCCCGCTCGCCGCCGAGAGCCTCGCCGTCCTCGCACAGGACCGCCTCGCGCTGCTGGCGCGGTTCCCGGCACTTGACGCGTCGCGTGTGTGGCAGGTGAAGCCGTGGAGCAGCCTCAACAACAGTGACGACTCGACCGGGATCGCGGACGTGGTGACGCTGCTCGAAAGCGACGGGACACCGTGCGAGCGTGTGCCCTACTCGGCGTCCGGCGTGCCTTCGGGAGTCCCGCTCGAGCGACGCGCGGACGGGGGGTGGTCCCCGGCGACCGATCCGCTCGGCGGTCCGCTGGCGCCGCCGCGCGCGCTGCCGCCGCTCGCGGTGCGCTTCCTGGTGAGCCCGCGGCGTCTGGGTGCCGTGGGCGCTGGGGGCGCCACGGTCGCCCGCATTGGCTGGGACCTGCCGTGGCCGCGCGGGCGGATCGTGATCGAGCTTTACGATCTTGCCGGGCGGCGCGTGGCGCAGGTGCTGAACGAGACGGCGGTCCCCTCGCGAGGCGAGCGATCGTGGAGCGCGGCCGGTCTGGCCCCCGGACTCTATCTGTTCGCGCTCCTCGCGCGCGCCGAAGGCGGCGGCGGCTCGCTCACCGCGACCCAGCCGGTGCGGATCGAAGGGAGCACGCCATGAGCGCGCGGCGGCGAATCGTTCCGGTATGCGCGCAGCGGCGAATGGTTCCAGTGTGCGCGCAGCGGCGAACAGGTCCGGTATGCGCGCAGCGGCGCGTAGTTCCGGTATGTGCGCGCGCTGTGGCGCTTCTCCTCGTCGCGCTCACCTCGACCGCCTCCGCCCAGGATTTCGACCTGCCGGCGCCGGTGTGGCCACCCGGCCCGATCGCCGGCTGGTTTGAGCGTGGGCTCCCCCCCGCGGCCGCGGCGCCGGTGGTGGAGGCCGGTGTGACGCGCTGGCATGGACTCGATGCACTCGCGACCCGTTCCCTGGCGGCGGGAGCGGGCTGGCGCAAGGTGCGCGCGGGCCTCGGCCTGTCGCAGACCGGCGAGCCGGAGATCGGATGGACGGCGCTGGCGGGCGTGGCGGGCGCAGTCGTCCACCGCGGCGGTGCGTCCGTTCGCGTGGTCTCCCGCCGTGATCGCACTTCGCCCTTCGGGTTCGATGCGCGGGGCGCCGCGGTCGGCGTCGAGGTCGGTGGCGGCGCGTGGATCGAAGCCAGCGACGTCATTCACGTCTGGGCCTCGGCCGCGCAGATGTGGACGCGCGGAGCGGCCCCGCCGCTCGCGCGGCCGCTCGAGATCGGCGCTGCGGCCGACTTGGGCGGCGTCACGTTGTGGCTCAGCCGCTCGGGCGTGACCGGCGCCGCGCGCGGCGGACGCGCGGCCGGCCTTGCGACCACGGCCGGACCACTCGATGTCTGGCTGTTCGCCCGAGACCAGCCGTTACGCGGCGGGCTTGGGGTCGCGGCGCGCGTGCGCGGGCTGCGCGTGGCCGCGCAGATGGACAGCCATCCGGTGCTCCGAGAGACGGCGCGGCTCTCGCTCGGCGCGGGAGGCGGGCGATGAGAGCGATCATGGTGGGCCTGCTCCTGGCGCCCCTCACGCTCGGGGCGCCCGCGTCTGCTCAACCGCTCGAGCCGCCGCCCGAGGCCCCCGAGGGGACGGACTACGTGATCGAGCCGGCCGACACGCTCGCCGAGGGAGACATCGAGCTCGGCGTGGGCGCTGCGAGCCGGGCGGGAGGCGCCCCGGCCCGACGGCGGCGCGTGCGTTTCAGCGGCGACGATCTGAGCGGTGCGGTGCGCGAGGGCAGCGGAGATCCGCTCGCCGGCGGCTCGATCGACGGCCGTGGCGGGCTGGGGGCCTTTACCGCCGGCCGTCTGGCGCCGCGCTGGGGCAGGGGGTTGCTGATGGGATCGGCGGGGGATCCGTGGCAACGCGAGGCGCTCGATCGCGGCCCCACCGCCGCGTTCCGCGGGCGGGCCGGCGAGGGCGTGATGCTCCGTCGGGGCACGGAGGGCGGTCTCGATCTGCTCTACGGACGCTTCTCCCGGCGCCGTCTCGCGGGCGCCAGCGTCCGCCGGGGAGCCCTGACCGCCGGCGCGCTCTACGACGGGCGGAGCGAACTCCAGTCCTCGCTCGCCATCACCCGTGGCGCGGGCGACGCGGAGCTGGTGTGGGACCGCGCCGGACGCTGGCGGGCCGAAGTGCTGATGGAGCGCGCGCTCGGCCGCGTGATCAACGGGGACCGCTCCCCTGCGGGCCCACCCGGGGGCTCACTCGGCGACTCGCCCGTGGCCTCGCCCGGGGGTCCGCCCGGGGGGGGGCACGGTGGCGCGCCCGGGGGGCAGCACGGTGGCGCGCGAGAGGGCCCGGCTGGCGGCTGGACCGCGAGCGGCCGCGTGCGTGCCGGCGCGGGTGGGTTCGCCTCCCTCGCCGAGAGGGGCCGTCCGGGCCCGGCCCGGGCCATGGCGGCGGGACTCGAAGGCCCGGTGCGAGGCGTGCGGCTGCGCACGCTTGCGGCGCTCTGGCGCTTCCGGCCGGGCGTCACCGGTGCCCGCGCTGGCCTTGCGGTGGAGCGTCCATTGGCCCACCATGGAGCGCTCGCCGTGGGCTTCGAGGAGCAGCGCGGCTCGCGCCGCGATCGCGGCGATGCTACTCCGTTCGCGTCCTCCGGCCCCCGCGCCGATGGGATGCGGCAGGGGTGGTGGGGGGAGGGGTGGGGGGGAACGGGGGGGATGGCGTTGGGGGTCCGACACGAGAGCTGGGGCGAGCGGCCGTGGGCGCGGGCGGTGGTGCGATCGGTCACCAGCGCGCGACTCGAGGCGCGCGGGCCCCTCGGCCTACGTCTCGGTGTCGCCCACAGCGTCTACAAGGTGCGACGGGGCGAGAGCCTTTATCTTCCCGAGGCGGAGAGCGACCGGTTGGTCTTGCGCGCCGTCTCTGGCGAGGGCGAGCGGACGCGGATCGAAGCCCGCTGGCCGTTCGCCGGCGGGCGCGTGCGCGCCGCGCTCCACCTGAACACCGCGCCCGACCGGCGGGCGCGGCCCGATTGGACACTGGACTGGACCCGGCGCGCGCGCCTGCGGAAATCGGCGGGCGCGCCGCCCGAATGACGATGCAAGAGGGGAGGATGGGCCGATGAGATTCGCGCAGCGCCTGAGCCGACTGGGGACCGAAACCGCCTTCGAGGTGCTCGCCCGTGCGCAGGCGCTCGAAGCACAGGGCAAGAAGGTCATCCACCTCGAGATCGGCGAGCCCGATTTTGACACCCCGCGTTACATCCGCAAGGCCGCCGCGGAGGCGCTCGAGGCCGGGTTCACCCATTACGGTCCCTCGGCGGGGCTCCCTGAGTTCCGCGCGCTGATCGCCGAGCAGTGGAGTCGCGATCGCAAGATCCCGTGCGATGCCGACAACGTGGTCGTCACGCCCGGGGGCAAGCCGATCATGTTCTTCGCCATGCTCGCCCTGCTCGAGGAAGGGGACGAGGTCCTCTATCCGAATCCCGGATTCCCGATCTACGAATCCGTCGCCAACTTCCTCAACGCCCGCGCCATCCCGCTGGTGCTGCGCGAGCAGAACGGCTTCGACCTCGACATCCAGGAGCTCGAGAGCAAGATCACGAGCCGCACGCGGCTGCTGGTACTCAACTCGCCGCACAATCCGACCGGCGCGGTCCTCAGCCCCACGACCGTGCAGGCGATCGCGGCGCTGGCGCGCAAGCACGACTTCCACATCCTCTCCGACGAGATCTACGCCCGCATCCAGTACGAGGGGCAGCACCTCTCGATCGCCTCGCTGCCAGGCATGGCCGAGCGCACCATCGTGCTCGACGGGTTCTCGAAGACCTACGCGATGACCGGTTGGCGGCTGGGGTTCGGCATCATGGAGAAGCAGCTCGCGAAGCATGTTGGACGGCTGATGACCAACTCGAATTCGTGCACCGCGACCTTCGTGCAGAAGGCCGGCCACGCGGCCCTGGCCGGGAGCCAGGCCGAGGTGCTGGCGATGGTCGAGGAGTTCCGCGTGCGGCGCGAGGTCATCGTCTCCGGGCTCAACGCTCTGCCCGGGGTATCCTGCTTCATGCCGCGTGGCGCGTTCTATGCGTTCCCGAACATCACCGGCACCGGGATCAAGAGCGGCGAACTGGCAAAGCTCATCCTCGAGGAAGCCGGAGTGGCGTGTCTTTCGGGCACCGCGTTCGGCTCGGCGGGGGAGGGCTTCCTGCGCTTTTCCTACGCCAACTCGACCGAGAACATCCGCACCGCCCTCACCTGGCTCCGCGAGTTCCTGAGCGCTCGCATCGCGCGTTAGTGGGTGCGACGCCGACGGCCCGGACGGCACGATGTTCGGGATGCGCCGCAGCGGCGTCTTCTGCCTTGTGCATGCAGAGTGGGACGGGGGGCGACGACGATGATTCCACTTACGTTCGCCGCCCCGATTACATGGTGGTCGTGGACTGTCTGGTGGATCGCGCCGACATTTGCTCGAGGTAAGGCGGGGCCGGCCACTTCCCTCGCCGCGGCCCTCATGGCACGCCGCGTGCAATGGAAGCCCCTCAGTCCCCGCGCCACATCCCGCCCCCACATGGGTGAACCATGCGTCTTGCTCCGCTGTGCCTGTGCCTCCTGTTCGCGCTCCCGATCCACATCCCCGCGGCCGCCACGCCCGCCTGCGCCGATGGACCGCTGCGCCTCAACGAGTTCATGGCGGGTCCGGCCCGCGACTGGGACGGGAGCGGTGTCTTCTCCTCGCGTGACGACGAGTGGATCGAATTCGTCAACACCGGCGTCACGTCGCTCGACCTCTCCGGGTACCTGATCACCGATCGCGACTCGATCCCGCGCCTGGCGCTCGCCGGCCTGGTGGAGGCGGGCGGGCATCTCCTCGTGACCGGGGGACAGGCCCATGCCTGGGAGCAGGCCAACGGGTTCCCGGCCTTCGGCCTCTCGCTCGCCAACACCGGCGACTCGGTGCTGCTCTGGCGGGTGGCGGGCGCGGAGACGCTACTGGTGGACAGCTACACCTACCTGAGCCACGAGGCGGCCGCGGATCGCGCGGTGGGCCGGTCCCCGGACGGTGACGGAGCGTGGGTGATCTTCGACTCGCTCAACCCCTACACCGGCGCCACGCCGCCGAACGGCAACAGCTGCGCACCGACCCCGGCGGCGACCAACCGGTGCGACTCGACGCCGATCGTGCGCATGCCGTGGGGCAGGATGAAGACCGTCTATCGGTGACGTCGTCATCGGGCGGCGCATGACGCCGCACGGTCGCGCGGGAGGCGCATCCGCCGGCCGTGCGGCGTTGATTCCGCACCGGTCGTCGTGTAACCTTCGGCGTCCTCGATGAGGCAGTGCCTGCCGACCTTAGGAGGAGTGTTTGACCCCCAACACGGTGTCGGCCAACGAGCTCTCGATTGCGAGCGCACGCGGCCGTCTGGCCTGGCCGGCGGAGTTGCTGACCGCCAAGGCGCTCCAAATCCGCCGCGACATCATCACCCTGCTCGCCAAGGCGCAGACCGGGCACTCGGGCGGGCCGCTCTCCTCGACCGAGCTGGGGACGGTGCTGTTCTTCAACGAGCTGAACATCGATCCCGCGGACCCGACCTGGCCCGAGCGCGATTACTGGCACTTCTCGATCGGCCACGTGACGCCGCTCATCTACTCCCTGATGGCCGAGCGCGGCTACTTCCCACTCCAGGACCTGATGAAGTTTCGCGCCTTCGACGGCCACGCGCAGGGGCACCCCTCGAGGCTCGACACGCCGGGCATCGAAGTGTCGGCCGGCTCGCTGGGCCAGGGCCTCTCGGTCTGCTGCGGGGTGGCGATGGCGTCGCGCATCGACAAGAATCCGCGCCGGGTCTACTGCGTCATGGGCGACGGTGAGCAGCAGGAGGGTCAGGTCTGGGAGGCGTCCATGTTCGCCGCCCATTACAAGCTCGACAACGTGTGCGGCATCATCGACTACAACCGCAAGCAGATCGACGGCGACGTGCAGGACATCATGGGGATCAAGCCGCTGGGCGACAAGTGGCGCTCGTTCAACTGGAACGTGATCGAGTGCGAGGGCCACGACGTCGCCGGGCTGCTGCGGGCGTTCGCCGCCGCGCGCGAGCACCGGGGGCAGCCCAGCGTGATCCTCGCCCATACCGTGATGGGCCAGGGCGTCTCGTTCATGGCCGACGATTACCGCTGGCATGGCAAGCCGCCCAAGATGGACCAGGCCGAGGTCGCCCTCAAGGAACTCGGCACCTCCTACGCCGAGTGGTCGGCGCGCCTGCTGGCCCACTGAGGCGATCACGATGACCGTGGCCATTGCACTGCCCGAGAAGGTCGAGATGAAGAAGACGCGCGAGGGTTTCGGGCGCGCGCTCGTCGATCTGGGCGAACAGGATCCTCGCATCGTCGTGTTGGTCGGCGACCTGAGCGAATCCACCATGGTCCATTACTTCGCCGAGCGCTTCCCCGAGCGCTTCATCCAGGTGGGCATCGCCGAGCAGAACATGATGTGCGTGGCCGCCGGGCTCGCCGCGATGGGAAAGATCCCGTTCCTCGCCACCTACGGCGCGTTCGCATCATGCCGCTCCGCCGACCAGATGCGGGTCACGGTCGCCTACTCCAACCTGAACGTGAAGATTGGCGGCGCCCACGGCGGCATCTCGGTGGGTCCCGACGGCGCCACCCACCAGGCGATGGAGGAGATCAGCATCGTCCGCTCGATCCCCAACATGAGCATCGTCGTGCCCTGCGACTTCTGGGAGACCTACAAGGCCACCCTCGCGGCGGCCAGGCACGCCGGTCCGGTTTACATCCGATTTGGCCGCGAGGACGTACCGGTGGTGACCGACAAGGACACGCCGTTCACGCTCGGCAAGGGCGAGGTGTTCGCCGAGGGGACCGACCTGTCCATCCTCGCCTGCGGCGTCATGGTCTACGAGTCGCTGCGCGCCCGCGAGGGACTGGCGACCAGGGGCATCAGCGCCCGGGTCGTGGACCTCCACACCCCCAAGCCGCTCGACCGCGCGCTGATCGAGCGCTGCGCGCGCGAGACCGGCGCGATCGTCACCGCCGAGGAGCACCAGGTGAACGGCGGCCTGGGCGGGGCGGTCTCCGAGGTGGTCGTCCAGACTTGCCCGGTGCCAATGGAGCTGGTGGCGGTGCACGACCGGTTCGGCCAGTCGGGCAAACCCGCCGAACTGATGGATGCGTTTGGGCTGCGCGCCAAGGACATTGTCGCGGCGGCGGAGCGCGTCATCCAGCGCAAACGGGCACGGAGTTGAGCTGAGCGGCAGCACTCCGGGGTTTCACCGCCGTCGGAGGCCACGCACATGATCCTCCGCGAAGCCCTTCGCATGAAGTACCGCGCATGGCGCTATCGCCTGCGCCACGACCGGCACGAGATCCGCTTCATGCGGAAGCATCTCTCGCCGGGCGACACCGTGGTGGACGTCGGCGCGCACAAGGGCGCCTACGCCTACTGGATGCACCAGGCGGTCGGGCCGCACGGGCGGGTGATCTGCTTCGAGCCCCAGAAGGCGATGGCGGGCTACCTGGAGCGGATGAAGACCGCGGTCCCGCTCGAGCGTCTCGAGGTCGTGAACCTGGCGCTGTCGTCGCGGCGCGGCGAGATGACGCTCGCGGTCCCGGAGGGCGGCCCCAGCCCCGCGGCCACGCTCGAGTCCGGTCTGATCAAGGGTCCGCACATCCTCTATCTCGTCGGGGTGACCACCCTGGATGACTTCTTCGGCGCCGACACGCCCATCCGGCTCATCAAGTGCGACGTCGAAGGCCACGAGTACGATGTCTTCCGCGGCGGCGAGCGCCTGCTGCGCAAGTACCAGCCGATCCTCCTGTTCGAGAGCGAGGACCGCCACCACCGCCAGGGGGATCGGCGCGACGCCTTCACGTTCCTCGAGGGGTTGGGCTACCAGGGTGCGTTCTTCACGCGCAAGGGCCTGCGGTCACTCAAGGAGTTCGACCTGGCGCGCCACGGGGCGCCGGAGAGCCGCGAGTACGCGAACAACTTCGTCTTCCGCTTTCCCGGCCAGCCGGTGCGGGTGCGTTGAGTGTGAGCCGGCGGACGCCGGTCGGTGTTCCGGAGGCCGTGCGGTGACGGCCGCCAGGTCCGCACCCTGGGAAGCTGCCGTCGACCCGATCATCCGCCGCGCATGACCGGACGCGAGCGGTTGGCTCTCGTCCTCGGGCTGGGGCTGACGCTCGCCGTCCGCCTGGTCTACCTCGCGCTCGTACAGCCGCTGCCGGTGCGTTCGGACGCATCGGGCTACGACGCCGCCGCGCGGCGCCTGATCTCCACGGGGTCCTACGCATTCCCAGTCGGCAGCGACCTCTGGCACGACGATGTGTTCCGTGAGGACGCCTGGCCCACGTTTCTCGAGCGGCCCGCGAATGCGTGGGCCATGCCGGGTTACCCGGGTTTCGTCGCGGGCCTCTATCGGATCTTCGGCGCCGGACCCGAGCGCTATCGCCCCGTCCGCCTGACGCAGGCCCTCCTGAGCTCACTCACGGTGGCGCTCTGCTTCTGGATCGCTCGCCGGATGATCGGTCCGCCCGCGGGCTGGGTCGCCCTGGCGCTCAACGCCCTCTATCCGCCCAACGTCTGGACGACCCAGTACCTGCTCACCGAGACGGTCTTCGCCCTGATGTTCACCGGGCAGGTGGCGCTAATGGTCCGGGCGACGCGATCCAGAAGCCTGTTCGCCTACGCGCTCGTCGGGGTGGCCACCGCGGCGGCCGTCTACGTCCGACCGGTTGCCGCGATCTCGCCGGTGGGGCTGGTCGCGTTCGAAGGGTATCGTTGGCTGCGCCGGTCATTGCCGCGCATGGCGATCGGACCCCTCTGCGTCCGCTTTGCGCTCTCGGGACTCGCCTTCGGCCTGCTGATATCGCCGTGGGTGATCCGCAACCGCCGGCTCTACGGCGCCTTCGTGCCGACCACTTCGGCCGCGAGCCTGCCGGGGATCCAGGGAGATCTGACCCTGCGGGGGCTCCCCGTCCCCATGGCGGCCTACGCGCAGACCGCGCGGCCCGGAATCACGGGAAACGACGACCACCGCTACGCGGAGTGGATCGCCGCCCAGGTCAAGGCCAATGCCCCGCGCATGTCGGCCGGCGACCTCGTGAGGCTTCAACTCGCCCGCGCGCGCATGCTGGGGCAGGCGCTCACGACGCCGTTCACCTTCTCGGGCCCTCCAGTCCGGGTGGGTAGTTGGCCATTTGCGATGCAGGCTGTGATCCTCGCCCTCGCCCTGGTCGGGTTGTGGAATCGACGAGCCAACGGCCGACCCCTCATGCTCCTGGGCGGAATCCTCAGCCTCCATGTGCTGGTCTATTGGTCGGTGTCGAACCTCTGGTCGCGCTACCTCTATCCGCTCATGCCGCTCGTTCTCGTGCTTGCGGCAGGCGGGTGCGTGGCTCTCGCGGGGGGAGGGACGCAGTCTCCGAGCGCCGCAGCAGGTTCCGCTGCTGCGGCGACGGGCGTGGCCCGACCTCGGCGTTGACGCCCCGGCGAACTCCCCCGTATAGTCCGCGACCGGCTTCGTGCGGAAGTGGCGGAACTGGCAGACGCACTAGATTCAGGGTCTAGCGCCCGCAAGGGTGTGGGGGTTCAAATCCCCCCTTCCGCACCATTCGTCGTCATCCCAGCGGGGCGCCGCCCCCGTCCGGCCCGTCACGACGGCACCCTGGGGCCCGAGAACCCACCGACCCATGGCGCGCGAACCCGACTCTCCCGATCGCCTGATCGCGCAGAACCGCCGGGCGAGCCATGACTATTTCATCCTCGACACGGTCGAAGCAGGCCTGGTGCTGGCGGGCACCGAGGTGAAGAGCCTGCGCCAGGGCAAGGCGAGCCTGGGCGAGGCCTTCGCCACGGTAGAGCACGGCGAGGCCTGGGTGCTGCAGTTGCACATCCCGCCCTACCTGCAGGGCAACCGCTGGAACCTGGAGCCCACCCGGCGCCGCAAGCTGTTGCTTCACCGCACCGAGATCGCCAAGCTCGAGAAGGCGGTGTCGCAGAAGGGGCAGACCATCGTCCCCCTCAAACTCTACTTCTCCCGCGGCTACGCCAAGCTGCTGCTCGGCGTGGGTAAGGGCAAGAAGACGCACGACAAGCGGCAGGCGATCGCCGAGGCCGATGCGCGTCGCGAGATCCAGCGCGCCCATCGTGCCGGGGAGCGCGGCGAGTGAGATCGGGCACGGGGCGCGGCGGAGTTTGGAGGGCGGTGACGGCCGCGCTGCTCGTGGTGATCGCGGCGCTGGCGCCATACGCGAGCGCCGACTGGCGCTCGGTGCCGCGCGGCGAGGGGCCGGATGCCGCCCCGGTGCGCCGCATCGAGGGCGAGCCCTACATCGCGGTCAACGATCTGGCCCGGCTGCTCGACGCCACCAAGTTCTGGCGGACGGACGCACGCAAGCTGGTGCTGCGCAGTGGACGCCACAGCATCACGTTCACGGTGGACAATCCGTTCGTCGTGGTGGACGAGACGACGCTCTGGTTGCCGGTGCCGGTGCGTTCGTTGCGCGGCGAGCTCCAGATCCCGGCGATGCTCGTGGACTCGCTGCCGTCCGATTCGACGCTGGTGCGGCTCTACTTCGACGCGCGACGCGACCGCGTCCTGGTGCTTCCGGCGAGCGGCGGCGTCGGGACGCCGACCATCTCGATCCAGCCCGGGGTGACCCGGCTCAGCTTCCCGGCCGACGATCCCGAGGCGGCGGTGGTAGTGGCGCGATCGCGCGACCACTTCCGTATCCGCTTCGGCGGGCTCTTCACCGGCGGGTTGCCCGAGAGCCTGCCGGCGGGCGGTCTGCTGCGCTCGCTGCGTCCCATCTCGGTGGTCGGCGGCAGCGCCTTCGAGTGTCGCATCGCGCGTGAGGCGGCGGGCTTTCGGCTGGTCCAGACTTCCGAGCGCCGGCGCCTGGTGCTGGAGCTGTCGACCGATGCCGCGCCCGGGGTCGAGCCGTTTGCGCCCGAGGGTCCCGCCGGGCGGCGTGTGCTCCGGGTCGTCGTGCTCGATCCGGGGCATGGCGGCAGCGATCCGGGCGTGATCGCGGGCCATGCGATCGAGAAGGATCTGTCGCTGGAGCTGGCGCGGCTGCTCAAGGTGGAGCTGGAGCGGCGACTCTCATCGCGCGTGATCCTCACCCGGCACGACGATCGCGATCTCACCGCCGACCAGCGCGCGGAGATCGCCAATCGCTCCGACGCCGACCTGGTGCTCTCGCTCCACTTCGACGGATTCCCAGGGTCCCGCGCGCGTGGCGCCACCGCGTACTGCCCGCCCGCCACGTTCGCGGACCCGGACCACGCGG
>CAYONG010000049.1:0-4358 GCA_964405235.1 uncultured bacterium | reverse complement strand
GTGCTGGGGCAGCACTTTGATCGCGACATCGCGGCCGAGACGCGCGTCCTTCGCCCGGTACACCTCCCCCATGCCGCCAGCACCGAGCGGGGCGACGATCTCGAAGGGGCCGAGGCGGGTGCCGGGGGTCAGGGGCATCGGCGCACTCTACCGGATTCCCGCGAGTCCCACCGACCCGGAGGAATCGTCCGCTTCCGAACAGTGCCGCACGGGAGCGGACGATTCCTCTCTGCTCCGCCGGCGTAAGCGCTTTGCGCACAACGAACGGTGGTGGCATCCCGCTTGCCCTGAGAAGGCTGCATGGACCGCCCGATCCCCGCCCGTGAGCTCCTGCTGCAGGCGCGCCGCCGCTACCTGGCATGGATCCTGGGGGCTGGCGCCCTGCTCGCCCTCGCCATGATCCTACCCGGCTGGGTGACTCCGTCCCTCCCGCGTGCCCAGATCCGCACCGCCGTCGTCGAGCGTGGCGCGATCGATGCGGCGCTCACGGCGTCGGGGTTGGTGCTTCCCGAGCACGAGTTCGTCGTCACCTGCCCGGGACCGTCGCGTGTTTTGAGGACGCTCCATCAGCCCGGCGACACCGTGGCCGCCGGGGAGCCGATCTTGAGCCTCGATCAGGGCGAAGCGCGCCTGCTCGTGGAGCGGCTGGAGCGCCAGGTCGCGCTCAAGGACAACGAGCGCGCACAGGCTCGCGTCGAGCTCGAGAACCGACTGAGCGAGCTGACCGGGCAGGCGGCGATCAAGAAGCTCGAGTTGGAATCGCTGTCGTTCGAGTCTCAGCGCAGTCACAAACTGGCGGCCGCGGGCGTGATCAGTGCCGACCAGGCAAGGAAGAGCGCCAGCGATCTCGAACGCTGCCGCATCGAGCTCGAGTTGCTGGTCGCGGCAACCCGGAACGCAGAGCGCGGGCTCGCGGTCCGCCTGCGTGCACTCGATCTCGAGCACGAGATCCGGGTCCGCGAACGACGCGATGCCGAGCGCGCCCTGCGCCAGGGATCCGCGGCGAGCGAGCGGGGCGGCGTGCTCACCTGGGTACTCACCGGCGAAGGGGTCGCGGTGGCGCGGGGAGACGAACTGGCGCGGGTCGCCGACCTCTCCTCGTTCAAGGTGGAGGCCACCATCTCGGACGTCCACGCCGCACAGCTCCGCGTGGGCCAGCCGGTCACGGTCCGACTCGGCGAGGAGTCCCTCCCGGGCACCGTGGCCAAGGTCCATCCCAAGGTGGATAACGGCATCGTGCGGCTGGAGGTCGCCCTCAAGCAGGCCGATCATCCGCGCTTGCGGCCGAACCTCCGGGTCGACGTGCACGTCATCAGCGAGCGGCGGGAAGGGACGCTCACCGTGCGGCGTGGCAGCGTCATCGCCATCGACGGCGGCCACGCGCTGTTCCACCTGCGCGGCAACCGGGCCGTGCGACGGAGCGTCAGCCTCGGCATCACCAACTTCGAACGCACCGAGATCCTCGAGGGCCTCGATGAAGGCGACGAAATCATTCTGTCCGATATGAGCGACCACGCCCACAGGAAGGAGATTCGTATCCGATGAGCACGATGAGCCACGAAGCCGTCACGGCAGGAGTCGAACCGCCTCGCCCCGCCGCACACGCGGCCATCCGTCTGACCGGTGTCGAGAAGATCCATCGCACCGACCGGATCGAAACGGTCGCGCTGAATCAGATCCACCTCGAGGTCCGGCCCCGCGAGTTCCTGAGCGTAATGGGACCTTCGGGCTCGGGAAAGAGCACGCTGCTCAACGTCATCGGACTGCTCGACCGGCCCAGCAAGGGCACGGTGGAGATCGGCGGGCAGAGTGTCGGCACGTTGTCGGACCGTGATCTGGCGGCCAAGCGCAACCGCGACATCGGCTACGTGTTCCAGACGTTTCACCTGATCCAGGACCTCAACGTACTCGACAACGTCGAGATCCCGCTCCTCTATCGCCACCTGCCGGCCGGGAAGCGCCGCGGCATGGCGCAGGAAGCGCTGGAGCGCGTCGGCTTGTCGGCGAGGACCACGCACTTCCCATCGCAGCTCTCGGGGGGCCAGCGCCAGCGTGTCGCCATCGCGCGGGCGATCGTCGGCCGCCCGAGCATCCTGCTCGCTGATGAGCCCACCGGGAATCTCGACAGCCAGATGGGCGACGAGATCATCGCCATCCTCGAGGAACTCAACCGGGCGGGGAGCACCATCGTCATGGTGACCCACGATCAGAGACTTGCCTCTCGGACGGCCCGGATCGTGCGGCTGTTCGACGGCCGCCAGGTCGAATGAGGGGGCCATGCTGACCAACTACCTGAAGCTCGCCTGCAAGGTCCTGTTGCGCCGCAAGTTCTTCACGTTCGTGAGCCTGTTCGGAACCAGCCTGACACTGCTGGCATTGGTGATCGCCTCGGCGATGCTGGACCACTCCCTCTCGCCGCTGGCGCCCGAGGTTCGGCTGGATCGGACCCTGCATGTGACCTCCATGGCCATGCGCGGCGCGGAGAACGAGTGGACAGGAAGTCCGGGGTACGGATTCCTCGACCGCTATTGTCGGGACATCCCCCACGTCGAGCGCATGTCGATATTCACCGAGACCCAGTCCACCGCCAGTTTCGTGGCCGGTGAGAAGATCGTGTCCCAGTTGCGCCGCACCGACGCGGAGTACTGGTCCATCCTCGACTTCGCGTTCGTCGACGGCCATGCCTACGGCGAGGCCGAGGTTGCCGACGGCAGTCGCGTGACCGTGCTCAGCGAATCTGCCGCGCGCAACCTGTTCGGCGACGGTGCCGCGGTGGGCCAGTCCTTCGAGACCCAGGGGCTGAGTTTCAGGGTGATCGGTGTGGTGCGCGATGTCCCGCGTATTCGCGCCAGTGCGTACGCCGACATCTGGGCACCATTGACGACCTTGCCGACCGACCGCTGGAAGACCGGCCTGATGGGGGACTTCAGGGCCATGCTGCTCGCCGACTCGCCGCGCAACTTCGGCGCCATCCGGACCGAATTCGCGGCACGACTACCGCATGTCGTGATGAACGAACCCGCGCGCTACAGCAGCATGTCGGGCTCTCCGCGCACCCGTCTCGAAGAGGTCGCGGCTGAGACCGTGGGCACCACGAACGACCGGCCAAGGACCGGCCTGTTCATCGGCGTGCTCGCCCTGTTGACTCTGCTGTTCATGCTGCTGCCGGCGATCAACCTGGTGAATCTGAACATCAGCCGCATCTTCGAGCGCGTCTCCGAGATCGGGGTGCGCAAGGCGTTCGGCGCCTCGACCGGCCACCTGGTCGGCCAGTTCATGGTCGAGAACATCGTGCTGTCGGTGATCGGAGGCGCGATCGGGCTCGTGCTGTCGCTGTGGGCGCTGCACCTGATCAACGGCAGCGGCGTGATCCCGAACGCGGACTTCCGCATGAACGCGCGGATCTTCCTCTACGGGCTCGGACTGGCAGTCGGCTTCGGCGTACTCTCGGGTGTTTATCCGGCGTGGCGAATGGCGAGGCTCGATCCCGTCGAGGCTCTGCGAGGGGGTCAGCGATGATCGGTCACTACCTCAAGCTGGTGTGGAATCGGAGGCGGGCGAACAGCCTGATTCTGGCCGAGATTCTCATCAGCTTCCTGGTCCTGTGCGCCATCTTCGGCGTCGTCGCCTACTACGCGACGAACTGGCGCCTCCCGCTCGGTTTCGATTATCACAATGTGTGGACAGTCGAGGTCAACATCCCGCAGACCATGATGGACGACCGTACGGCGAACGCGCGCTCCCTGGCCACGTCACAGCGCCTGCTCGCGACCATGAACGGTATGCCATACGTCGAAGCGGCCGCGCCCCTGACCAATGCTCCGTACTCCGGGAGCATGAGCAGATCCGGGATCACACTCGCCGACGGGAGCCTGCTTCAATACCTCTCGAGCCCGACGACCCCCGCGTCGCTTGATGCACTCAAGCTCGAACTGGTCGCGGGCCGATGGCTCGAACCCGGCGACGAGGCACTCGCATTCACGCCCCACGTCATCACGCAGGACCTTGCCCGGCGTCTGTTCGGGCGCGACAATCCGATTGGCCGTACCATCGACAGCTACCGCGAGGGACAACTCAACACTCCCGACAAGGGCTGGCAGGTGCGCCGAGTCGTGGGCGTGATCCGCAGTTATCGCAAGGCGGGCGAGTTTGCCGACACGCCCTACGCTGCGTTCCAGCCTCAGTCGATGACGGATCCCGAACGCGGATGGGCTCCTTCGATCTACGTGATCCGCGTGAGCCCCGGCACGCCGGCCGCGTTCGAGGAGGTGCTGCTGAAGTCACTGCACGCCGAGGCGCCCGAGTGGACGTTCACGCTGGGCTCCGTCGAGCTCGAGCGCCAGCGTTACATTCGCAGT
>CAYONG010000048.1:0-4967 GCA_964405235.1 uncultured bacterium | reverse complement strand
GGCGAGCTGCCCTACGGCCAGCAGCGGCGCCTGGAGATCGCCCGCGCCCTGGCCGGCCGGCCCCGCCTGCTCCTGCTCGATGAGCCGGCCGCCGGGCTCAACCCGCAGGAGAGCGAGGCGCTCATGCATCTCATCGTCGAGATCCGCCGGCGCTTCGAGGTGACGGTCCTGCTCATCGAGCACGACATGCGGGTGGTGATGGGCATCTGCGAGCGCATCGTGGTGCTCGACTACGGGATCAAGATCGCCGAGGGCACGCCGGCCGCCATCCGCACGAATCCCAAGGTGATCGAGGCCTACCTGGGCGAGGAAGTCCATGCCGACCTGGCGCCCGGGGTCTGAACGATGCTGAAGGTCGAAGCGCTCGACGTCTACTACGGGGCGGTCCATGCCCTGAAGGGGGTGACGCTGCGGGCGGAGGCGGGCGAGGTCGTCACGCTGATCGGGGCCAATGGCGCCGGCAAGACAACGCTGTTGAGGTCGATCTCGGGGCTGGTGCCATCCCGTACGGGCCGGGTCACATTCGAGGGGCGCGACATCACCCGTATGCCGCCGCACGACATCGTCGGCCTCGGGATCTCCCAGTCGCCGGAGGGGCGGATGGTGTTCGCCAACATGACGGTCGAGGAAAACCTCGAACTGGGCGCATACCGGCGACGGGACCGTGCGGCGATCAATAAGGACCGCGAGGCCGTATTCACGTTGTTCCCGCGCCTGCTCGAACGCCGCCGTCAGACGTCCGGGACGCTCTCGGGCGGGGAGCAGCAGATGCTGGCGATCGGCCGGGCGTTGATGTCCAGCCCGCGCCTGCTCCTGCTCGATGAGCCCTCGCTCGGCCTGGCGCCGCTGCTGGTGCGCGAGATCTTTCGCACCATCCTCGAAATCAACCGCGGCGGAGTGACGGTGCTCCTGGTCGAGCAGAACGCGCACATGGCGCTCTCGATCGCGGGCCGTGGCTACGTGCTTGAGACGGGACGGGTCAAGCTCGAGGACCAGGCGGCGCGCCTGCTCCAGAACGAGGACGTGAAGAAGGCCTACCTGGGCGCGTGAACGGGGCGCCCTACGCCGCCTGCCTCCGCTGGCGATCCGCCGCCAGCCGCACGACCCCCTCGATGTCCTCGATGCTGAATGGCTTGGGGATCACCAACTGCGCCCCGGCCCGTTGGGCCCGCACGGCACGACCGGTCCGTGCGCACGGGGCCGCATGCAACCTGCAACGGAACGCGTGGGCCAATTCGCCCCCCGGGCGAGCGATACCCCCCGATGGTCGCCCCCGAACGCGCCCGCAGAGACGGTCACATCGGCGTGCGCCGAACCATCTCCGGCGCCGGAGAGCGTTCTGGCATGGGCAGATGCGAATGCTCGACCAGTCCTAAGAGTGTATTGGCAGCACTCTTGCACTTCCGCTTCGGCACACGGCACGCCGCGGCAAGGGCGAATGGGACGCGACATGAAGTCCCGGCGCTTGGGGACACCCGGCTACTGCGGTGAGGTCCTCGCGAGAGCGGCGGCCGAGTATCCACCCCGGCAAGGCGCCGGGATGTTCAGATCCCCTGCAGAGGAGCTGAGTCACCATGATGAACATGATCCGCAACTTCGTTAACGATGAGAATGGCGAAGATCTGATCGAGTACGGCCTTCTGGCGGCTTTCGTCGCCGCGGTCGCCCTTGTGACGATCATCCTCGATCCGATCGGGATCAAGGGCTCGCTGGTCAATGCGTTCGTGAAGGCCAAGGACGCGTTGGACGCGAACTAGGATCACCAGAACAGCTGCCATTTCCTCCATGAACGTCCCGCTCTGGGTTGCTGCGCCGGTCATCGTCTTGGTGACCGTAGCCGCCCGGGCGGACGTTCGGACGAGGACCATCCCGAACCGCCTCACCTTCCCGGCACTGCTGCTGGGACTCGCTGTTCACGGCGCCCTGGGGGGCACCGAAGGCTTGAAGTCCTCGCTCTATGGCATGGCCGTCGCGGGGGGCGTGTTGTTCCCGGGCTGGCTCTTCCGCTGGATGGGCGCCGGCGACGTGAAGTTGATGGCCGCCGTCGGGGCCTGGTTGGCCTGGCCTCAGGGTCTGATCGGCGTCCTCGCCTCGCTCGTCATGGGCGGGGTGATCTCGCTGATCGTCGCCCTGCGCCGCGGGATGCTCCGCCAGGCGCTGGCCGGCGCGGCCATGATCGGTGCCGCAGCACTTGCTCGAAGTTCGGTGGTGCCCCCGGTGACCACCGGGGTCCGTTTTCCCTTCGCCCTTGCGGTCTTGGCGGGCTCAACATTCGCCTTATGGTTTCGACCGTGAGGTCCGATAAGGACTATGTCATGCCACTTTCCTCCATGCACAACGACAAGGGCCGCAAGGCCCAGCGCGGTACCGCGCTCATCGAATTCACGCTCGTCCTACCGATGCTGCTGGTCATGACCGTGGCCGCAGTGGACTTCGGGCGCGCGTTCTTCGTCAAGAACGTCGTGGCCCAGGCGGCGCGGGAAGGGGTGCGGCTACGGGCGGTGTCATCGTCCGCCGACAGCGCCCTGGTCCGTGACCGCGTGCTCCAGGTGGCGAACGCCGCGAACGTGACCATCAGTCAGCTGGCGATCAACGGGCCGGACGCGTCGCGCCAGGTCAAGGTGACCGTGACGGCGGAGTTCAACTGGATCTTCCCCGGAGTCTTCAATCTGTTCGGGGCCAACTTCACCAACCCCATGTCGCTGACCGGCGAGGCCGTCATGCGGAACGAGGGTTCTTCGTAGTACGGAGGATGAGACCGTGACGGCGACCAAGGGCAAGAACTTCATGATCGTGGCAGGGGTGCTGGGCGTTGCGGCTGCCGTCGTCGGGTACTACGGCTTGACCTCGATGGCCAGCCAGGCCACCACCGAACACAACCGCAACTACCGCAACGTGGTCGTCACCGTCACCGACCTGACCTACGGGGTGAAGCTCGACAAGGAGATGCTCCGGACGGTGCGGTACCCGAAGGAGAGCGTGCCCGAGGGCGCCTTCGCGAACATGGATTCGGTCATCGGCCAGACCACCAAGGTGTTCATGAGCGCGCGCGAACCCGTGACGGCGATCAAGCTCTCGTCGCGGGGCGGCGGCCTCTCGATGCTGGTGCGGCCCTCCATGCGCGCGTCGAGCCTCGACGTGAACAACGTCTCGGGTGTATCGGGCTTCGTCCTTCCCGGTGACCGGGTCGACGTGCTGACGACCGTCGACGGGCGCGGGGCCAACGAAGACGCGGTCACCCGCACGGTCCTCCAGAACATCGAGGTGCTCGCCGCCGGGCAAAAGACCGAGCAGAAGGACAACAAGCCGATCACGGTGCAGAGCGTGACGCTGCTCGTGAATCCCGACGGCGCCGAGACGTTGGCGCTGGCGCTGCACGAGGGCACGATCCACCTGGTGCTCCGCAACCCGGACGATCAGGAAGTGCTCAACGTGGCGTCGCTCTCGACCCGAGAGATGCTCGACCGGAAGGCCATGGCGACCCGCCAGGCGTCGGGCGTGAGACGCGCCGCCAGCACGCCGCCCGCTCAGGTGGCCTACTCCCGCCCGGCGCCGCCGGTGAACGTCCGTGTCATCAAGGGTGCAGCAATCACCACGACCCCCGCCGTCGACGATAGCACCGGCAACTGACCTCATCCGCAGGGACGGCAAGCTTCAATACCAGGAGGAGACGATGTTCTCACGGAAGATGAAATCGGCGATGAGGTCGGGCTTGGGGGTGATGGCAGCCCTGGTGGTCTTGGTGGCCGTGGCGGGCGCACAGGGTCGGGAGAGGATCCGCATTCCGGTGGGTCGCGGCGAGGTGGTCAGCTCGACCGAAGACGTCCGCACCGTGGCGATCGCCGAGCCCAAGATCGCCGACGCGGCGGTCGGCTCGGCCAAGACCGTGGTGGTCAACGCCAAGTCGGTGGGGATCACGACCCTGGTCGTCTACAACGAGGGTGCCCGCTACAAGGTCTACGATGTGGAAGTGTACGTCCCGAACGGCAACAAGCAGGTGGCTCTGCACGTGCGCGTGGCCGAGGTGAACAACTCGGCCCAGCGCGAGATCGGGTTCGACTTTCACGGCGAGCACGACGGCAGCGGTGGGTTCTGGCAGGGAGGTCTCTACACGACCAAGGTCTCCGCGCCGTCGATCCCGCTCGGGGTCGGTCCCGCCACCGACGGGTTCCTCCACTTTGGGCGTGCCCCCCACAGGTTCCTGCAGACGGAGTGGAAGGCGCTGGAAGAGGCGGGTGATCTGCGGACGCTCGCCAACTCCACCCTGATGGCCCGCAGCGGCGAGAAGGCCTCGTTCCTGGCGGGCGGCGAGATCGCCATCCCGATCGCCAGCGGAGCGTCATCGACCGGTGGCACGGCCGTGACGATCCAGTGGAAGGAGTTCGGCGTGAAGATCAGCTTCACCCCGACCGTCGAAGAGAACAACAGCATCACCCTCAACGTAGCCCCGGAGGTCAGCCAGATCGACTTCAGCAACGCGCTCACGCTCTCGGGCTTCGTCGTGCCGACGCTGATCAGCCGCAAGGCCTCGACGACCGTGAACCTGAACGCCGGCGAGCACCTGGTGATCGGCGGCTTGAAGCAGATGGAAAAGGTGAAGTCGGTGAAGCGGATCCCGGTGCTGGGCCATATCCCGATCCTGGGCTTCTTCTTCACCAACACCCGCACCGAGAACGTGGAACGCGACCTGCTGGTCGTGGTCTCACCTGAGCTGGTGGAGACGGCGGCAGCGAACCTGCCAGCGCTTCCGACCGACCGGAAGAACTAGGCCAGGGAAGCCGACACCACAGGAAACGTCATGACCCCCCCCCGTAAAGCCGTTCACCGTAACCAGCGCGGCGTCGTCATCATCTGGTCCGCGTTCTTCATGCTCATGATGCTGGGCTTCGTCGCCCTCGGGATCGACGTGGCCAAGGTCATGGCCACGCGGACCGAGCTGCAGAACGCGGCCGACGCCGCGGCACTGG
>CAYONG010000047.1:0-3301 GCA_964405235.1 uncultured bacterium | reverse complement strand
CCCGAGCCATCCGCGCCTGCGCGAGATGGACGCCCAGGTGAACCGCTACCGCTTCTCCGCGCGTGCCGCGCGCCGCATGGCGTGGCCCGATCTCGAGCTGCGCGCTTCGTACGGGCGGCGCGGCACGCTCGAGGGCGGGATCGAGCAGGACAACATGTTCAACGCGATGGTGGGTTTCATGCTGCCGATCTTCGCCGGCGCCCGCGAGTTCTCCGAGGGGGCCGAGATGGACGCCATGGCGCGCGCGAGCGAAGCGGAACGCCGGGGCGTCGAGCTGGAGCTGCGCCGGCAGGTGGCGTCCGCGCACGCGGGCGCTGTGGGGGCCCGGCGCATGGTGAGCCTGCTGGCGGACACGGTCATCGCGACCCAGCATCGGGCGGTGGAAGCCTCGTGGACCTCGTATCGCGCGGGGACCACCGACCTGTGGCGGGTCTTCGAGTCCACGCATGCGCTGTACGCCGAGGAGATCGCGCTGGTGCGAGCCCGTCAGGAGCTCGCGCGCGCCGAGGCACGGCTGGTTTCCCTCACCGGACGCGCGGATCTGTTGGGGGTCGCGCTGCCAGGCACCAGGAGCGAACGATGACCGACCAGAACGTCACGCCGCGCGTGCCCGACAGGGGCGTCGGCGCGCCCGCATCACCCGAACCACCGGCGCCCGTCCACCAGCCCCCGCCCGGGGCGCACGCCATGAACATCCTGCGCTGGGTGCTGTTCGCCGGCCTGCTGGTGCTCGCGGTCCTGAGCGTCGGCAGCTACGTCGTCTCGATGCGACAGTCCGCGACCTCAAAGGGGCAGAAGCAGGCGCGCTACCACTGCCCGATGCATCCGACCTACACGTCCGATCGCAAGGGCGAGTGTCCGATCTGCGGCATGACGCTGGAGCCGATCCCGGCGGGTGGTGTCGCGGCCGGGCAGACCGCCACCGTCGGCGACGTACCCGGACTCACCTCGGTGCGCATTTCGCCAGAGCGGGTCCAGCTCATCGGCGTCCGCACAGCGGTGGTGGAGAAGCGCCCGGTCGGCGGGCGGCTGGATCTGGTCGGCTTCGTCACGCCGGACGAGTCGCGGCTCAAGCGCGTCCAGATCCGTGTGGCGGGCTGGGTCGAGGAGTTGTTCGTCAACCGCACCGGCGAAACGGTTAGCGCGGGTCAGCCACTGCTCACTCTATACAGCCCCGAGCTCTACCAGAGCGAGCAGGAGTACCTCATCGAGGCGCGGGCGCATCATCAACCCGATTCGACCGGCTCGCACGCGGGCTTGGCCCATGACGCCGACGGCGCCGCGTCGGCCCTCACCCGGCTCACGCTGCTCGGAGTGCCGCCCGAGGAGATCGCGCGCCTGAGCCGTGTGCCGGTCGCCATCCCGCGGCTCACGCTGCGCTCGACGGTGAACGGCACGGTGCTCGAGCGCAACGTCACCCAGGGGCAGTACGTCGCGGCCGACGTGCCGCTCTTCACCCTCGCGGACCTTTCGCGCGTGTGGGTGCTCGCCGACCTCTACGAAATGGACATCACGCGCGTGCGCGTGGGCGACCGCGCCACGTTCACCACCGACGCCATGCCGGGGCGCGAGCTTTCGGGCCGGATCGAGTTCGTCTATCCGACCGTCTCGAGCGAGACCCGCACGCTGAAGGTGCGCCTGTCGCTGGAGAACGCCGGGGGCGCGCTCAAGCCCGGGATGTACGGGCGCGTGCGCGTGGTGGGGCGCGGGGGCACGGCGCTGGTGGTGCCGGGCGAAGCGGTGGTCAACACCGGCGAGCACAAGTACGTGTTCCTCGCCCGCAGCGACGGCCACTTCGAGCCGCGCATGGTGTGGACCGGCACGCAGGACGGTGACCGGGTGCAGATCCTGAAAGGTCTCGCCGCGGGCGACACGGTGGTGGCGAGCGCCTCGTTCCTGATCGACTCCGAGAGCCGCCTCAAGGCGGCGATCGCCGGCATGGGCAAGCAGCCCCAGGCCGGTCACCAGCACTGAGGCAAGGCATGGTCGGCAAGATCATCGAATACTGCGCCACCCATCGGGTGCTGGTGTTCGTGTTCACCGCCTTCGCGGTGGTGGGTTCGCTGATCGCGGTGCGCAGCGTGCCGCTCGACGCCATCCCCGATCTCTCGGACCCGCAGGTCATCATCTTCACCGAATGGATGGAACGCAGCCCCGACCTGGTCGAGGACCAGGTGACCTATCCGCTGGTCTCCTCGCTGCTCGCGGCGCCAAAGGTGCAGGCGGTGCGCGGTCAGTCGATGTTCGGGATGAGCTTCATCTACGTCATCTTCGAGGAGGGCACCGACCTCTACTGGGCGCGCAGCCGGGTGCTGGAGTACATGAATACCATCCGCTCGCGTCTGCCCGAAGGCGCCAACCCGGTGCTGGGCCCCGACGCCACGTCGGTGGGCTGGGTGTTCCAGTACGCGCTGGTGGACAAGAGCGGCCGCCACGACCTCGCCGACCTGCGCACGTTCCAGGACTTCCACCTGCGCTACGCGCTGGCGAGCGTGCCAGGCGTGGCGGAGGTGGCGTCGGTCGGTGGCTACCAGCGCCAGTACCAGGTCGAGGTGGATCCGACCCGGCTTCACGCCTACGGACTCTCGCTTGCCGACGTCACCGGCGCCATCCGCCGCAGCAACTCGGACGTGGGCGGGCGGGTGATCGAGATGTCGGGGCGCGAGTATTTCGTGCGCGGGCGCGGTTACGTGCAGAACCTCGACGATCTGCGGCAAGTCGCCCTCGGCGCCGATCGCCGCAGCGGCACGCCCATCCGCATCGCCGACATCGGCACGGTCTCGTTCGGGCCCGACATCCGGCGCGGCGTCGCCGAGCTCGACGGCGAAGGCGAGGCGGTGGGCGGCACGGTGGTGATGCGCTACGGCGAGAACGCGCTGCACGTGATCGAGCGCGTGAAGACCAAACTCAAGGAACTCCATCCCACGTTCCCGCCCGGCATGGAGGTGCGGATCGTCTACGACCGCTCGGGGCTGATCCACCGCGCGATCGAGACGCTGCGCCACACGCTGCTCGAGGAAGGGATCGTGGTGAGCCTCATCATCTTCATCTTCCTCCTCCACCTGCGCAGCACGCTGGTGCCGGTGCTGTCGCTGCCGGTCGCGGTCGGGCTCGCGTTCGTGCCCATGTACTTCATGGGCATCAACTCCAACATCATGAGCCTGGGCGGCATCGCCATCGCCATCGGCGCCATGGTGGACGCGGCCATCGTGCTGGTCGAGAATGCGCACAAGCACCTCGAGTCGGCAGAGCCCGGCGCCGATCGGCGGCGCGTGCTCATCGACGCCGCGAAGGAGGTGGG
>CAYONG010000046.1:0-10248 GCA_964405235.1 uncultured bacterium | reverse complement strand
ATTGCAGAAAGACCTGAATGCAAGCGGTTCTCATAAGCGCGAAAATAGCCGCGTTCGGCCAGCCGGGGCAAAACCGCCCCAAAGCCCTGCAGATCAGGGCTCAGGCGGAGGGACGGTCAGCGATCTTCCGAAACGGCTGGCATGAGGTCGGTTGGTGGCGAGGCGGACCAGCGGCCAACAAGAATCAACTTTCCCCTCCCTCCCGGCTCTGTCAACCTCTTTCTCGTGCCCGGTCCCGGCCGCGCCGGGTCTCGCCCCGGATGCCGTATCGTACAGTGAGGATGCCCACGTGATCCCGCGCCCGCTGCCGCTCCTGGCGGCCACGCTCTTGGTTGTCCTGCCCGCGCCCGCGTTGGCCCAGCTCTGGAGTCCCTCCACGGGCGTGCCGGTGTGCGGAGATCCCTGCCAAAGCAATTACCACCGCGTGACGGCGGATGGGGCAGGAGGCTTCTACGTCGCGTGGACGGAGGACCGCGACTACCCGACGACGGATTCCGACGCCTACCTGCAGCGCATCACGGCGGCGGGGCAGGTCGCTCCGGGCTGGCCAGTAGATGGACTCTCCCTGTGCTCGCTGCCGAGATCACAGTCACCGCAAGCGATCGCCCTCGACGGCGAGGGCGGCGTGTTAGTGGCGTGGTACGACGACCGCAGCGTGGGGCCGACCTTCGGGACCTATCGCGACGTGTACGTCCAACGCGTTCGGGCCGACGGCACGCTCGGGCCGGGCTGGCCCGCGAACGGGGCCCCCGCGACCACGGCGAGCTACAATCAGTCTCCCGAGGCGATCGCCAAGGACGGTAACGGTGGAGCGTATGTGCTGTGGCGGGACGACCGGGACTATCCCACCCAGAACGTCGATGTCTACGCCCAGCACCTGACCGCCACGGGAGCGGTGACCGAGGGCTGGCCCGCCGAGGGGCTGCCAGTCTGCACGGCGCCCGAGGCTCAGGGCTTCATCAGTGCCATCCCGGACGGCACGGGCGGCGTCATGATCGTGTGGGAAGACTGCCGCGCTTGCAATGACCCGATCCCCATTCTTGGCATCTACGGCCAGCGGTTGCTCCCAGACGGGACGATCGCCCCAGGCTGGGTACCGAACGGCCTCCTCCTCGTCGTGTCTCGGGCGGCCTCGCGGATTGCACCGGACGGTGCCGGAGGCTTCTACGTCGGCTCCTCGACCTTCACGCAGTTTGACTTTGCTGAGCACTGGGTGGATCGCTTTGACTTCTCGGGGACGCGGGCAGCAGGGTGGCCCGTGGAAGGGGCAAAGGTCTGCGGCGCGCAGGGCGAGCGCGACCCCCCCGCTGTGGCGCCCGACGGGCTCGGCGGGCTGCTGCTCGGCTGGTCGGACTTTCGCGGACCGGGGCCGGCCGTCATCTTCGCCTCGCGGGTGCTGCCCGACGGCTCGCTCGCTCCGGGCTGGACCCCGGACGGCACGCCGGTCAGCCAGATCATGGGAGGCCAGAGCTTCGCGCCGGAGATCGTGGACGATGGCATGGGCGGCGCCTACCTGGGCTGGGAGTGGACCGACTTCGCGACCTTCTCCAACACCGCGCGGGTGCAGCACCTGACGCCTGAGGGCGCGGTTGCCCCCGGCTGGGCCAGCGATGGCACGCCAGTGTCTACCAGCCTCAGTCAGTATGTCCCCCGGCCGGTGGTGGATGGTGCGGGCGGGGTCATCGTGGTCTGGGAGGAGCATGGGGCGCCGCCGCGGGCTGGCCTCTTCGCCCAGCGGTTCGGCGCGGGTGGTCCGACGCCGGTGCTGCTCTCGTTGGCCAGCGCTGAGGCGGAGCCCGATCGCGTGCGCTTGCGCTGGCAGGGGCCCGGTGCGGGGTCGCTCATCGCTCACGTCGAGCGCCGCGCAGCATCGAGCGACTGGCAGCGCCTGGGGGATGCGGTACCCGAGGGGGCCGACGGCATGCGGTACGAAGACCGCGTCGTCACCTCAGGCGCTCGTTACGCCTACCGGCTGGGCTACCTGGAGGATGGCATCGAGCACTTCACCGCCGAGACTTGGGTGGATGTCCCGGCGGCGTTCCGGCTGGCACTGGAGGGATTCCGGCCGAACCCGGCGGTCGGATCACCGGTCGTGGTGTTCAGCCTCGCGAACGACGCCCCGGCGAGCCTGGAGCTGCTCGATATCGCCGGGCGCCGGGTGCTCGCGCGCGCGCTGCGGGAGCGGGGCGCCGGCCGGCACGCGCTGCGGCTCGACGAGGGCCAATCGCTCGCCCCGGGCGTGTACCTGGTGCGCCTCCACCAGGCCGGCCGCACGCTCCTCTCTCGCGGCGTCGTGGTCAGATGATGCGTGCATCCTGAAGAGCGACCGCCCGAACGGCTCGGACCGGGACGCTCGATCCGCGCCTGCAGCGTCGCGTCTGCCGCGCCTCATGCTCGAGCAGCAGCACCCCGTCCGCGCCCACCCCGCGTCTGCGGTCGCACAGCCGGCGGATTAGGGGCGCGAGTCGCGCGTCGGTCCCGGGCAGGAAGGGCACGCGATGGTCCACGACCACGAAGTTGTTGGCGGCACCCTGCATCTTTAGGAACGGGATCGTCATCGGGTCCTCGGGGGGGCCTCAGCGCCCGCCGGGCGCGAGCTCCAGCGCCAAGTCGACATTCAGGAACTCAGCCGCTGGCGCGACCTCCACCCGTCTGGGAGCGCTGGCGGGCTCGGTCTCGCGCTGCCACGAGCGGCTCTTGTCGAGATCGCGCCACGCGCGCACGAACCATGCGCCCTTGGGCAGTGACAGCTCGAAGCGCGACTCCGGATCCACCGTGCCGATGACCTGCCGCAGACTGTCGTCGGCCGCCACCGCCATCACCGCGAGCACCCCGCGTTCGATGTGTAGCGAGTCTAGCACAAGGCCTCGCACCTTCCCGGGCGAGCGCGGGTTCACTACCGTGACCGTGAAGCCACGCGCGGCCGGCGCCGCAGCTTCCAGCGTGAAGACCGTGTCCACCGGGGTCAGGATGTCACTGTCGGGCTCGAGCGAACGGTTCCCGTTGAGATCGGCGAACACCCACAGCCGGTAGCGGCCCGGCACCGGCAGCCCGACGACGCGGAAATATCCGTCGCGGTCGGCGAGGCCCACGGCGTCGAAGTCGCGCGCGGTGCTGTCGGGCTCACGCCCGACTGCCGCGTCATAACACCAGATGTAGGTGCCGGCGGCCGGGAACCCGCGCGCGACCACCTGCCCATCCAGCACCCCGGGCGGCAGCGTGTCGGCGGTGCTGAACACCACGGTCGCGCGTCCCTGGAGCGCATTGCCGTGCCGGTCGCGCGCGCCGTTGCCGAGGAACACGGTGTAGGTCTGATCCGACCGCAGTGTCTCGGCCAGCGCGATCGTCACCGTGCGGCCGCTCCATCGGCGCTGGCGGATATCCACTCGCGGCGCGATCGAGACCGCCTCGGCGGTCGCGCGCGGATCCATGCCCTCGCTGAAGGTAAGAGCTAACACGGCGTCGCGCGGCACGCCCGACGCGCCCGAGTCCGGCGCCGACCCGACCATGCGCGGTGGATCGAGATCCGGGGGACCCCCGGTGGGTGGACCCTTCTTGGCGCACGAGACCAGCGCCGGCGCTAGCAGCAGGACCGACCCGATCAAGGGCGCCATCCCCCGCCACCACCAGGGCGTCCTCACGCCCGTGGGTGCGCCTGCTGGTACGCCTTGCGCAACCGGCTCCCGGAAACGTGGGTGTAGACCTGTGTGCTGGTGAGCGAGCGGTGACCGAGCAGCTCCTGGATGGCGCGCAGGTCGGCGCCGTTGTCGAGCAGGTGGCTTGCGAACGAATGGCGCAGCGCGTGCGGCGTGACGCCGATCCCGCCCGCGACCTCGCCCAACCGGCGGCGGACGACGCGCTGCACCGTGCGCCCCGAGAGTCGCAGCCCGCGCGGGTTGACGAACACCGGGGCATCCGGCGGACCCGTCCCCGGTCCGAGACTCGCCAGGTAGCGGTCGAGCGCGGCAAACGCCCCCTTGCCGGCCGGCACGATCCGCTCGCGCCGGCCCTTGCCGCGCACCCTGAGGAGCCCGCTCGCCCGGTCGACGTCGCGGCGGTCGAGACCCACCAGCTCGGACAGGCGCAGGCCCGAGGAGTAGGCCAGCTCGAGCAGCGCCCGGTCGCGCAGGCTCGCGGGGTCTTCCCCGGCGAGCCGATCGAGCGCCCGCGCGAGATCGAGCCGCGGGAGCGTGCGCGGCAGCCGCTGCCCGATCCGCGGGAACGACAGCGCCCGCGAGGGGTCGGCGGCGATGACCCCGCGGCGCACACAGAAGCGCGAGAAGCTGCGCCACGCGGCCAGCGCGCGCGCCGCGCTCGCGGCGGCATGATGCGTTCTGTAGAGGTCCCGGAGCGTGTGCTCGAGCAGTTCGCGGGTCCATTGGTCCGCGGCGACCGGCCGGCCTCGCGGGCGGCCCTGCGGACCCGGGACGCCGGGCGCCGTGGCCAGGTCGAGCGCGCGGCTGATGTCGCGCCGGTAACCGCTAATGGTGTGAGGCGAGGCGCGCCGCTGCGCCTCGAGCTCGATCAGGAACCGCTCGAGCGCGTCACGCACCGACCGTTTCCGGCGCGAACTGCCCCTTGCACTTGAGACAGCGCAGGACCAGACCCGCCTTGCGCGTCTCCTTCTCGACCAGGAACGGCGCCGCGCAGGTGGGGCACGGGATCTCGCGCGGCTTGTCCCAGGCGGCGAACGTGCATTCGGGATAGCGCGTGCATCCGTAGAAGGTCTTGCCACGCTTGGTCCGGCGCGCTGCGATCTCGCCGGTGCCGCAGTCCGGACACTTGATGCCGAGCGTGATGGGCTTGGTGAACTTGCAGTCCGGTCGGCGCGAGCACGAGATGAAGCGACCGAATGGTCCGTTGCGCGACACCAGCGGCGCCCCGCACAGGTCGCAGGTGCCCTCCACGGGCGTCGGCAGCTCGGCATCGTCCACCGGCCGGGTGAACTTGCACTCGGGATACCCGGGGCAGGCCAGGAACGGACCGCGTCGCCCGAACTTCTTCACCAGCATCTTGCCGCAGGTGGGGCACGCGATCTCGGTCGTCTCCTCGACCTTCTTGCGGTGCTTCTGGCTCGACTTCTCCGCCAGCTCCAGATCCTTGCTGAAGGGGCCCCAGAAGTCCTTGACGACGTGGTGCCACTCCTGCTTGCCCTCCTCGATCCCGTCCAGCTCCTCTTCCATCCGCGCGGTGAACGCCACCTGGAAGACGTCGGGGAAGGTCGTGGTGAGCAGCCGGTTCACGGCTTCGCCCAGATCGGTGGGCGCGAGCCGGCCCTTGTCGCGCGTCACGTATTGGCGGTCCACGATCGTGCTGACGATGGTGGCGTAGGTGCTCGGGCGGCCGATGTTCTCCTCTTCCAGCGACCGCACCAGCGACGCTTCGGTGTAACGCGGCGGCGGCTGGGTGAAATGCTGCTCGGGCCGCACCGGTTCCACGTCCACGCCGGCGACACCATCCCCTGCGGGCGGCGCTGCCATCGGCCCGGCCACCGCCAGCGCTGTGCCGGCCGCGACCTCGGGGAGCTGCGAGTCGGCGCCCTCGTCCTCCTCGTCCATACCGTAGAGCTTCTGGAAGCCGGCGAACTTGAGCACCCGCCCGCTCGCCCGCAAGCCCAGCCGGCCCGACTCCACCTCGAGCGTGGTCTGGAGGTACTCGGCCGAGGCCGCCTGCGAGGCGACCGCCCGCTTCCAGATCAGGTCGTAGAGCTTGAACTGCTCGTCGGTGAGATGCGCCCGCACCGATTCGGGGGTGCGCGTCACCGAGCTCGGCCGGATCGCCTCGTGCGCTTCCTGAGCCCCCTTCTTGCTCTTGTACTGGCGCGGCGACTCGGGCACGTAGTCGGCCCCGAAGTTCACGCCCAGCCATTCGCGGATCTCGCCGATCGCCTCGCCCGCCAGGCGCGGCGCGTCGGTACGCATATAGGTGATCAGGCCGACGCTGCCCTCGGCTCCGAGCGCGACGCCCTCGTAGAGCTGCTGCGCCAGCGCCATCGTGCGCTTGGCCGTGTAGCCCAGGCGGTTGAACGCGGTCTGCTGCAGCGTGCTCGTGATGAACGGCGCGCGCGGATGGACGAGGCGCGGCGCGGTCTCGACGTCGGTGACGCGCGCGGCGGCCCCGGTCAGCTCCGCCCCCAGGGCCATGGCGCGCGCCTCCACCCCGTCGCCGCGCATCTGACCCTGCTCGAGTTCCTCTGTCCCCACCCGCACCAGGCGCGCGGTGAAGCGCTCGCCGGCCGGGGTCTGGTAGTCCACCTCGATGGTCCAGTACTCGGTGGGGACGAACTGGCGGATCGAGTCTTCGCGCTCGCAGATCAATCGCAGCGCCACGCTCTGCACCCGCCCGGCCGAGAGCCCGTAACGCACGGTGCGCCAGACGAACGGACTCACCTTGTAGCCCACCAGTCGGTCCAGGTTCCGCCTTGCCTGCTGGGCGTTGACCAGGTTCATGTCGAGTTCGCGCGGATGCTCGAGCGCATGTTTCACCGCCCGCTCGGTGATCTCGTTGAACGTGAGGCGCGCGATCGGCCGCTTCGCGCTCTTGAGCGCGTTCGCCAGGTGCCAGGCGATCGCCTCGCCTTCCCGGTCGGGATCGGGCGCGAGGAAGATGCGGTCAGCTCGCTTGGCCGCATCGCGAATCTTGGCTAGCGCCGCCGTCTTGCTGCGGATGGGCACGTATTGGGGCTCGAAGTCGTTCTCAATGTCCACGCCCAGCTCGCTCTTGGGCAGGTCCATGATGTGCCCGTTCGAGGCGAGCACGGAGAAACCGCGACCGAGGAACTTGGTCAGGGTTCGCGACTTGGTCGGCGACTCGACGATGACCAGCGACTTCACTCGTCCGTCTCCGCCCTCACCCGCGGGCGGTCGCTTCGCAACGCGCGTCTTCTTGGCCGCGGCCGTGGCACGGGTAGGCATCTTCTTCTTTGCCGGCGCCACGGACACTGCAGGCGCCGCGGCGGTTGCGGGAGAAACCGCAGGCTTCTTCGCCGCGGGGGCCGCCGCCTTCTTCGCAGGCGCCTTCTTCTTCTTCACCACGGTCGGCGCGCTCGCCGCGCCCCGGCTAGTGCGCGAGTTCGCCATCGCCCGCTCCGTATTCGAGGGTTTCTTTGCGGCCCTGGCCGCGCAACGCCACGCGCACCGCCACCTCGCGCGCAAGCTCCAACCCGACCGGCCGTACGCCGCTGGTGGTCAACCGGTCGAGTACCCGCTCGAACTGACCCGGATCGAGCGAGCCTCGCTGGCGCAGCGCGAGCAGGAAGCCCCAGGCTTCGGGACTCAGCGAGTCGCGCTCCTCGGGGCTCAACACGCGCTGGGCGAGCTGCCCGGGCGCCTCGTCCAGACCGGCCTCCCCGGCGCCAGCCCCGGGGCCCGGCACCATGCCGGCGAGACCGCGCAGGGCCACCAGCGCCGACTGCAGCTCGTCCTCGGTCATGCCGCTCTCCTCGAGCCCCTGACCCAGCGCCTCGAGCGCCAGCTCGTCGCCCTCGAGCCACGCCTCCAGGTGATCGGCGAACAGCCTGAAGAGTCTCTGTACCGGGTCCATCCGGCGATCGTCGCTCATGTTCCGGTCCCCACCCCCTGGTCGATCGGCATGTGACACTTCTTATACTTCTTCCCGCTACCGCAGGGACAGGGATCATTGCGCCCCACCCGCGGTCCCACCTGCACTGGCGCCACACGACCTGCGCCATCGCCGCCCGCCGGGCGCCCTCGCCGTGCGGGCGACTCGGCCTCCGCATCCTGCGCGACCGCGCCACTGCCGAACGCCTCTGCCGCTTCGTGACGCTCCGTCGTGTGGCGCGGGCGCGGGCGCTGCGTCATCGCCTGCATCGCCTCCGGCGCCAGCTGGACCCGGAAGAGATGCGAGACGAAGTCCTCGTTCACCTCGTCGAGCAGCGTCTCGAACAGCTTGAAGGCCTCGCGCTTGTACTCGACCAGCGGGTCGCGCTGCCCATAAGCGCGCAGTCCGATGCCCCCCTTGAGATGATCCAGCTCGTAGAGATGATCCCGCCAGTGATCGTCCAGGACGCGCAGGAACAGGTGGCGCTCCAGCTCGCGCAGCACCGGCGCCGTGAACTCCGCCTCGCGCCCACGGTAGGCGGCCACCGCCCGCTCCACCGCCCGCTCCTCGAGTTGGGTGTAGTTGGGGGCCTCAAGATCGGCGGGCGCCAGCGGCGCGCGGAGCAGGAAAGACAACTCGTCGACCACCGACTTGAGATTCCACTCGTCGCGGTGGGTATTCTCACCGCCGGTCAGCTTGTGCAGGCGCGTGCGCACCACCGATTCGACGGCGTCGAGCACGGTCTCGCTCAGATCCTGGCTCAGCAGGGCGGCGTTGCGCAGGTCGTAGACCACCGTGCGCTGCTGGTTCATCACGTTGTCGTACTCAAGCAGGTGCTTGCGGATGTCGAAGTTGTGCGCCTCGACCCGCTTCTGCGCCCGGCCGATCGCCCCGGTCACCAGCGGGTGCTCGATGACCTCGCCCTCCTCGACGCCCATCCGCTGCATCAGGCCCGAGATGCGCTCGCTCCCGAACAGCCGCATGAGATCGTCTTCGAGCGACAGGTAGAACCGCGACGAACCCGGGTCGCCCTGGCGGCCGGCGCGCCCGCGCAGCTGCCGGTCGATGCGCCGCGACTCGTGGCGTTCGGTGCCGAGGATGTGAAGCCCACCGACGTCGGGGATGCCGGGGCCCAGCTTGATGTCGGTGCCGCGGCCGGCCATGTTGGTCGCGATCGTGACTCCCGCGCGCTGGCCGGCCTGCGCGACGATCTCGGCCTCGCGCTGATGGTACTTGGCGTTCAGCACGCTGTGCGGGATGCCACGGCGCTTGAGCATGCGCGCCAGCAGCTCGCTGGCCTCCACGCTGATGGTGCCCACCAGCAGCGGCTGGCCACGCTCGTGACTGGCGACGATCTCCTCGACCACGGCGTTGTACTTCTCGCGCTTGGTCCGGTAGACGACGTCGTTCTCGTCCTTGCGTACGCAGTTCTTGTGGGTCGGAATCACCGCGACGTCAAGCTTGTAGATCTCCCAGAACTCGCGTGCCTCGGTCTCGGCGGTGCCGGTCATCCCGGCGAGCTTCTCGTACATGCGGAAGAAGTTCTGGAGCGTGATCGTCGCCAGCGTCTGGGTCTCCCCCTCGATCCGCACCCCTTCCTTTGCCTCGATCGCCTGGTGCAGCCCCTCCGAGTACCGCCGGCCGGGCATCAGGCGCCCGGTGAACTCGTCGACGATCAGGACCTTGCCGTCCTGGACGACGTACTCGACGTCCTTCTCGAACAGCGAGTAGGCCTTGAGCAGCGCCTGAATGTTGTGGATGCGCTCGTTCTTGCCGGCGTAAGCGCGGTAGATCTCGTCGCGCAACCGGATGGCGTCCTCGGGCGCGAGGTCCTCGCGCCCTTCGAGATCGGAGAGCTGGGCGGCCAAATCCGGCACCACGAATCGCTCGGGGTCTCCCGGCGACATGAGCTCGCGGCCCTGCTCGAGCAGGTCGACGTTACGCGCCCGCTCGTCGATCGCGTAGAAGAGCTCGTCGTCGATCTCATGGATGCGCTTGTCGCGCAGGTAGTCGAGCTCGATCCCGGTGATCAGCTTCTTGAGTCCGGGCTGCTCGGAGATCAGCTTGGTGAACCGCTTCTGCTTGGGCGCCGCCCGCTGGACCTGAAGCAGGACCGTGCCGGCCTCGTTGCGCTTGTCCGGGTCCGCCAGCAGTGTCATGGCCTCATCGAGCTTCTGATTCACCAGCTGCTGCTGGGCGCGCACGACTCGCTCGACCACGGGCTTCAGCTCATCGAACGCCTGGTCGCTATGCTCGACCGGCCCCGAGATGATCAGCGGCGTGCGGGCCTCGTCGATCAGGACCGAGTCGACCTCGTCCACGATCGCGTAGTAGAACCCGCGCTGGACCCGGTGATCCGGCTGCAGCGCCATGTTGTCGCGCAGGTAGTCGAAGCCGAACTCGTTGTTGGTGCCGTAGGTGATGTCGGCCTCGTACTGGCGCCGGCGGTTGGGTGGGTCCATCTGGTTCTGGATGCAGCCGACCGTGAGTCCCAGGGAACGGTAGATCTCGCCCATCCACTCGCTGTCGCGGCGGGCCAGGTAGTCGTTGACCGTGACCAGGTGGACCCCGCGCCCGGTCAGGGCGTTGAGGTAGATGGGCATGGTGGCGACCAGGGTCTTGCCCTCGCCGGTCGCCATCTCGGCGATCCTGCCCTCGTGGAGCATGACGCCGCCGATGAGCTGGACG
>CAYONG010000045.1:0-3005 GCA_964405235.1 uncultured bacterium | reverse complement strand
TGATCGCATGACCACGAGACTCCAAAGGTCGAATTCCACGAAACCGGATACACGGCCCGTCCCACACTCGGGCACTGCCTCGATGCATACCGGTCTGGCCAGTATCCGGATCAGCGTCATGGGCCGTTTTTCAGCAGCCTGTTAAACAGCATCTTGAACGTGCCGAGCGTCTGGCCACGATTCTGGATGCGCGGCCCGAAGAGCACCACCTTGCCCTTCCCCAGCCCGGCTTCGACCACGGCGGCACGCCCGGCCATGTATTGCGTCCCCGCGGCCCAGCCGCTCGCCACCACCTGGTCCGCGTACTCGGGAAACCTCGCCACCACCGACCGACCCACCCCGGCCCCCGGGACGTTGGTGCCGAACACCGGACCGCTGGTGTAGTAGGCGGCGCAGGTGCGCGGCATCCCGTAGGCGAGCGGCTGTGAGGTGTCCACCTCGAGGTTTACGAGCGTGCCGGGAAGCGAATACTCGGTGCTCTTCATCCGACCCACGAGGTTGCGCGCTGGCAGGTTGAACTCATCGAGCGCGAGCCCGCACGCCTCGGACAGGCAGATCAGCGTCCCGCCCGCTTCCACGAACGCCTTGAGGTTGGCGACCCCCTCCTTGCCGATCCCGCCCGCGTAGGGCGGCGGCAACGGCTCGAAGTAACCCGGCCCCTCCTCGCTCTTCGGCCGGCCGTCGATGATCACGTTCTTGTCCTGATCGGGCAGGATGATGACATCGAAGCGGCTCGTCAGGTCCTTCGCCTTCATCGCCGTGTTGTCGAGGCTGGTGAGCTTGAACTCATGGCGGTCGAGCACCATCCGGGTCCAGCCCTCGTCCATTGAGGCCGCGAAGGACTTGTACATGCCGACGCGCGGCGCCCGCATCGCAATTCGCCGCCCGGTGGACGACTTCGCCAGTCCGAACACGCCCACGCGCCGCTCGGCGGCCAGGCGCTCGACCAGGGCCTTCGCCTCGCGGGGTATTACGAAGGCTCCGGGCGGGAAACTCCGCTGGGCGCCCCCGACCTCGGCCCGCAGCGTGTCCACCCCCCGCTCGACCCTGACCCCGCTGGCGAGCAACTGATTCACGATCGCGTACGATTGATTTGCGGCCGCGGGCAGGAGCAGCGCCGGGGCGTCCTGCGCCCGCGTCGGCGCCTCGTGCCAGCGGAGCGCGAGCGTCTCCTCGTACTCGGCCCTGAAGGGCAGGTCTACGCGCGCCCACTCCACGCCCATCAGGAGCGGCAGGGTCCATGCGGTCACGTCGTAGGGCTTGAAGATCTCCTTGGTGTCGGGCCCCTGCCGGACCTCCGGGTAGCGCTGGCGCTCCATCATCTCGACCAGGAACGGCCGGTAGGGCTGCGCCGCAGGGAGCACCACGCTGCCCGCCGGGAACTGGCGGCCGTCCTCGGTGGTGAAGGCCGCGCGCGCGCCCTTGGCCTCGACGCCGTGCTCGCGCAGCAGCTCGACCATCTGCATGGCCGCCGCCGGATCGTGCTGCCCGGGCGGGATGACGTAGGCGAACGGCCCCTCGCGCCCGCCCTGCTCGATCGCGCTCTTTCCCATCTGGTAATTGGAGCGCAGGATCTCGGCGCGGTAGGTCGCGCAGGTCTCGAGCAGGCTGTTGCCCGCGATCAGCTCGTAGTCGACGATGTCGCGCAGCCGCCACCAGCCGCCGGGCCAGGGATTGGGGAAGTTCATCTGCGCCTTGTACTCGGGCAGCCCCTTGCGTCCGCCCGACAGCTCGCCCGGGTCCACGTAGACCGGGGTCGCGATACGCACCGACGACACCTCGGTCAGGAGTCCGATCACGTTCTTGAGGCACGCCGTGTTCTTGGTGCCCCCCGGCCAGTAGGCGTCGTACGCGTAGGAGTAAATGACCCCGCTCTTGTTGGCCTGCTCGAGGCGCAGCGCCATGGCGGTACCGATCAGGTCGTTCAGGCGCCACTGGAGCGGATGGACCAGCGGGGTGTGCGGATCGGCGTAGGGCGGCACGAAGATGCGCGGGCTGGTGGTCCCCATCTGATGCTCGTCCAGGAACACCTGCGGGAACCAGTCCTGGTGCAGCACCCGGTTCACCAGCCGGGTCTCGGGCAGGTTGAGCATGTACCAGTCGCGGTTGTTGTCGTGGCCCGCATAGTGGTGGTAAAGCCACGGCAGCCGCCCGCCCTCCCACTCGGTGCCGAGGTACTTGCGGTAGTAGTCGACGATCATGTCTGTGCCGTCCGGATTGATGGACGGCATGAGCAGCAGGATCACGTCGTCGAGCCAGCCCCGGATGCGGGGATCGTCGCTGGTGGCGAGCGTGTGCGCCCATTCCATCGCCATCTGGGTGGACCCGATCTCGCTTGCATGGATGCCGCACGTGACGAGCACGATCACCTTGCCCTCGGCCACCAGCCGCTCGGCCTCCGCCGGGTCGAGCCCGCGCGGGTCGGCGAGCCGGCGCGCGATCGACCGGTACCGGTCGGCATCGCGCAGGTTCGCCTCGCTCGAGATGACCGCCATCACCAGGTCGCGCCCGAGCACGCTCTTGCCGAGCTTCTGCAGCTGGACCCGGTCCGAGCCCTGGTCGAGCGCCTCCAAGTAGCGGACGATCTGGCCGTAATCGGCCAGCTTGCGGTCGGCGCCAACCTGGAAGCCGAGGAAGGCCTCGGGAGTGGGGGGTACCGCGAGGGCGGACGATGTGAGAACGGCGGAGGACAGCAGAGCGAGCAATGACATCCGATTCATGGGCGACCTCCTCGGCCAGACGTGCGAGCGTGACCGTGAAATGTGGCGTACAGACAACTCGCGCGCAACTTCGAATCCCGCGCCCGACGACCAGCCTGCGGCTGAATCGTCTCCTTACCGGGTACGTGCGTCTTTCCACGGTGCGGTAGAGTCGGGAGGTGGCGCGTTGACGTACAGGGCCGGCGGCGCCGACAGCAGCCTGCCCCTTTCGGAGCGGACTTCGCCGAGTGGTCCATCGTCCGTTTCCACGCTCCCGCTCGTCGAACCGGACAGGCGGATTTCCCG
>CAYONG010000044.1:0-2578 GCA_964405235.1 uncultured bacterium | reverse complement strand
CCTGACGACGCCTCACGACCAACACGCACAGGCGGGCCGTTATGGCACGCCGTCAACTTTCCGAACCGCCGGATGCGGACCCGCATGTCCGGTGGTGTGGGAGGGGAGTAGCGGGGCGAACCCGCTACCCCCTATCCCGATTCAGCGGGCCGCGGCTGTCGTCTTGAGGATGGAATCCACCTCGACCGAGGTGGCGACCCGCACGCGTCCGTCCGGCCGGTAGGCGGCGTACCACTCGTTCGCCGGTGTCGGCGCGAACTCCCGCACGAAGCGCACGTTGATGACCTGCGGGAACATGACCCGCACCGCGAGGCCGCCAAGCAGCGCCTCGCGCACGTTGCTCTCCCAGTAGGTCGCGCCCGGAGCGGGCGTGGTGAGCTGCTCGCCGTGCGGGCCGAGCGAGGCGGCGGTCGGCGACCAGAAGAGCAGCGTGACCGCGGGCGGGAGTGGGGCGGCGCTTAGACTCTCCTGGACGTTGCGCGCGATGCGCGCGCGATCCACGATCGGCTCGGCGCGCAGCTCGGCGAGCACGAACGGCATGGTCTCGATCTTCCGCACCAGCAGCACGCCGTTGAGCGTTAGCAGCGCCGCCGCCGCGCCCGCGACCAGCCACGCCGCGCGCCCGCGCGGGAGAACACGCTCTGCCGCCGCGGCTACGCACCACGCCGCCCCCGCGAGTGGCGCGTAAAGATAGTAGTGATAGGTGTGGTGCCTGAGCCCCAGCACGGGGAGGAGGAACAGCAGCCAGAGCATGCCGCCCATCATCCAGCCCGTCCGGCGCAGCCGCCGCGAAGCGAGCCCCGCCAGCCAGAGCACGAGGGCGCCGATCGCCCACGGATGGACGGTCGGATCCACGGCGTCGGTGAACCCCCGCACGACCGGGAGCAGGAACGTCGCGGTCCAGCCCAGGTAGGTGAGCGCGTTGGCGCCGATGTGGGCGCCCACCCCGAACGCGTACGGCGCCGCGGCCGGGAGCCCGCCCCGCACGCCGAACGCGTCGCCGGTGGCGAAAGCCGCGGCGTAGGCGAGGGCGATCGCCGTGAGGCCCAGGGCTACGGCGGCCCGCCAGCGCGGCGACGCGCCCCTTGCGGCCGGATCCAGGCGCCCGGCCAGTGCCACCACCGCCGGTAGCATCAGGGTGGACTCCTTGGCGAGCAGCGAGAGGGCGAACATGGGCAACGCGACCCAGCGCAACTGGTCGGCCCGCAGCGCCAGCATGAGCGCTGCGAGCGTGAACAGCAGCGCCAGACTGTCCCCGACAGCCGAGAACCAGAACACCGCGCCGAACAGCGCGGGATGGGCGGCGAAGAAGACCGCCCCCAGCAGCGCGGCCGGGCGCGACACCCGGCGCATGAGGAACATGGCGAGGAGCGCGGCGCACGCCGCGTGGGAGGCGAGGCTCACCAGGTGATAGGGCGCCGCGTCGAGCCCCGCCAGCGGCCGCATGAGATCGAAAACAGCCTGGTGGGAGAGGAAACGCCAGGGCCCGGTCAGCCGCGGCGCCAGTCCGGTCGCCCGCGCGAGCCCGAGGAAGTCGTCCTGCGAGAAGAAGTAGGCGAGGGAGCGATGGAAGACGAGGACACCCGCGACCATCCCGGCCAGAACGGGCGCGAGACGCTCGAGGCCTGCGGACTTGGTGGGATGGGCGGCGGCGGGCGGGGCAGGCATCGCGCCGACTCTAGACGGTCCGGCGCGAGGTGTCCCGCGATGTGGCGCGGTTGGAAGCGGGCGCGTGACGGCGGGCCCGCACGCCGGGGCTGCGAGGGGGCGCAGCGCCGCGTCGGCGCCGCGTCTCCTCAGCCCGGCTGTTTCATCTCCCCGAGGAAGAACCGGCTACAGGTCGCGTCCCCGGCGCGGCAGCAAGGGGCACTCGAAGTAGTTGTTGGTGGACTCGAAGTCGCGCAGGTCCAGGTCCTCGACCCGGCATGCGTTCGCGTACTTGGACAGGTTGACGCCGGCCTTGAGCACGTTCATGTGCCAGCGGCCGCCGTTGTAGTCCTGGTCACCCGGCTTGGACTCGGAGATGAGCGGTACGCCGTCGCGAAAGCCGTTGCCGCCGGCGTAGAGCTCGTCGAAGTTCCCAGCGGTCGGCTTAAAACTCGTCGGGGTCACGACGCCGTCGAACAGCTCGCAGTCGGCCCAAGAGGTGGGTCGAGGGTTCGGCCCCTGGGCGAAAGTCGCGGAGACGACGAGCGCGAGAGCGGCGGCGGCAGTGGCGATGGCGGTCCATCTCAACCTGGTGCTGTGCATGGCGGGCTCCTTTGGCGCGGGTGGGATCACGACGTCATTCCCATCCCCGGTCTGGAGCCTGCTACGAAGGGAGCCTGCCGGTGTGACAGGCGGAGGGTAGGACAAGAGGGCGTTACGGACTGCTTCCACCCATCGGGATGGCACGTCGTCGAGCCTCGGACCCGTGCTTGGGACCCGGCGCGTGTCCGCAGCCGTTTCGGAACAGGGCGCCCCGTCCGTAGGCGTAATGCCCTCCGGGTGGCGCTGGGGCTCGATCTCCGGGTGACCCTGCGGGGCCGGGCTATTTTCGCACTCGCGCCGAGGCCTTGCGTGTGGGACTATCTTGTGG
>CAYONG010000043.1:0-6011 GCA_964405235.1 uncultured bacterium | reverse complement strand
GATTGAGCAGCGGTGTCCTAAGACGTCCTGCTCACAATGAACCCGTTCGCCACCGTTAGTGTAGATTCCCGCGATGCCAATCGCCTCCGGCACCCGCCTCGGCCCCTACGAGATCGCCTCGCCGCTCGGCGCCGGCGGCATGGGGGAGGTGTACCGTGCGCGCGACACGCGACTCGCGCGCGACGTGGCGATCAAGATCCTCCCGCCTGGCTTCGCCGCCAACGAGGAGTTGCACGCCCGCTTCGAGCGTGAGGCGCAGATCATCTCCTCGCTGAACCACCCCAACATCTGCACGCTCTTCGACGTCGGCCGCGAAGACGGCACGCACTTCCTGGTGATGGAGCTGATCGAGGGAGAGACGCTGGGCGAGCGGCTCCTCAAGGGCCCGCTGCCGCTGGAGCAGGTCGTCCGCTACGGCGCGCAGATCGCCGACGCGCTCGGCCGCGCGCATCGACAGGGGATCGTTCACCGGGACTTGAAGCCCGGCAACGTGATGATCACCAAGGCGGGGTCCAAGCTCCTGGATTTCGGCCTCGCCCGCTCCGGGCCCGACGCGTCGCCGGTGCAGGGACTGACGGCCATGGCGACGCAGGCGGCGCCGCTGACCCAGGAGGGGATGATCCTCGGGACCTTCCAGTACATGGCCCCCGAGCAACTCGAGGGGATCGAGGCCGATGCGCGCACCGACATCTTCGCCTTCGGGGCGCTGCTCTACGAGATGGCCACGGGCAAGCGAGCGTTCGAGGGGGCCACGCGAACTTCGCTGATCGCGGCGATCGTGACGGGGACTCCGCGCCCGATGAGCGAGCTGATCCCGCTCACGCCTCCGGCGCTCGAACACGTCGTGCGCCGCTGCCTCGAGAAGGACCCGGACGACCGCTGGCAGAGCGCAGCGGACATCGGCAACCAACTGCGCTGGATCTCCGAGGCCGGTTCGCGCGCGGGCGAGGCGGCTCCGTTGGCGGCGCGTCGGCGCTTCCGCATGCGCGCCGCGTGGGGCCTGCACGCTGTGACGGCGGCGGCCGCCGTGATTGCGACGCTCGCGATCGCCACGTTGCGGCGCGAGCCGATGCCGGCCATCAGCTCCTCCGTGCTTCCTCCGAAGGACTTGCGCTTCGATGGCAACCTCGGAGCAGCCGTGCTGGCGCCAGACGGTCAGCACCTCGCGTTCGTGGCGGTCGGACAGGACGGCAAGTCCGCCCTGTGGATCCGCACACTCTCCACCGGTGCCGCACAGGCGCTGCCGGGCACCGACGGGGCCACGCACCCCGCGTGGTCACCGGACAGCCGTCAGGTGGCGTTCTTCTCTGCGGGTAAACTCCGGAGGATCGATGCGTCGGGCGGACCGTCGCAGCCGATCTGCGACGGCGACGGGCGCGGAATCGCGTGGGGGACCAGTGGGACCATCCTCTTCGCCCCGGGCACGGCAGTGCCCCTTCACCGCGTGCCGGTGACGGGCGGCACTCCGGTCGCAGAGACCGCTTTGGACTCCTCGCGCAGCGAGATCTCACATCGCCACCCCGAGTTCCTGCCCGACGGGAAGCACTACCTGTATCTGGTCGAAGCCACGGCGGAGACCCCCGGGACCGACCAGGGCTTCGCGGTCTTCGTAGGCGAACTTGGCTCGAAGCAGAGGAAGCGGGTGGTCGCCACGACCGGGCAGGCGCGATACTCGCGGGCGACGGGTCAACTGCTCTTCGCCAGAGCCGGGACGCTGGTCGCGCAGAAGTTCGATCCACGCACGCAAGCACTGAGCGGTGAGGCTGTGCCGGTTGCAGATAACGTGCGACGGAGCAGCCGATGGGAAACGGAGTTCAGCATCTCCCGCAACGGTCTCCTGGCCTTCGCGGTTGGCAGCAGCACCGAGCTTGCCCAGCTCGTCCTGGTCGACCGTTCAGGAAGGGACGTGGGGCTCGCCAGCAAGACGGTCGCGGACTATCGGTCGCCGAGGTTTTCACGCGACGAGACACGCGTGGTTGCGGCGATCGCCGATCCTGGCACCACGAAGGGCGACATCTGGGTGTTGGACGTGGCAAGGGGAACCTCAACTCGCCTCACCTTCGACCCCGAGAATGACTGGAACCCCTTCTGGTCACCCGACGACCGGAGGGTTTACTTCTCCTCATCTCGGACGGGGAGGAGCGACGTCTTCGCCAAGTCGAGTTCGGGAACCGGGAAGGACGAACCGGTTTACGGGAGCCCCAATCCGGACTACCTCTGGAGTGTGTCAGCAGACGGTGCCACGGCCTGGGTGGTGACCTTTGCGCCCAAGCTGGGTTCGGACATCGTGCGAGTGGATCTCAAGACCGGACAGGGCTCGGTCTTCCTGTCCACGCCCTTCAACGAGACGAACGCCGCTCCCTCACCCGATGGACGCTGGCTCGCGTACACGTCCAATGAGTCCGGGCGGAGCGAGGTCTATGTCCAGTCGCTCCTGGACGACGGGGGCAAGTGGCAGATCTCCACCGACGGAGGCTCGCGACCGACGTGGACGCGCGGTGGCAGGGAGTTGATCTACCAGGGAAACGACCGCAAGCTTGTGGCGGTCGATATCCGACTCGAGCCCACGTTCCAGGCAGGGACCCCGAATCCGCTCTTCGATCCGCGGGCCCGTGCGATGAATTTCCAGTCCTGGGATGTCTCGGCCGACGGAGAGCGCTTCCTGGTGAACCGCGCGATCGAGACTCGCGGCGTGGAACCCCTGACGCTGGTGCAGAACTGGGCGGCGACGCTGAAGAAGTGAGTAGGGGGTACCGGAGGGCGAGCATGCGTTCGAACAGGTCGGCGGAGACGCGATCTAAAGAACGGCCTCGATCCCAGCCATAGGAAGCCGCGCGCTCATCCGCCCCTTCGGGCACTTCTCTTCCGCGAGATGAATCCGGATCTCATCCGGTCCGGGCGTATCGAACCGTGAGTTGCACTAGCCTCACGAAGTTTTGGCCCCATTGCGGGCGCCGGTCACGACCCATGTTCGAGAGGGCCACGCATGGACATGTTCACGAACCGCGCCGTGATGGATATGATCGAAGCTCTGCGCTCGGTCGGGTATCTGGAGGCCCTCACCGGTGGTGTCTTCGGTGCCGCGGTCGCGATCACATATGTCCTTTTGCGCGCGGGAATCACGACCGGTGTCCCATCTCGATGGCGCCCGTTCCTGAGCGTGGCAGCGCGACTGGGGTTAGGGGGCCATTGTCTTCGTCATGGGCGGGCTGAATGGGTTCTTCCAGTTCTTCCCGCAACACCCGTCTTCGCTCAGTCAGCCATGCGTTGCCTGCCCGGACTTCCTGCAGGGCATCGTCTCGACCGGCTATCTGTTTCCGTTCATCAAGGCGATCGAACTCGTCGCGGGAGCTATGCTTCTGATCGGACTCTGGGTTCCGCTGGCGAGCATCCTGCTGGCTCCGATCGCGGTGAACATCCTTCTCTACCAACTCTTCTTGAATCCCGGCGGTCTGCCGATCGCAATCGTCATCGTGGCGCTGTACGGCGTGGTCGTCTGGAACCAGCGAGCCTTGTTCATTCCTTTCCTGCGCCCTCGGGTGAGCGCAGCGGCGGCATGACGGCCGAGTCCCGCGTGCGGCCGCTGCCGCTCCGTTGGGCGGCCGCGCTGGTCCTTGTGGCCCTCGTGGCGAGCCCCGGTATCGCGCGCGCGCTGCAGTTGCCGTTGTTCGCCTTTTCGTCGTCGGCCGCGCAGGCGGAGTGGCAGGCCGTCAACGACGATGTGATGGGTGGCATGTCCGGCGGTCGCTTTCGGATCACCGACCGCAAGACGATGGAGTTCCGCGGAACGCTCTCTCTGGAGAACAACGGGGGGTTCGCATCGGTGCGCTCCCGTCCCCGGATGCTCGGCCTGCAGGCGGGGGATACACTCGCCGCCCGCGTGCGCGGCGACGGGCGCGAGTACCAGATGAATCTCTACACGCCCACTCGAAGAAGGGCCTTCTCGTACCGGGCACCCGTGCTGACCCGCACGAACGAATGGACCGAGGTCCGCATCCCGCTGGACCGGTTCGAGGCGACGTCGTTCGGGGAGGTGCTGAACGGGGCAGGGCCGGTGGACCCGGACCGCGTCACTTCGGTGGGGTTTCTCCTGGCCGACGGGAAGCCCGGCCCGTTCTTGATGGAGGTGGCCTGGATCCGCGTGCTGAGGGAATCGCCACGCTGATGCGCTCGGCTTGAGTCAGCGGCCAGAGCGAGGGGACCTACGCAGGACCAGTGCTCGAACGCGGGTCCCGTCGCCACTTCGTGAGCGTTGCCGGTTGCGGTCACGGCTTCGATGTCCATGAACTGACCGGGAAGTGCCGAGCGGTTGTCGATGACGAGCGCCACGTGGGCGCACTCCGCGAGCAGGTTGTACTTGCGGGTTGCCTTCTGGGTCGCGAAGACCGCTGAGGAGAGGTCAGGGGTCATGGCGTAAGCCACCAGTGAACCATAGGTTTGCCCCTGGCCTTGCGTGCACAGCACGCCGTAGATCTGGCCGTCGAGGAGCCGTTTGATGATGCTGTCGAGGCCCTCACCCGAACCGCCGTTCGGGGCGGCCTCGCCTGCGATTTCGTCCGGGACGCGCATGTCTCTCTCTCCCCACGCTGTCTGCGGCTCGTGCCGAACCCCGCGGCGCACCACCTTGTCTGCGAGGATGTCGATCTGCCGCCAGCCCTGCTGCAGGAGGATGTTACTCCAGTAAAGCGTATCGTGTGATGCGTGAGCGTCAGCAGGGCGCAGGAATCGGCCAGCACGGGACCCGCGACTACACGACCTGCACGAACCAGATCACCCCCGCTTGTTCAAGAGCCCGGTCACATGTTGAGCGCAGGACCGTGAGCGAGGTTGGCGGTGATGTGGTGCGGCTTGATGCTCGCGACATCACCGCAGTGGACCATGCGGTTCGAGAGACCATCGGGCGACATTCGCGCCTCGAGGGTGCGGTGAATCTCGCGGGCTCGATCCTCCTGAAAGCGGCGCACGCGACGTCGGCCGAAGAGTGGGATGAGGTGATGTCCACGAACCTGCGAATCACGAAGCCATCGCGGCGGCGAAAGCCGGAGTCACAGGCCTCGGGCTCTCGGCGGCAGCAACGTATGCCCCTCGTGGCGTGCGAATCAACGTGGTCGCGCCCGGCCTGGTTCGGACGCCGCTGTCCGCGAGGATCGTGGGCAATACTGCATCACTGAAGGTCAGCGAGTCCATGCATCCCCTCGGCCGGATCGGTGAGGCGGACGACGTGGCGAGCCTGATCGAGTTCCTGCTCGACCCTGCACAGCGCTGGGTGGACCGGCCAGGTCTTCGGAGTTGACGGCGGTCTGGGCACCCTGCGGACACGATGGCGGGCATGAGCACTCGACTGGCCATGCTGCTGTCGTGCGGGGCCTTCCTCCTTATCGACTGCGCCCCCGAGTGCTTCGGGTGAAAGTTGGAGTCTCGATAGCACTCGGCCTCACCTTGCTGGAGATTGGCGAAGTCGTCCGACGCGGATCGGACGGCCGCCTTCACCTGACCGAGCCGAAGTAAATGGGTCGGGCCAAGAGATCACAGGTCCGACGCTGAGGCGGCCACCAAGTTGAGGTAGAGTGCCGCGATGCCAATCACCATCGGCACCCGACTCGGCACTTATGAGATCGTCGCGCTCCTGGGCGCCGGCGGCATGGGAGAGGTGTACCGCGCACGCGATACCCGCCTTGGGCGTGAGGTGGCGCTCAAGGTGCTGCCCGCCGACGTGGCCGCGGACTCGGGCCGCCATCCGCCTGCGACCCGCTTTGAAGCCCCGCATCCGGACCTCCGGTGTACCGATCATCGGATCAGCGCGACTCGCGCCGTCGCTTCCCACGCCCCGGCCGACAACCGCGCGAGGTAGAGCCCCGGGGGAAGCGTCGGCGCCTCGAGTGTGATCGCGTGGGGCCCGGCCGCGAACTCGCCCTCGGCGACGCTCGCCATCCGCTTCCCGTGAATGTCGAACAGATCCAGCGTGAGCCGTGTCGTCGCCGGCAGGGTGAACCGCAACGACGTCCGCGTGG
>CAYONG010000042.1:0-32565 GCA_964405235.1 uncultured bacterium | reverse complement strand
GGGAGGAACGCAGGGGTGAGCGATTCCAGATTCGCGGCGTCCGAGAAGAAGGCGAAGCAATCCTCGGTTCCGGCCGGCACCCATTGCTCGCTGCTCAATATGTGGTATCGGCCACGGCGCGCAATCGAGACGTCCGGCCCGCTCGCGCGGCGGCGCGTCGGGTGGGCAGAGACCATGTCACTCCTCCCGGGGACGCATCGGATCGACGGGACGGCCGGCGGTGGCGCCCGGACATCCGTTCAGGATGCCACGGGCGTCCGCCGCGTGCTGGCGTCTCAGGCCCTGGCCCAGCGACGCTGGATGCTCCGCCAGAGCAGCCCCTGATAGAGGGCGGAGAGACCGACCAGCCCGTACACCACCGCGCCGAGAGCGTTCTTGGCGCCGAACCCACCGGCCTGGGTCAGGAATGCCACCAGGTCGAAGTTCGCCAGCGCCACCAGACCCCAGTTGAGGCCACCCACGACCAGGAGAACCGCCACGATCACATCGATGTTCTTCATTGTCCTGTCCTTATCATTTGTCGCGTCGCGGCCGGCGCCCAACCGGGCGCCGGCCGCGACGCGGGTCTGACGTCAGTTGTTGACGATGATCTGCGCGCCCAGCGCCTGCGCGCCCGCGCCGGCGAGGAAGCCCTTGGCGAACACCGTGTAGATCTTGCCGGACTGCAGGGTGATACCCGGCAGGGCGAGGACGACGCTGCCCGATCCCGCCGGCCGCACCTCGAGGTCGTAGGTGCCGGCGTCCACCGGGGTGAAGGCCGAGAACTGCTGGAAGGCCTTGTTGGCGAACAGGACCGGGCCACCGGTGACCGCGACATCGACCGCCGGGGCATCCGGAGAGAGGTGGATGAAGCGGACGTGCGCCTTGCCCGCGGCCGGGGCCGTGAGGTCATCGGCGATCACGAGCGCGCCGATCGAGGCGACCGGGCCCCTGGCGAACACGCTGTAGTTCCCGCCGGCGAGCAGCGGAAGATCGGCATTGATCACCGTCGTGCTGCTCCCCGCCACGTTCACCTTCACGTTCCGGGTGCCGGCCGTGACGGTCAGGTAGCCGGTGTTGTTCGGGAACGCCAGTCCACTGCCGGCCACCGCGCCGTCCACGAGCAGGTCGACCGCTGGCGCGTCGGGAGAAGCGTGCACGGCCATGACACGGGCCTGGAGCGTCGGGATGAAAGGGTTGCTGGCGTTGTCGCTCCCGCAGCCGGTCACTGAGACCAGGGCGACGACGGCCAGCGCTGCGATCGGGATACGGGTGATCAGTGACATGGCTTCCTCCTTCGTAGGTATCCGCTGGGCGGGCAGTGCCCGCCCAGGCGGGACTCGCTCTTCGCCGGCATCCCGGCGATCACGGGTATGTAGATGGAGCGTTCGGCTCGATGGATTCAAGTAGTGAATAGTTAATGAATAGGCTTGACTGTTTCAGGACATGTGTTGTTCCGCGACATCCTGGTCGCAGCGGCGCCCGGCAAGGAAGTAGCTTGTCTCCATGTATCTTCCAGTATTATGGTACATAACATGTTACCAACATCATCCGCGTCCAACGCATCGGCCACTCCGGGGATCCGTGGAGCAACCGGCTAGCCTGAAGGTCCACAGCAGTCGAAATGAGTGAATCCTATTCAAAACCGTTGCATCAAATGCGACCGTAAGCGGTGAGGAGCCCGCGCCGGCGTGATCGCCTGGCGTGGCGATCGGGCAGCGGGCTCCAGCCCACGTCAACGTGCAAGGAGGATGCAGCCATGATGAAGTCTGGAGTGCTGGTCGCTGCGCTGGGATTGGTCGCGCTGGGCTCGGGGTTGGGGACGCAGGTCGCGGTGGCGGGCGGCGCGGGCAAGTCGGCGGCGAAGCGGAACATCGTTCAGGTCGCTCGCGAGGCCGGCTCGTTCAAGACGCTGGTCAAGGCCCTCGAGGTCACGGGACTGGTCGGGACGCTGTCCGGTCAGGGGCAGGGCGGGTTCACGGTGTTCGCGCCCACGGATGAGGCATTCGCCAAGCTGCCGGCCGGCACCCTCGAGTCGCTGCTGCAGGACAAGGCGGCGCTCAAGAAGATCCTGCTCTACCACGTGGTGGCGGGCGAGGTCCGCGCCGAGCAGGTCCTGAAGTCGGCCACGCTGCCGACGGTGAACGGCCAGAGCCTCACCATCAACAGCGGTCCCAAGGTGAACGACTCGAACATCATCAAGACCGACATCGGCGCCCGCAATGGCGTCATCCACGTGATCGACACGGTGCTCCTCCCGAGCTAGCGCCGGACGGAGTCCGTTCACGTCTTCCCCTCGTCAGAAAGGAATGAACGCGATGAAGAAGGACTGGATCAGGATGGCGGCGGTGTGTGCCGTGCTGACGGTGGCGACGGCGTCGTCGGTCAACGCGGCCGGTTCGAAGCTCTCGATCGGCCTCGGCCAGGGCACCGCGGATGGATACGGCGCCGCGACGGTGGGCACGGGCAGCTACCTGGCCCCGACCAGCGCACCCGAGACGAACGCCGGCGTGGAGTACTGGTGCGCGTTCAGCGACGACTACGCACTCGCCCTCTCGGGCGCCTACGGGTTCTCGTCCATGAAGTGGGAGGGAGCGGCCTCGGGAGACCCCGAGATCAAGGCGACCGGCAAGTCCATCAAGGTCCGGGTCGGCGGCGATCGCACGGGCAAGGTCGGCGAGCGGCTGACCGTGTTCATGGGCCCCGGCCTCGAGTTCTGGACGGGCAAGCAGAAGCTCACTGTTGGCGGCGTGGGGAGCGAGTCGGAGTCCGTCAAGCGCTACGGGGTTTCGGGGCGGATCGGGGGCTTCATGGCGCTGACGGAGAAGGTCAGCATCATGGGGCAGGTGGGGCATACTTTCGGCCTGGCCACCGTCACTGACGGCGCCAAGACGACCTGGATGCCCAGCAGCTTCAATGCGTCATGGGGACTCAGCTTCGGTTTCTGATCCTCAATATCAGCCGCGGGTTCCCGGGGCCGCAGGGTGCGGTCTCCGGGGCCCGCGGTCGGCTTTCCGGGGGGTCGGTTCCCCGCACGCGACCGCGATGCCTTAGAGTGGGCGCTCGTGCTGCGAGGGGTTCCGGAGCCGCACCCGCTGACGGAGTGGACGCGTGGCGATGACCAACACGGAGCCGCGGAGCGGGCTCGAGGCGACGATGGCGATGACCGACAAGCGGGGCGCACGGACGGCGGCCTCACGGCCGCTCTCGATCGGCGCGCTATCCCGGGCGACCCGCATCCCGGTCGAGACGCTGCGGACGTGGGAGCGGCGCTACGGCTCCCCGATGCCGGTCCGGAAGCCGTCCGGGCATCGAGTCTACCCCGCATCCGCCGTCGAGCATCTGCGGCGCGTGGGCCGGCTGCTGTCACAGGGACACCGCCCCGGCGAGATCCTGCGGCTCTCGACGCGACAGCTCGACGCCCTGCTCTCGCTCGCCGAGCCGGCCGTGGTGCGGGGCCCCGGGACGAACGAGCCCGGCCGGGCGCCAGACGAATCCCCTGCCCTCATGATCCGGGAGCTGCTGCGCGAGACCATGGATCTCGATCGCGAGGCCCTGATGCAGGGGTTGCGGGCGGCGTGGACCCGGTTCGGGCCGCTCCGCTTCCTCGAGGAGGTCGCCGGCGGTTTCATGGTCGAAGTCGGCCGGGCGTGGCACGCGAAGACGCTAGAGGTCCGGCACGAGCACTTCGCGTCCGCCTGCCTTTCCGACTTTCTGCGCGGCGTGCGCGAGCCCTACGACCACCAGGCGCGCGGTCCCCGCGTGGTGGCGGCCATGCTCCCGGAGGAGGAGCACGAGGGCGGGCTGCTGATCACATCCGCGCTCATGGCACTGCGGGGCTATCGGGTCCTGTACCTGGGCGCGAGTACGCCGGTCGAGCAGATCGCGGAGGCCGCGCTGGCAAGCCATGCCGAGGCCGTGGCGATCAGTGTCTCGGCCGCCATGCCCCGACAGCGGTCGGCCAGCGCCATCGCGGCGCTTCGCAAGGCCCTGCCGCACCGCCTGCCGCTCTGGGTGGGCGGCGCCGGGGCACCCTCGGCCTCCCGGGGTGTCGAGCGGTTCGAGTCGCTGGCGGCGCTCGACGCCAGACTCGCGTCGTCCTAGGGCCCGGCGATGCATGCGATCACACGACGGCTCGGGGGGACGATCGTCCCGCTTGCCGCCCTGCTCCTCGCGGCGGGCCGGCCGCCGGCCGTCGCCGCGGAGGTCTCCCCGATCGCGATCGGGGACACGCTCCCGGCGATCCGCGGACAACTCCTGAGCGGGCGAAAGGTCGCCCTGCCGGACTCGACGCTAGGCTCGGTGACCCTGCTCATGCTCGGTTTCACCTACGATTCGCGCCACGACGTGGAAGCCTGGGCCGAGCGGTTCCGCCGCGATTTCGCCGCCGACACGGCGGTCACGTTTTTCGAGGTGCCGGTCATCGGCGGCGCCGGCCGCTTCGCCCGGCCGTTCATCGATCGCGGCATGCGGCGCGGCACCCCGCGCGAACTTCACGATCACGTGATCACCCTGTATCGCCACGCGGGGGACTGGAAGCGGCGTGTCGGCTACGCGGAGCCGGATGTGGCCTACCTGCTGCTGCTGGACCGCGCCGGGCGGCTGGCGTTCAGCGCCCGGGGACCACTGGACGAGGACGGCTATCGGACGCTCGCCGCGCAGTTGCGCCGGTTCAGGGAATGACCCCGTGACCGAGACCATCGGCTCACCGCTCCTGTGGACCGGCTTCTCCGCCCTGATCGTGGGCATGCTCGCCCTGGACCTGGGCGTGTTCCGTCGCAAGGAAAGGGAGGCGAGCTTTCGGGAGTCGGTCACCTGGAGCGTTGTCTGGATCCTGCTCGCGCTCGCTTTCGGCGGCTGGATCTACGCCTCGCACGGACCCCGGAGCGGCCTCGAGTTCCTCACCGGCTACCTGATCGAGAAGGCGCTCTCGGTCGACAACGTGTTCATATTCCTGGTGATCTTCACCACCTTCGGCGTGCCCCCGCAGCTCCAGCATCGGGTGCTGTTCTGGGGCGTGATCGGGGCCCTCGTCCTCCGCGCGATATTCATCGTGGCGGGCGCGGCGGTCCTCCACGCGTTCCACGGGGTGATCTACGTCTTCGGGGGGATCCTGCTGCTGACCGGGATCAAGCTGCTCGTGACGCGCAACCAGGAGGAGCATCCGGAGGAGAATCCGCTCTTCCGACTGTTCCGCAGGCTGGTGCCCACGAGCCCGAACTACGAGGGGCCGCGGTTCTTCACTCGCGTGGCGGGGCGCCGGGTCGCGACCCCGCTGTTCGCGGTCCTGGTGCTGATCGAGATCACCGACCTGGTGTTCGCTGTGGACTCGATCCCGGCGATCTTCGCGGTGACCGGCGACCCGTTCATCGTCTTCACGTCCAACATCTTCGCCATCCTGGGACTGCGGGCGCTCTACTTCTGCATCTCCGGGTTCGTGGCCCGCCTGCGCTACCTCAAGGTCGGCCTCGCTCTGGTGCTGATCTTCGTTGCGGCCAAGATGCTGGTCTCGGATTTCTACCAGGTGCCCATCCAGGTCTCCCTGGGTGTGGTGGTGGGGCTGCTCGGGGGCGCGACGCTCGCCTCGCTGATCGCGTCACCCGTCCGCCCGCCGGCGGTAAAGGGCGCCCCACTCGCGGAGCCCGTCGATGGCGGGGATCGTGGTGCGGCCGAGCGGGGTGATTGAGCACTCGACGTGCGGCGGCACGACCGGGAACACCTCCCGGGAGATGAGACCGTCGCGTTCCAAATCGCGGAGTTGCTGGGTCAGCATCTTGTGGGTGACCTGGCCGAGGCTGCGCCGGAGCTCGCTGTAGCGCCAGACGCGATCCTTGAGGCGCCACAGGATCGGCATCTTCCACTTGCCGCCGATCACGTCCTGCGCGAGCTCGGCGGGGTTGTGGTAACGGCGCCCGCGGAAATCAAATTCCGGCATGGATACTCTCCAAGAGGTAAGTATGGCCCCAAGAAGTGCATACTGCCCATGGCGGACATCATCTTGCTATGAATACTCTGTCCTTTGTTCACGTTTCGCGAGCACGCCGAACTGCAGAAGCTCATCCGGGGCTTCTGGGAGGCGGGGAAGGTCGTGTGCGCCGTCTGCCACGGCACGGCCGTGCTCCTCGACGTGAAGCTGGGCGACGGCAGCCGCCCGATCGCGGGGCGCCACATGACCGGCTTCGCCAACAGTGAGGAGGACTTCGCGGACCAGGTCGTGGGACAGAAGGTGATGCCCTTCCGCATCGAGGATGAGGCGCGCGCGGTGGGTGCGAACTTCGTCGCGGCGCCGGCGTTCCGGCCCCACGCGGTGCGCGACGGACAGCTCATCACCGGCCAGCAGCAGTACCCGGGCAGGCTGGCGGCCCTGCGCATGATCGAGGCGCTGGGGTGCTGATGGGAGAGGCACGGGGCCGTGCGGCAGGCGGGCGGGGGTAGGTCGCTCCGATTTGCAACCGATGAAGACCGGGAGGACACGATGACGAGAATCGCGGTGCTGGGCTCCGGGGCGGTGGGCCAGGTGCTGGCCGAAGGGTTCCTCAAGCACGGTTACGAGGTGATGCGGGGCACGCGCGAGCCGTCAAAGCTGGCCGCGTGGAAGGGCAAGGCGGGGGCGAAGGCGTCGGTGGGCACCTTCGCCGAGGCCGCGCGTTACGGCGAGATGATCGTGCTCGCGGTCAAGGGCACGGCGGCCGAGGCGGTGCTGGACCAGTGCGGCGCTGAGGCGCTCGCCGGCAAGACGGTGATGGACACCACCAACCCGATCGCCGACAGGCCGCCGGTCCATGGCGTGCTGTCGTTCTTCACCACGCTCGACGAGTCGCTGATGGAACGGCTGCAGCATCGCGTCCTGGCGGCAAACTTCGTGAAGGCGTTCTCGTGCGTGGGGAATGCGCTGATGGTTGATCCGCAGATGCCAGGCGGTCCGCCGACCATGTTCATTTGCGGCAACCACCCGGGGGCCAAGGCGGAGGTGAAGGCGATCCTCGAACGGTTCGGCTGGGAGACCGAGGATCTCGGCGCGGTGGAGGCGGCGCGCGCGATCGAGCCGCTTTGCATGCTCTGGTGCATCCCGGGTTTCCTGGGCAACAGCTGGACCCACGCGCTCAAGATGATCCGGGCGTGACCGGTCGGAGCCCGGCGTGACGCTCGCAACATTGGTCGGCGGTCGAGAGCGGTGCACGACGGGTGCGCGCCGAAGGCTCGACAGGAAGCCCCCGCGGCGCCCTGTCCGGACGATGCTTCAGGCGTGCACCGCCCGTGAGGCCCAGTCCTCGAACCGCGTCAGCTTCCCGAACTCGCGCTCGAGGGCGGGGATGTCGGCGTCGTAGCCCCCCCGCTCGAACCACTCGAGCATCAACGCGAAGTCCTCGCCGTTCTTGCGCACCTCGGCCATCGGGATCTCGACGTATTGGATCGTGCGCCCCAGCGCGCGACCGAAGACCTCCGCCACGCGGGGCATGGTCACCGAATCCCCGGCCAGATCGATCTCGCGACCGTTCATCGTCCCGGCATCGGTGAAGAGCCGCGCCCCGATCCGGCCGATGTCCTCGACGGCGACCATCTGCAGGGACGTGGTGGGCTTCAACGCCGAGATGATCTGGTCCCCGTGCAGGAACCACGGGGTGGGCAGGTTCTCCATGAAGAACACCGGCCGCAGGATGGCGTACGACGGGAACTTGAGCTCCCGCACCAGCTCCTCCACGCGCCACTTGTTCTCGAAGTGCGGGATGCCGGTCTTGCGGTGGGCGGAGCCCACCGACGAGTACACGTAGTGATACACGCCCATCTCGCGAGCGAGCCTGGCGATGCGCTTGCCCTGCAACTCCTCGCCCTCGACCCCCGCTTCCCAGGTGTTCTGGACGGCGAACACGCCCCACGACCCGCCCAGGGCCGCCTTCAGGGAGTCCGCGTCATCGAGATCCCCGCGCACGAGCTCAACGCCCATCGACTTCAGGGCCTTCGCCGCCTCGCCGTCGGGCTTGCGCGTCATCCCGCGCAGCTTGAATCCCTTGCCCACGAGCGAACGGACCACGGCGCCTCCCTGCTTTCCCGTGGCGCCGGTCACCAACACGATGCGTTCGGACATGATCTCTCCCCTCGGCCTGGCTCGATTGACGTCAGCTCGAGAGGACACTCTAGCATCCCGGCAGAGTGGACGGGGCGGGCCGGCGGCCCGACGGGGCGAGGCCGGTGTTCAGGAGCCTGGCCGCCCCCACCGCTCAGCCCTCGCGGATGAACGTCCCCGCCTGCAGCTCCGCGTAGGCCTGGCGCAGCTGCTCCTTCGTATTCATCACGATCGGTCCCGCCCAGGCCACGGGCTCCTCGAGCGGTTTGCCGGAGACGAGCAGGAACCGGATCCCCGCATCGCCGGCCTGGACCGTGACCTCATCGCCCGAGCCGAACATCACCAGCGAACGGTCCCCGATCGGCTCGCGAGCTACGATCTCGACCGGGCCCGGCTGCTCGATGAGGACGCCGGTCGGGGGCGCGGCATCCCGGAACGAGCCGCTCCCCTCGAACACGTAGGCGAACGCGTTGCGCCGGGTGTCCATCGGCAGCGTCTTGCGCCGGCCCGGTGGCACCCACACATCGAGGTAGCTCGGATCGGCCGCGACTCCGTCGACCGGTCCGCGCCTGCCCCAGAACTCTCCGCACACCACGCGCACGCGAGTGCCGTCGTCATCCACCACCTCGGGGATCGCGCGCGCGGGCACGTCCTGGTACCGCGGGGCGGTCATCTTGAGAGAAGCGGGGAGGTTCGCCCAGAGCTGGAAGCCGTGCATGCGTCCCTGCGGGTCGCCCTGCGGCATCTCCTGATGAAGGATGCCGCGGCCCGCGGTCATCCACTGGATGTCCCCGGCCCCGAGCGTCCCGGAGTTGCCGAGACTATCGCCATGGGCCACGGTCCCGGCCAGCACGTAGGTGATGGTCTCGATCCCGCGGTGCGGGTGCCACGGAAAGCCCGCGAGGTAGTCGGCGGGGCGCTCGTTGCGGAAATCGTCGAGCAGCAGGAACGGATCGGTCTCGGCCGTGTCGCCGAAGCCGAACGCGCGGCGGAGCTTGACACCGGCCCCCTCGATCGTTGGCTGGGCGGTGACGATGCGCTTCACAGGACGGATGGACATCGCACCTCCTCGTTGAGTCGGGACTCATCCGCGCGGGACCCCCTGGTCTCGTCCCCAAACGCATCGCCCCCCGGCGTCTGCGAACGGTAACCGTTCGAGCGCCGGGGGGCGAGTGCGGGGAAACACCCGCGTGGGGTGTGGGATCTATGCGGCGCGCCGCGCCTCCGGCCGGGCCGCATCCTTGACGCCAGCCTGCTTCACCGGCTGGCGGTCGAACACCAGGAATCCCACCGCCAACACGCCCAGCGCGCACAGGAACAGCCATCCGGCGCCGGTGATGGATTCGACGAAGATCACGATCTCGCTCATGGTCATTCCCTCCCAGGGCGGATTCGGCACATCGGCATGGACGTCAGGGTCCGAACGCTGTCGGCCTTCGGCGCGCTCGTTGCACAATCCGAGACCGACATGTGCCGCCCGGGACATTCCGATCGTCCCGCGGCAGTTTCCGCGGTAGAGGTGGAAGAGCGATTTTCGTGCCGGAAACGCCGGGGGGAGGGCGTTCCCGGCTAAGGCGCCGGGAGAGAGGAGTTTGGCTCGTAGAGCCTGACCACCGGCGGCCGCTCCGGCGTGGGCCCCCCTGCAACACCTGGTCGTTTGAGCATGCAAAACTTGCAGGCCACGTAATAATTGGCAGGTGTGTCGGCACCCGGCCGCTCATGTGACACTCCTGCGGCGCGAGACGTGGTCGAGACCTGCGCGTTACACGTCACGCCGGTTCCGGATTGCTCTCGGCCTCTGGTCCGTTCTCGGACCCGGCGGCTAGAGCTTTGCGAACTCCACGCGGCGGTTCATCGCTCGGCCCTCGGGCTTCGCATTGCTCGCCACCGCCTTCGTGTCGCCGTTCCCGTCGCTGGCGAAGCGGTCAGCCGCAATCCCGAACTGTTCGGACAGCACCTTCGCCACCGAAGCCGCGCGGCGCTTCGACAGATCGAGATTGCTCTCAGCCGAGCCGACGTTGTCGGTGTGCCCCATGATCTTCAGCTTCACAGCCGGGTTGCCCACCATGTACGCACTCACCTGGCGCAGCACCGGGGCGGACTCGGGCAGCACGACGTCTGACCCGCTCGCGAAGTGGATGCCGTGGGTCACGAGCTTTCCTTCGGCCAGCATGTCCTTGGCGGGGCGGCACCCTTCGGCGAACCGAACGTTCGTGATCATCGGCTTGGTCGAAGCCCACAACCGGAAGTCGAACGTGGCGGGTGCCCCGACCGCGGCCGAGATCTCGGGGACGCTCGCGAGGCGTTGCCGGTCCACGTACGCCTTGACCGCCGTGCCCCGCCCCATGAGCATCACGTGGTGGCGGCCGGCTACGTTGCCTTCGTAGGGCGTGGCCGAGCGGATCGAGCCGGTCCTGAACTCCAGGCTCGTCCCCTGGGGGAATGTGGTCCACCAGATCCACTCACTCTGCCCGTTGAGGGCGCGCACGGCGAGGGCCGAGGAGTTCGGCTCCACGCTGTAGAAGTCAAACTCCAATGTCCAGAACTCGGGCAGCGCCGTCATGGCCGGCAGCTTCATGCGCACCCAGCCGTCCTGGCTCACGCATCGGAGCCAGCGCTCCCCTTGCATCTCGGCCACCTCGAACGTGCCCTCGGTCAGCCGCCAGCGCGCCGGGAACTCGCCCAGCTCGTCCTGGGTGAAGTCGTCGAGGAAGATCACGCTGTCGCCGGAGACGAAATCGAACTTGGTCGAGACCGCGGAGACCTTATCGCCCGATCCGCCGGCGCCGGCGGAGGTCCCGCTCCCGGCGGCGGGGTCGGCGGCGGCGCTTTCACCGGTCTTGGCGGTGCCCGGCTCGGCCGCGGGCTTCCCGGACTTGTCGGCCGCCTTGTCCACGGTCTCCTCGGCCTTCTTGGTCGCCTTGTCGCTGACCTTCTTCTTGAGCGCGTCGCCGAGACCGGCATGGCCCGCCGGGGCCGTCGCCAGGACCGTGAGAACGAAGCATCCGAGCCAGAGTGCTGTGATGGGCCTGCTGCGCTTCATTGGGGATCTCCGGTGGAGTGGGCGAAGCCGGGAAACAGGATTCACGTTGGGAATCGATGCGACGGTGCGAGAAGGCTAGTCGGCCGGCCACGGGCCGTCAATCGCGACGCGCCTGCGCGCCTGCGGGTCGTCGCGGCCCGGCGGGCTGGGGTAGATTCCCCCCTCATGCCCGGCCTGAGCATCGCCTACCGCGTCCCGGACGCCGCCTTGCCCACGTGTGAGCGGTGGCTGAGCGCTCTCGAGGCCGCTCGGGGTGACGCCCCCTCGCGACGCGTCACCCACTTCGAGAACGACCGCTGCCGGATCGGATCGGACGCACACGAGCGCTATCCGATCGAGGTGCGGGAGGACGATCGAATCTTCGTCGCGCTCGAAGGGCGGATCTACGGATCAGCGACGGTGACGCCGATCGACGAACTGCTGGCGCTGGCGGTCGACTTGGGCCGCGAAGGCAACGACGACGCGGCCGCGATTCGATCGTGCATCCGCGACTGGGACGGCGAGTTCGTCGCGGTCGTCTACTCGAAGCCGAACCATCGGCTCTGGGCCTTCTCCGATCCGCTCGGCCGGCTGCCGCTCTACGCGGTGCGCGGCGACCGCGGTCTTGCCGTCTCGCGCGACCAGAGGTTCCTTCTCGCGCACGAGGGGATTGCGGCCGTCGATCGCGTGGGGATCGCCCAGCTCCTCCTGTTCGGCTTCCCGCTCGGGCGGCACACGCTCATTCAGGGCATCGAGCACGTACCGGCGGGGCAGGGGTTCCGCGCTGATCCCAGCGGCATCCACGCGCTCGAGGGGCTCGGCGAGCCGCTCGACTTCGGGCGCAAGGAGCGCGCCGGGAACTCCGCCGAACGCAACGCGGCCGATCTGGCGGAACTGTTCACCCACGCATGCCGCGTGCGCGCCGACGCAGGTGACCCGCCGCTCCTCGCCCTGAGCGGCGGGCTCGACTCTCGGGCCGTCGGGGCGGGGCTCGCACGCGCGGGGCGACCATTCGACAGCTACACCCTGGTCGACGACGCGGCGGTCTACGCGCACGAGATCCCGATTGCCCGGGCGCTGGCCGGGACGTTTGATTCGCCATGGCGGCTGTTCCGGGCGCCCCCATCACGAGCGGAGACGCTCCAACGCATGCTCGAAATGAAGTCGGGTCTCAACTCGCTGGCGATGGCGTTCAGCCTGCCGATCTTCGAGATGTTGCGCGAGCAGTACGGGGCCGGGCGCACGTATTGGTCCGGCGACGGTGGGGACAAGGTGCTCCCCGATCACCGGCCGCGCCTCTCTCGCGCCGGACAGGCGGATCTTGCGGGCTACCTCATCGGGAGCCGCCCGATCTGGACAGACGCGATGATCGCGCGCCTCACCGGGATCCGTGAGGAGGAACTGCGGGCGAGCGTCGAGGAGGAGATCCGCCGTTATCCCGAGCGGAGCACCGATCAGCGATTCGTCCGCTTCCAGTTCGTCGAGCGCGGCGCCCGCTGGATCTTTGAGGGCGAGGACTGCAACCGACACCACTTTTGGACCGTGGCGCCGTTCTACGATCGCGCATTCCTGCGCGCGGCGCTCGCCTGTCCGGACGATCAGAAATCGGGTCACCGGCTCTATCGCCGCTTCCTGCGCAACCTTCATCCCACGGTCAACCGGATCCCCGACGCGAACCTCGGGATCGCCATGGATTCGCCGCGCTACGCGTGGTCACGCCGTATCCGCGAGGTGGGGCGCAGGTTCCCCGGTTTGCGGCGCCTGCTCCGCAAGGGCATGCACGTCAGCGTCCTGCAGCCGCGTCCTGCCCTGATGGGGGCGTTTCTCAACCGTCAGATCGAACGCTCGGAGCCGGTTCGCTCGTGCTTCTCGGCGCAGGTGCTCGCCGAGGTCGCCTCGTCGCCCGAAGCATGGAGCGCCGCCGCCCTCGATGGCCTCATGACCGCGACCTGCGCCTGTGAGCGGATCATGGGCCTTTCTTCGACGCTGGCCGAGTTCGCGCAGGAAAGCTTCGGCTGATGGGCCGCGTTGCCGAACGGTGCGCCGGAGCGTAGCCTCGCTCCGTCCGCGGGGAAACGCCTGTTCCCGCCCGTCGCGCCAGGAGGGGATCGCCGGTGCCGGTGACCGTCGACACACGCATCGAGCAGCGACTGAGATCGCTGGGCCGCATGATCGGCAACACGCCGATGCTGGCGATCGAGTTCACGTTCCGCGGCGAGCCCCGCGTGCTCCACGCCAAGTCCGAACACTTCAACATGACCGGCAGCATCAAGGACCGGATGGCGCTGCACATCCTGCGCCGCGCCTACGCCGAAGGACGGATCGCCCCGGGCGATACGATCGCCGAAGCTACCAGCGGCAACACCGGGATCTCGCTGGCCGCCGTGGGCCGGGCGCTCGGCCATCCGGTGACGATCTTCATGCCTGACTGGATGAGCCGCGAGCGTGTCGATCTCATCCACGGGCTCGGCGCGACGATCGTGCCGGTGGGCCGGGCGCAGGGCGGGTTCGTCGGCAGCATCCGGATGGCGGTGGAGATGGCGGCGGCCGCCCCGCACGTGTTCCTGCCCAGGCAGTTCGCCAACGCCGCCAACGTCGAGGCCCATGAGACCACGACCGGACCGGAAATCTGGTGGCAACTGCGCGAGAACGGCCGCGAGCCCGACGCGTTCGTGGCGGGGGTCGGCACCGGCGGCACGGTCATGGGCGTGGGGCGCTGCCTGCGCCGGCTGAAGCCCGCGGTTCGCATCCATCCGCTGGAGCCGGACGAGTCGCCGACACTCTCCACCGGCCGCAAGGTCGGACAACACCGGATCCAGGGGATCTCCGACGAGTTCGTCCCTGAGATCGTCCGGCTCGAGGAGTTGGATCACGTGGTCGCGGTGTCGGACGGCGACGCCATCCTGATGGCGCAGAAGCTCGCCGCGACGCTGGGCCTGGCGGTCGGTATCTCATCCGGCGCCAACTTCATCGGTGCGCTCATGGCGCAGAACGAGCTCGGGCCGGACGCGGTGGTGGCGACGGTCTTCGCCGACAGCAACAAGAAATACCTGTCCACCGACCTGATGCGCGAGGAGGCGCCGCGGGACGGCTACCTTTCGCCGGTGGTGGAGCTCACCGGGTTCGTGGCGTACAACCGCCTGTGCCAGATGTGCGCGGTGCACACCGAGGCCTGAGCCTCCGCTGCGCGGCCGCGCTGGTTCAGGCGGGGCCGGCGGGCTCCGGCGACCGGCCGCCCCAGCGCGGCGGACGCTTCTCCATGAAAGCCCGCAGCCCCTCGAGCGCGTCGGGTGTGTGCATGAGGCGCTCGACGTAGAACCGCTCGGCGTCGGCGATCTCCTGCGCGGTCGGCCGCACCCGCGACCGGAGCATGACCTCCTTGGTGAGGCGGAGCGAGGTCGGGCTCAAGGCCAGCAGCTCGCCCAGCATCTCCTCCGCGGCGGCGGCCAGGCCCGCCTCCTCGATGACCCGGTTCACCAAACCCATCCGCGCCGCCTCCGCCGCCGCCACGATCCGCCCGGTGAGCAGCAGCTCGCTCGCGTGGTGGGACGGGATCATCCGCGGCAGCGCCACCGCGGCCAGCGGCGGGAACACGCCGAGCCTGATCTCGGGCTGTCCGAAGGTCGCGCGCTCCGACGCGATCACCAGGTCGCAGGCGAGCGTGAGCTCGCAGCCGCCGCCGAGCGCGGCGCCCTGCACGATCGCGACCACCGGCTGGGGCGCCTCGAGCAGCGCAAGACAGGCGCTGTGGAAGGTGCGCAGCATCCCGGCGCCCCGATCGGGAAGGTGGTCCCTCACGTCCACGCCGGCGCAGAAGGCCCGGCCGCGGCCGGAGAGCGCGATCACCGTGACGTCGTCCCGCGCTGCGGCGCCCTGGATCGCTGTGGCGAGCTCCGCGGCGGCTTCCAGGTCGATCACGTTGAGCGGGGGGCGGTCGAGTTCCAGCCGGGCCAGGCCTCGTTCGACCGTCATGTGGACTAAGGGCATGGCATGGGTCTCCTTCGTCCCCGGCAATGGAACAGCCCCCGGTCGCAGCAATCGGGCGGGGCGTTGCGCGACCCCCGGGAGGGCCGGGGTGCCGCCCCGGGGTCGCACGATCCCGTCCGAATGCCACCTTGACAGAATCCGACTGATGGTTCAAATTTCTAATACGCGTTCGGGAAATGGCCGATGACTCCCGGAGGGGGTACCCGTGGTCCAGGCAGCGATCACCGAGAGCGGCTCGCCGCGCGTGCTCGAGAAGCGACGCCGGCGCCGGGCCGAGATCCTGCACGCCGCCCTTCGCGCGTTCCGGGACAAGGGCTACCACGCCACCACGCTCGACGACATCGCCCTGCACGTGGGCGTGAGGAAGACCGCCCTCTACCACTATTTCCCCGACAAGCAGACCATCCTGCACGAATGCCATCGCGAGGCGAGCGCGGAGCTCGCGCGCATCCTGCGCGAGGCCCGCACACTGGAGACCGCGAGCGAGCAGCTCACCCACGTCATCCGCGAGCACGTCCGCGTGATGACCGAGACGCTTGAAGGCTCCCCGCTGGCGTTCGAGGTCACGGCGTTCTCGCCCGATCGCCAGCGCGAGCTGATGGCCGCCCGTGACGCGTACGAGCGCGGCGTGCGCCGCATCATCGAGCGCGGCATCAAGGACCGGGAGTTCCGCAAGGTGGACTCCAAGGTGGCCGTGTTCGTGATCCTTGGTGCCATCAACTGGATCGCCCGCTGGTACCGCCCCGAGGGCGTCCTGCACGCCGCCGAGCTGGGGGAGCAGTACGCGGAGCATCTCGTGCGCGGGATGGCCAGGCGATGAGCCGGCGCCGGAGGCCGACGCGCGGCGTGCTCGGGGCGGACCGGGTCCGGAACCATCGATTCGACGAGGAGACGACGTGAAAGCGATCCGATTGCGCGCCGTCGGTGAACCGCTCGAGGTGATGGAGGTCCCGGTGCCCGAGCCGGGACCCGACGAGGCGCTGGTCCGGGTGGCGGGCTGCGGCGTGTGTCACACCGACATCGGCTTCTGGAAGGACGGGGTGCCCACCAATCACGGGCTGCCCATCACCCTGGGTCACGAGATCAGCGGCGTCGTCACCGCGGCGGGTCCCGCCCACCGGGCCCTGGTCGGACGCGAAGTCATCGTGCCGGCCGTGATGCCGTGCGGCGATTGCGACCTCTGCCGCGCGGGGCGCGGGAACGCCTGCCGCCGCCAGCGCATGCCGGGCAACGACATGGATGGCGGATTCGCCGAATACGTCGCGGTGCCGGCGCGCGGCCTGTGCGTCGTGGACGAGCGCGACGGCTACGAGCTCGCCGAACTCTCGGTCATCGCCGACGCCGTCTCCACGCCCTACCAGGCGGTGGTGCGTAGCGGGCTCGCCCCGGGGGATCTGGCGATCGTGGTCGGGGCCGGCGGGGTCGGCACGTACGCCGTCCAGATCGCGGCGGCGCTCGGCGCGCGCGTTGTCGCCATCGACGTGGACGATGCTCGGCTGGCGATGGTCGCCGGCCACGGCGCCGGGCTCACGATCAACTCGGCCACAACCGACTTCAAGACGCTCAGGAAGCAGATCCAGGGACAGGCGCAGGCCTGGGGCTCTCCCGCGCACAGCTGGAAGATCTTCGAGTGTTCCGGACACCCTGACGGTCAACAGACCGCCTGGGGTTGCCTGACCCACGCCGCCACCCTGGTCGTGATTGGCTTCACCCTCGCCAGGACCGAGGTGCGCATCAGCAACGTCATGGCCTTCGACGCCACGGTGCAGGGTACCTGGGGCTGCCTGCCCGAGCTCTATCCCGCCGCCCTGAAGTTGGTGACCGGCGGCCGAATCACGTTGAAGCCGTTCATCGAACGCCACCCGATGAGCCGCGGCGCAGACATCCTGCAGCAGGTGGCCGACCACGCACTGATGCGCCGCGCGATCCTCGAGCCCGACTGGGCCCCGCGCTCCGAGGACCCTGAGGATCGCGAGCAGGCGCGGAGGATCGTCCGATGCTGAAGAGTCACACGCTGGTTCCCGACTGGGAGTACACCCGTATCGGCTACGAGCTGCGGCCGGCGCGCGATCCTGCCGGCCGCCCGGTGGACGGTCTCTACAACGCGTGGATCATCCTGAACAACCCGACCCAGTTCAACAGCTACACGACCGACATGGTGAAGGAAGTGATCCTCGCGTTCCGTCAGGCGAGCATGGATCGGCGCATTGTGGCGGTGGTCTTCACCGCGGTGGGCGACAAGGCCTTCTGCACCGGCGGCAACACGCGCGAATACGCGCAGTACTACGCCGGCAATCCGCAGGAGTACAAGCAGTACATGCGCCTGTTCAACGACATGATCGACTCGATCCTGCGCTGCGACAAGCCGGTCATCAATCGTGTGAACGGCATGCGGGTCGCCGGTGGGCAGGAGATCGGCATGGCCTGCGACTTCAGCATCGCCGCGGACACGGCGGTGTTCGGCCAGGCCGGACCCCGGCACGGCTCCGCGCCCGATGGGGGTTCCACCGACTTCCTGCCGCTCTATGTCGGCTTCTCCGCGGCCGTCGAGAGCGGGGTGCTGTGCGATCAGTGGAGCGCGCATCGGGCGCTCCACCTGGGCCTGCTGAACCAGGTTGTCCCGGCGCTCGTCCTCGACGGCGCCTGGATCTCGAACCCCCTCGTGATCATCGACCGCATGGTCGACGCGTCCGGCAACCCGGTCTTCGGCGCATTCAAGAGCGGAGCGGAGCGCGAGACGGCCCGGCAGACCCTGGCCCGCGCCACCCCCGATCTGTCCCGGCTGGACGATGCGGTCGAGCAACTCTGCACGCGCCTGCTCATGCTGATGCCCGAGTGCGTGAGCAAGACCCTCAGCAGCCTGCGCAAGCACAAGCAGTGGCACTGGGACAACACCAGCGTCACCAACCGCGAATGGCTCGCGCTCAACATGATGACCGAGGGCCGGGCGGGGTTCCGTGCCTTCGACGAGGGGCCGAAGGGGAACCGCGAAGTCGATTTCATCAAGCTCAGGCAACTCCTGGCGCAGGGGCATCCCTGGAACGACGAGCTGATCCGGGCGATCTCGCCCCAGCACCAGAAGGTCGAGGCGGGATCGTGAGCGCCCTCGGGGCCCGGAGGCGGACGCCGTGAACCTTGGGCTCGAGGGCCGCGCGGCACTGGTAACCGGAGGCGCGTCCGGCATCGGCGCGGCCGTGGCGATCGCGCTGGCCCGCGAGGGCTGCGACGTCACGATCGTGGACCGCGAGGCGGGCGGGCCGCTCGCCGCCATCGAAGCCCTGGGCCGGCGAGCGCGCGGCGTGCAGGCCGATGTGCGCGACCACGCGGGCGCCGCCGAGGTGGTACGCGAGGCGCGCGCAGATTTCGGCCGGCTCGACCTGCTGGTGTGCGGCGCCGGCACCACCGCCGACGCTCCGGTGTGGAGGATGACCGAGGCCCAGTGGGACGACGTGCTCGCCGTCAACCTGAAGGGCGCGTGGAACTACAACCGCGCCGTCGCCGGGTCGTTTCGCGAGCAGCGCGGCGGGCGGATCGTCAACATCGCCTCGATCAACGGGCTGCGGGGCAAGTTCGGGCAGGCGAACTACGCCGCGTCCAAGGCGGGCATGATCGGCATGAGCAAGACCCTGGCCCGCGAACTGGGCAAGTACGACGTAAACGTGAACGTGGTCGCCCCGGGCCTGGTGGCGACCCCCATGACACGCGACCTCCCCGCGGAGGTGGTCGAGGCCGCGATGAAGGAGTCGGCGCTGGGGCGGATCTGCACCGCCGAAGCGTGCGCCGACGTGATCGTTTTCCTGTGTTCGGATCCCGCGCGCCACATCACCGGTGCTGTGCTGCGCGTGGACGGGGGCCAGTACATGTAGGGCCGGCCCGCCCTAGCCCCCTCCACTTTTGCGGTGATCGGGGCGGGGCAGGGGCGGACTTGGAGGCAACGAAGAGGGGAGGACTGGATCGCGTGAGCGCAGCAACGATGGACTTGAGGACCTTTCCCGAGTGGGAGGGGAAGCCGATCGAGGAGCTGCTCTACCAGTGCCGCGAGCTGGTCGAGGATCCCGCCTTCCCTACCGTGCGACGCTGGCGCGACGCCGGGGGCAGGGTGCTCGGGCACTTCCAGGTGTATTTCCCCGAGGAGATCGCGCACGCCGCCGGCCTGCTGCCGTTCAAGCTGCGCGGCGCGCCGCTCGAACCCACGCGGGCGGATTCGCATTTCGGTTCGTACCTGTGCTCGATCGTCAAGACCACGCTCGAGATCGCCCTGGTCGGGCACGCGCGCGTGGACCTGTTCATCACGCACCCGATCTGCGACGCGGCACGCAACCTGGCCGGTGTGTGGGGCCGCAACTTCGATTTCCCCTGCCAGATCCTCTACCTGCCGCAGAACGCCAACTCCGCGCATGCCGGCACCTACCTTCGCGGCGAGTACCAGCGGCTCTCGCGCACCATCGAGGAGGTCGCGGGCCGGCCCATCACCGATGAGGCGCTGCGTCGCTCCATCGGGATCTACAACGAGAATCGGGCCCTGATGCGGCGGCTCTACGACCTCAAGCGCGAGACCCCATGGCAGGTATCGGCCGACGACGCGTACGCCCTGGTCGCGATCGGCGGGATGATGCCGCGCGAGGAGCACAACGCGATCCTGCGTGCCGCGCTGCCGCTTCTCGAGGCGCGACAGGCCAGGCGGCAGGACCGGATCCGAATCGTGTACGAGGGCGGCTTCTGCGAGCAGCCGCCGCTCGATCTGGTCCGCACCATCGGCCGCTCCTGCTATGTCGTGGACGATGATTTCATGATCGGGTTGCGCTGGATCGTCGCGGACGTTGAGGCCGACGGGGACCCGCTCGGAGCATTGGCCCACGCCTACCTGGAGCGGTCGTCCTACAGCCCGGTCCAGCACGACCTGCGCAAGCCCAAGGAGAAGATGCTGCTCGAGCGCATCGTCCGCGCACGCGCCCAGGCCGCCATCGTGACGGCGGCCAAGATGTGCGAGCCGGGACTCGAGGAGCAGGTGGCCTACACCCACGCGCTCGATCACGCGGGGATTCCGTACTTCGTGAGCGAGTTCGAAGAGAACATGTCCAGCTTCGAAACGCTCGCGGTCCAGCTCGAGACGTTTGTCGAAAACCTGATGTTCGACTGAGGGGCGGTGCACGATGACGTCCACGACCGGTCACGACTCGACACTGGTAGGCAGGGGCAACCGGGACGGCGCGCGGATGTTCCGCGAGTGGTTCGATCAGCTCTCGGAGGCCGCGGCCGCCGGGCGCGGCGGCGCCTACGTGTTCGTCATGGGCAGCCTGGGCGAGCTGCTGCGCACATTCGATCTGCCTCTCGTATTCCCCGAGATCAACTCGCTCCAGACCGCCGTGCGCCACGTGGCGCACGAGTACTTGAACGAGGCCGAGGACTACGGCTACTCGCCGGACATCTGCGGCTACGTCAAGGCGGATGTCGCCACCCAGCTGCGATCCGGGGCACTGCCGATGGGCCGGGTCCCCAAACCGGCGATCGCGGTGTACACCAACGCCTGCAACACCTACATCAAGTGGGCCGAGATCTGGGAGCGGATGTACGGCTGCCCGACCGTCACCATCGACGTGCCCGGCAGCCGCGCCGCGGGGCTCCACACCTGGCCCGGCGATCCCGAGTTCGAGAACGACCGGCGCTACGTGGTCGCCCAGATCCGCGAGCTGATCCCGCTGCTCGAGCGCGTCAGCGGGGTGCGCTTCGACATCGACCGGCTGCGCGAGAACATGAGACATGCGAACGCGCTGTCCCGCGGGTGGCAGCGGGTGCTGGCGCTCAATCGCAGCCGGCCGTCGCTGTTCAACGCGCTCTCCGACGGGACCATCTACCTCGGCGTCGCGAACGCCTACCGCGGCACCGAGGCCGGTGCGCGCTATTTCGACGAGCTGGTCGAAGAGATGGAGTACAAGGCCGGCCACGGGATCGGCACGTCGACCGCCGAGGCTTACCGGCTGCTCTTCGTCGGCGTGCCGTGCTACCCGCTGTTCCGGCGCTTCACCGAGATGTTCAGCGAGCTGGGCGGGACCTTCGTCCACTCCACCTACCTGTGGTTCGCCTCGGGAGGGGCGAACACCGGGTACCAGTGTCCGCTCGAGGATCCGATCGAAGGTCTCGCCGAGGGACTGCTGATCGGGGTGCGCGACGCGATGGACAGCATGTTCTTCCACACCGAGCCGCTGATCACCATGGCGAAGGAGTACGAGGCCGACGGGGTCGTGTACCACCCGATCAAGAGCTGTCGCACGGTCTCGACCGGGCTGGCGGACAGCCGGCGGGCGCTGATGCAGGCGGCCGACATCCCCAGCCTGTTCATCGAGTCCGACATGATGGACCGGCGCGTGGTGTCCGAGGCGCAGCTCAAGAATCGCATCGACGCATTCTTCGAAGGACTGGCGAGCCGCCGGCATCAGGCGGCCAGCGGGCGATAGCCCGGAACGGAGCAGCGTGGCCTACGCAGCGGGTGTGGACGTCGGGTCCACGCAGACGAAAGCGGTGATCATCGACGAGGCCCGGCGGATCGTGGGCCGCGCGCTGACCGAGACCGGGTCCAACGTCATGCGCGCCGCCGAGAACGCGTTCCAGGAGGCGCGGGCGGCCGGCGACGTGCGCGAGGAGGAGATCGAGTACGTCGTGGGCACCGGCTACGGCCGCTACAAGGTCACCTTCGGGAACACGCAGGTGACCGAGATCAGCTGCCACGGACGCGGCGCGGTGCAGATGTTTCCCGCCACCCGCACCGTGGTGGACATGGGAGGGCAGGACACCAAGGCGATCCGCGTCTCGCCGAGCGGCGAGATCATCGACTTCTGCATGAACGACAAGTGCGCGGCCGGCACCGGTCGGTTCCTGGGTGCGGCATCGGCGGCGCTGCGAATTCCGCTTGACGCGCTGGGCCCGACCGCGCTGCGCGGCGAGCGTCCGGTCAAGATCAGCACCACCTGCACCGTGTTCGCCGAGTCCGAGATCCTCTCCTGGCTCGGCAAGGGCAAGAAGACCGAGGACATCCTGCTCGGCGTCCACCAGTCGATCGCGATGCGCTCGGTCGGGCTGATGCGACGCGTCGGGATCGAGGAGCAGGTGACCTTCACCGGTGGCGTGGCGCGCAACACCGCCATGATCGCGGCCATGAACGCCAAGCTCGGACTCACCGTCAACGTCGGAGAGGACGCTCACTACATGGGGGCGCTGGGGGCGGCGCTCTTCGCCCTCGATCACATCCTCGCGAGCCGCGCCCCGGCTCATGCCGGGCCGGGTGCGTCATGAGATACACGGTGGGTATTGACGTCGGCTCCACGTACACCAAGGCGGTCGTCATCGACGAAGCTCACATCATCCGCGGGCGCGCCGCGATGCCGACCGGGTTCCAGCTCGCCGAGGCGGCCGAACGGGCTCACCACCAGGCGATCGCGGCCGCGGATCTCGAGCCTTCCGACGTTGCCTACGTCGTCGCCACCGGCTTCGGACGGCATCAGGCCCAGTTCGTCGATCTCAAAGTCACTGATCTGACCGCGGCCGCACGTGGGGCGGCCGCGCTCTACCCCCGCACCCGCACCATCCTCGATGTCGGCGGCCAAACCATGAAGGCCAGCCGGATCGACGATCACACGCACGTGAAGTCGTTCCGGCTCAACGACAAGTGCGCGGCCGGCACCGGGGCATTTCTAGAAAAGACCGCGCGTTACATGGGATACACCACCGAGGAGATAGGGCCGCTGGTCGCGACCTCGAAGGAGCCGACCACCATCTCGGGCGTGTGCGCGGTGTTCGCGGAATCCGAGGTGATCAACCACCTGTCGCAGGGCGTGTCCCCGGCCGACATCATGCACGGTGCCATCGTGTCCCTGGTGGGTCGCTCGATCCAGCTCATGAAGCGCGTCCAGATGGAGCCCGAGTTCACGCTGATCGGCGGCATCCTGCGATTCGAGACCATGGTCACTGTGATTCGCAGGGAGCTCGCCGCCGACGTGAACGTGCCGCCCGACGACATGGTGCAGTTCGTGCCCGCCTTCGGCGCGGCCGTCCTGGGCCACCGGCGCCTGCGGGTGCGTGAAGCCGACGCATCGCTCGCGGCACCGGCGGGGGCGGATCCCAGAGGAACGTCATGAGCGCCGAGCACGATGCATCGGAGTCACCGCCCCACGATGCCCGCCCGAGGGAGCACCTGCTCGGACCGCTCCGCGTCGTGGTCGAGGGCGAGGCGCGTCGCGTCCTCTCGGACGCTCAGATTGCCGCCGACCCGGAGCGCCTCGCTCAGGGCTGGGAACGACGCTTCATCGCCGACGAGGTTCGTGTCGCCGAGATGGTCCAACTCTACCGGGAGCTTGGCTACGAGACCGTCGTCGACCCGATCCGCCCCGCTGACGTGGACGAGGACTGCGGCGACTGCCGGCTGGTCGCGCAGCTGCGGCTCAAGATGATCTACACGCGCCCCGGGCGCCTATCGCAGGGCGCCTGAGGCGCCGGGAGGACGTCACGTGCACCATCCGATCGATCAGCTGCTCGAAGAGCACCGCGACATCATGGCCGAGGTCGAGACTCTGCGCCGTGCCGTCGGTGAGTTGCGCGATGACGGGGATGCCGCGCTGCCCATCGCGCTCCCGGCGCTCCGATCGGTGGGACGGATGATGGCGACGCGACTGCTGCGCCACGCCCGCAAGGAGGACGAGGCGCTGTTCCCCGCGCTCGAGCGGGTGATGGGGACGCCCGACGGTCCGACCGCGGTGATGCGCCAGGAGCATCGCGCGATCCACGACCGCGCGCGGCTGTTCCGCGAGACGTTGCACGAGCTCAACCAAGTCGAGCACCCCGCGATCGTGGTGGGCGGGGCAACGCTGCGCTCGCTCGCGGAGCACGGCGGCGACGCCGCGGCGCTGGCGGAGACCGGCGAGGAGATCGTGAGCCTCCTCGATCTCCACTTCGGCAAGGAGGAGGACATCCTGTTCCCCATGGCCCGTGAGATCCTCTCGGACGACGAGATGGCCGAGGTGGGGCGCAGGATGGAGGCGATCGAGGCGGAGGTGTCGCCATGAGATTCCCGGCCGAGCCGTTCCGCATCAAGGTGGTCGAGCCGCTCCGCCGCGTGCCCCGCGAGGAGCGCGAGCGGCTCATCCACGAGGCCGGCCTCAACATCTTCGCCGTCCCCGCGGACAGCATCTACATCGATCTCCTCACCGACAGCGGCACCTCGGCGATGAGCGACCGGCAGTGGGCCGGCCTCATGGTGGGCGACGAATCGTACGCCGGGAGCCGGAGCTTCTACCGCTTTCGCGATGTCGTGCGCGACCTGTTCGGCTACGAACACGTGATCCCGGCACACCAGGGCCGCATGGCCGAGAACCTCCTGTTCTCGACGGTCGTGAAGGCGGGGGACGTCGTGCCGAACAACATCCACTTTGACACCACCCGCGCCAACGTTGAGCACCAGGGCGCCGAGGCGCTCGACCTCGTGATCGACGAGGGACTCGACCCGCAGGCGCTCCACCCGTTCAAGGGCAACCTCGACCCCGACAAGCTGGACCGCGTGATCCGCGAGCGTGGTCGCGAGCGCGTGCCGCTGGTCATGCTCACGATCACCAACAACTCGGGCGGCGGCCAGCCGGTGTCGCTCGAGAACGTGAAGCGGGTGCGGGAGGTCTGCCGGCGGCACGGCGTGCCCCTGTTCTTCGACGCCTGCCGATTTGCCGAGAACTGCTGGTTCATCCGAGAACGCGAGCCGGGCCACCAGGGCCGGTCGGTACGCGAGATCGCACGCGAGCTGTTCTCCTACGGCGACGGATGCACGATGAGCGCGAAGAAGGACGGCCTGGTGAACATCGGCGGCTTTCTCGCCATGAACAACGGCGCGTGGGCGGAGCAGATCACCAACCTGCTCATCATGATCGAGGGCTTTTCGACCTACGGCGGCATGGCCGGGCGCGACTTGGAGGCCATCGCCATCGGCCTCGGCGAGGTGATGGACGAGGACTACCTCGAGTTCCGGGTCGGCCAGGTGGCCCACCTGGGCGAGATGCTGGAACAGGGCGGAGTCCCGATCGTGAAGCCGGTCGGAGGACATGCCGTGTACATCGACGCGAAACGCTTCCTCCCCAACATCCCGCAGGCCGAGTTCCCCGGGCAGGCGCTGGTGGTGGCGCTCTATCGCGATCACGGCATCCGCGCGGTCGAGGTTGGCAGCCTCATGTTCGGCCACCCGGCCCCGGCCACCGGCAAGGTGGTCTACCCGCAGCTGGACCTGGTCCGGCTGGCGATCCCGCGCCGCGTCTACACCACCGAGCACATGCGCTACGTGGCGGAATCGGTGATCGACGTCTTTCGGCGGCGCGCGAGCCTGCGCGGCCTGCGCCTGACCTATGAGGCCCCGACGCTGCGCCACTTCACCGCGCTGCTGGAAGAGGTCGCGGGAGCGGAGGTCGGCGCCGGCGGGGTCGCACGACGCTAAGGCTGGCGCTCGTGGGTTTCCGGTCCCTTGGTCCGCACGCGCGGTGGCCCCGTCACCGTCGCGACGCCCGCCACATGCTCCATAGCAGGGCGGCACCGAACACCAGGGAGAACGGCAGTGCGAGCCGGAACAGCCACTCGACGTATTCGCCGCGGCCCGGGAGCATCCCCACGCCGACCGCGAGCCCCAGCGCCACCACCGAGGCGGCCAGGATGACCGCCAGCGACAGGCGATTCGTCATCCGCTGAAGCTGGCTCGAGAAGGCCCCCAGACCCTCGTGCTGGATATTGAGCTGCAGCTCGCCGCGCTCGAGCCGCCCCATCAGGCGGCCGGTGCGCCGCGGCATCTCCACGCCCAGCTCGGCGGCTTCCCGAGCGGCCCGGCCGATCCGCCCGGCCACCGCCGGCAGCTTGTGGTGCGCATCCCAACGCTTGCGCAGGAACGGGCTGGCGAACTCGAGATAGTGGAAGTCGGGGTCGAGCTTGAGCCCGAGCCCCTCGCTCATCGCGATCACGCGGATGAGGAGCGCCAGCTCGCCGGGAAGCTGAAGCCGGTGGCGGAACGCGACCCCGGTCAGCTCGCGGGTAACCGCGGTCGCGCTAAGCTCGTGCAGCGAACGCCCGCCGAAGTGGCCGATCAGGTGGTCGAGGTCGCGCTGGAATCCCTGCCGGTCCGCCCTGGGTCCGGCCACGCCGAGCCCATACAGCTCTTCGGCGAGACTTTCCGCGTCCTCTTCCATCGCCGCGAGCCCCGCCCGTAGCAGGCGCATCCTGAGTTTTTCCGGCACGCGGCCCACCATGCCGAAGTCCACGATGGCGAGGGCGCCGTCGGGCTGCGCGAAGAAATTCCCGGGGTGCGGATCGGCATGGAAGTAACCGAACTCGAGCACCTGGCGCAGGAAGATGCGGACCGCGTTCTCGGCGATGCCGCGCCGGCTGATCCCCTGCCGGTCGAGCATCGCCAGATCGGAGACCTTGACGCCCGTGACCCGCTCGAGCGTGAGGACCCGACGGGTCGTGAGGTCCCAGTGCACCCGGGGGATCCACACCCGGGGGTCCCCGGCGAACGCACGGCGGAAGCGGTCGGCGTGCTGTCCCTCGCGCACGTAGTCCAGCTCGTTGCGGATCGTATACGCGAACTCGTCCACCAGCGGCCGCAGCGCGTAGTCGCGCCCGAGCTCCGTGTGCAGCGTCGCCCAGTCCGCGATCCCGGCCAGGATATGGAGATCCACCTCCACCTGGCTCTCCACACCGGGTCGGCGCACCTTGATCACCACCTCGCGGCCATCGCTCCGGCGCGCCGCGTGGACCTGACCGATCGAGGCCGAGGCGATCGGCGCGGGGTCGAAGCGTGCGAAGACCGCCTCCGGCTCGGCGCCGAGATCCTCGCGGAACACGCGGCGGATCTCCTCGAGCGGAACCGCGGGTGCGGCGTCCTGCAGCTTCGCCAGTTCGTCGACCACCTCGGCCGGGAGCAGATCCGCGCGCGTGCTGAGGGTTTGTCCGAACTTGATGAAGGTCGCACCCAGCTCGCCCAGGGCGGCCCGCAGGCGCTGGGCCTGGTGCAGCGGCTCGCGGCCGCTGCGAGGGCGCAGCCGCAGCGGCCGAAAGCGGCGCAGCCCGGTCTGGTCCACCAGCACCCCGAGTCCATGCCCGGTCAGCACGCGGGTGACCTCGCGCGAGCGCCGGATGACGGCGCCGCCGGTGAACCAGGGTCTGGCCAGAAGCATGAGGCGCTTCCTTTCCGTGAGCCGGTTTCGCCCGACAGTTCAGGCACGACTCGTGCCGAACCGATTGGTGGAAGCCGCCAGGACCACTTCGGACCATGGGACACGTAAGGCCATGATCCATGCGCGCAGAAGCCATTTGGCGCCGCCCGGGGCCACCGAGGTGCGGACGGCCCTGCCCGGGATCCCTGTCCCGAACGGTAGCTCTGGTGACAAAATGTCAGGCAGCCAGCCGGAGTCGGGGAGCGCGACGCGACCCCATTCCTGGGTCCGTGCGGCCGGCCGTGGGCTCGCGGCAGTCCTCTACCCGTGCACGCAGATCCTCATGGAGGCGGTGGTCCGCGTCTACTTCCGGCGCCTCGAGACGATCAGCCGCGATCGCTTTCCCGCGCATGGTGCGGTCCTGGTGGTGGCGAACCATCCCGCGGCCTGGACCGACGTCCTGGTGCTCGATGTCGCCTTCCACCGCGAGCTTCACTTCCTCGCCCACGAAGCGCTGTTCCACCCGTGGATCCGCGGGCTGTTCCTGAAGCTCTTCGAGTCGCTGCCGGTGCGGTACCGGCACGAAGGACCGCTGGCCGCGGTCCGCAACCGCGAGACATTTGATCGCTGCCACACGCTGTTTCGTCGCGGCGCGGCGATCGCCATGTTCCCGGAAGGGATGAGCGGGAGCGATCGCGGCCTGCGACCGCTCAAGACCGGCGCGGCACGGCTGGTGCTCGAGCACATCGCCGCCGGCGATGAGGCGCCCGTGTTGATCCCGGTCGCGATCCACTACGAAGACCGGACCCGGTTCCGTGCCCGCGTGGACGTGGCGGTCGGCGCACCGATCTTGAATGCCGGAGCCGGCGTCTCGGCAGGGGATCCGGATGCGGCCATGCACGCGCTCACCGGCGAGATCTCCAACGCGCTCGAGGCGACCCTGGCCAGCGCGGCGGCGCACGCCCGCGTTGCGGACGAAGCCCTCCGGGCCGTCGCTCCGCCCCCCGCGTACATCCGCAGCGCGGCGGCGCTCGCGTCGATCGCTGCCACGGCGGGCGCGGCCCTGCACGCGGTGCCCGTGCGGGCGATCGAATGGGTGGCCCGGCGTCTGACCGGTCTGCCCCAACGAATCTCATTCGGACGGATCCTCGCGGGCGTGGTCCTCATCCCGCTCTGGTACGCTGCCCTGGTGACCCTGGCCGCGGCCCTGGGCGGTGGCGTGTGGTTCGCCATCCCGTCCGCAGCCCCGTTCCTCGGGGTGCTGGCCTGCCGCGAGTTCGATCGGCGGCGCGCTCAGGCGGCCGCGACTCGGGCCCCGATCGACGGGGAGTCCGCATGACCCTGCTCCACACGAGCGCATTCGCGAGCTGGGCGCGCGGCCATCTGCTGTGCCGGGTGCCGGGCGTGGCGGATCGCTTCTCGCTCACTTTCGACGACGGTCCGAGCCCCGATGCCACACCGCGCATCCTCGACGTGCTCGCCCGCCGCGGCGCGCGCGCGACCTTCTTCACGCTGGCCCCCAACGTCCGCCGCTCGCCGGCACTCATCCGCCGTATGTTCCGCGAGGGTCATGAAGTCGCCGCGCACGGCGATTCCCACTGGCCGCTGCCCTTCCTGCTCCCGGGTGGGATCCGCCGGGAGATCGAGCGGTCGACATCGGCGGTGGTGGAGGCCGGCGGCGCCCGGCCGAGGTTCTACCGCCCGCCGTTCGGGTTCATGATGCCGGGGCAGGCCGCGTTCGTGCGCGGGCTCGGGCTCGAGCCCGTCCTCGGGGACATCTACCCCGAGGATCCCCAGCGGCCCGGGGTCGAGCGCATCGTGCGCCGCGTCGTCGCGCGCCTGGGCGCGGGTTCGATCGTCATCCTGCACGACGGAAGCCCGATCGGGGATCCGGACCGCCGCCAGACCGTTGCCGCGCTGGATCCGATCCTGGATCACGCGGCCGCCGCCGGGCTGGGCTCCGTCACGGTGGGCGAGCTGCTGGAAGGCGGAACGCCGCGATGGAGGTGGGGTGAGGTAGCATCGCCGAACGGAACCCCACCCACCAAAATCCCACGTTGAATCCGGCCTTCCGGAGGCATAGCATCCCCCGCCATGCTGCTGAGGCGATTCCCCCGGGCCATCGGCTCTCTGCCGGCGCTGGTGGTCTTCGTCCGGGAGTTCTTCACAGCACGTGGGATCGACGCCGACCAGGCCTTTGATGTGGATCTGGTTCTCGAGGAGCTGTTCACGAACATGGTGAGGCACGCACGTGGCGGCACATCCGAGATCGAGATCGGACTCGACGATGACGGGGCCCTGCTGACTTTGCGACTTCGCGACGAGGGGGTCGAGCCCTGGGATCCCGCACTGGCGCCGCTTCCCGACGTCGATCTCCCGATCCAGGAGCGGCGTCCCGGAGGCCTCGGCATCCACTTCATCCGGCAGTTGACCCGCGACCTCCGATTCGAGCACGTCGACGGCACGACCATCGTGACCGCCGTTCTCGACGTGCCCCGCTGATGTTCCGCCTCGATCTCGGCGGTGCAGGCACGGTGCGTCTGATCGGGCGGCTGGATGGTGACGAGGCCGAGAGCGCCATGGTCTCGTTCGCCGGGCTAGAGGGATCGATCGTGGCGGACTGCTCCGAGCTCGATTACATCTCGAGCGCCGGCATCGCGGTGATCCTCGTCACCCTCCAGAGACTGAACAAGGCAGGCCACACGTTGCGCCTTCACCCGGTCCAACCACGGGTCCGCAACGTGTTCAAGTACGCAGGCTTATCGCAGATGTTGGGGATCGAATAGCGGGTCCGGCCACGCCTGGCACCCGGATGCCTGGTGACCGCCGGAAGAAACCCTCCAACCCTCCGGATTGGCGGCCGTACTGATGGAAGAAGGCGACGAGAGCGCGCTCGTGCTCCGCTGTCAGGCGGGCGAGCCTCGGGCACGTGAGGAGCTCGTTACGGTCTACGAGCGCATCGTGTTCACGCTCGCGTTTCGGATGACCGGCGATCGTGAGGAGGCCAGGGATATCACCCAGGCTGTCTTCCTCAAAGCCTTCCGGCGACTGGACACCTTCGATCCGCGGCGGCGGTTCTTCAGCTGGATTTACCGGATCGCGGTCAACGAGAGCATCGACCGGCTGAGGAGCCGGCGACAGGACGAAACGCTCGACGATTCACGTGAGGACCCGGCGGATCGCCCGGATGCACTGTCCGAGCGGCGCGATATCGCCGACACGGTCCAGGCGGCACTGCTTGAGCTGCGGGAGGACGACCGGCAGGTGCTGGTGCTCCGGCACTGGCTCGACCGGTCGCACGCGGAGATCGGTGAGGCGCTCGGTGTCCCCGAGCGGATCGCAAAGTCGAGATTGTTCGAGGCCCGCCAGCGGATGGGGCGGATCCTGAGGCGAAGAGGAGTGAATCAGGCATGAACCACGACGAGTTTGAACATCTTGCCGATTCGGCCTTCGATGGCCGTGACGATGCGCCGGTGCGTGCGCGGATCGAATCTCTCGCCGCCAGCGATCACGAGCTGCGCGGACGCTGGGAGGATCTCCAGGCGGCGCGGACCGGGCTCGCGGGGGCGGGGCTCGAGCCCCTGCCGGCCGGGCTCCACGAGGCGCTGATCGAAGATCTGCGGACCGCAGCTCCCCGAGGGGGCGTGCGGATGAGCTGGCTCTCCTTCGTCACCGCCGCGATCCAGACGCGACCCATCTTCGCGCTCGGCGGCGCGGTGGCCGCGGGCCTGGCGATCGGCGTGTTCGGCTTCGGGCTCATCATGGGCGGCCCGCGCGCGGGGCAGGATCTCGCGCCCGGCACGAGCGCCAGCCTGCCGCCGATGCCGGCGGCCGTGGCGAGGACGACGCTCGATCAGGGGGGCGTGCACGTGGAGCTCACCTCCCGGCGCGCGGCGGGCAAGACCACTGTGCGCCTCGACGCGCGGGGCGGGGGGAACGCGACCCTGACGCTCGTCTGGGAGCCGACAATGCTCCGTCTGTCCGGTGTCCGCTGGGAGGGCCCGGATGCGCCGCAATTCGCAACCGGCCCCGGCCGCGTGGTGCTGCAGACCGCGGAGGCGACAGGGAGCGAACTGTCGTTCGATGAGATCGTTGCGAGCGGAAGCGTCGTCCGCGTGACATTGAGCGCGGCCGGTGGCGACCGGGAGGTATCACTCCGAATTCCCCGCTGAGGGGGGTGGAGCGTGCTGTCGAAGCGAAACCTGTGAACCATGTCCGGCCTGCGCCGGGCGCCGTACACCAAACAAGGAGGGGAGCCGCAATGAACAGCAAGCGCAACCTGATCATCACGGGGATCGTGGGGATCGCCGTCGTCCTCGGTTTCGTCGCACTGCGGGGAGTCAAAGCGCCGTCGGAAGGCACCCAGGGGGCGATCGGCACCGCGAATCGCTACCAGACCGAGCAGATCACGGCGAAGGACGTGAAGCTCGAGGACGCCGAGATGCAGGCGTTCATCCAGAGCGACACGTTCCACAAGCTCGCGACCAATCCCGAGTTCCGGCAGATGGTGATGGACGCGAATTTCCAGGAAGTCGCCCGGAACGCGGTCTATCAGGCGATGGTGCTGAACAAGGACCAGGTCCAGATCCTGGGAAATAAGCAGTTCGCCCACTACCTGGTGGAGCCCGCGACGGTGGCGATGGTCACGTCGCCGGCGTTCGTGCAGATGACCGCCGAGTGCAACATGTCGGAGCTCCTGCGGAAACCTGCTTTCTTCGTCCTCATGGCGTCCGTTCTCGAGAACAAGCCGTCGGAAGCCGAGTTCAAGACGTTGCTCCTACAGTCCCGTGAGCTCTCACAGTCGTTCGTTGACTTCGCCAACAAGCACACCGAGGTGGTGATGGCGGCGCTCCAGCCGGCGCTGTTCGAGGCCAAGGAGATGCTCGTGAGTATGAACGGCACCGCCGAGTTGCTCGGCAGCCCCGGGCTCGGAAAACTGCTGGAGAATAAGTCGTTCGGCAACGTGATGATGATGCAGGCGCACGAGGAGCTCATGAGGAATCCCGAGATCATGGCCCTGGCGTTCAGCAGCGAGGTCTTCAACAAGCTCGTCCAGACGCAGCGGTTGTCCGAGCTCGAGAAGGGGTTCCACCCGACCGAGGTGAAGTAGCCGAACAAAGCGGCCGGCGACCCATTCCCCACGGGCCGCCGGCTCCGGATTCCGGCAGACTCCGCGGCGTACGCCGCGGGGTCTGCATGTCGTTGTACGCCCCGCATGGGCGCTGACTTGGAGGTGGAAGTCCTCCGAGGACTTGGTCACAGGGACTCAAGGGAACCGCAAGGTGACGCTCGCGAGGGCGGCACCGAAGGAAGCGGGAAACGAACCGACGGGCCGACGA
>CAYONG010000041.1:0-3414 GCA_964405235.1 uncultured bacterium | reverse complement strand
GGCATGGCGGACGTGACGCTGATCGACATCGTCGAGGGCATGCCCCAGGGCAAGGCGCTCGACATGCAGCAGGCGGCGCCCCTGTGGCACAAGGGTGGCCGCATCGAGGGCAGCAATGACCTCTCCGCCGTCAAGGGCGCGGGTGTGGTGGTGATGACCGCCGGCTTCGCCCGCAAGCCCGGCATGTCGCGCACCGATCTGCTCAAGGCCAACGCCGACATCGTCCGCCCCGCCGCCGAGGCGGTGAAGCAGCACGCGCCCGACGCCTTCGTCGTCGTGGTGACCAACCCGCTCGACGTGATGGCGTGGCTATTCTGGAAGACCTGCGGCTTCCCCAAGCACCGCGTGCTCGGCATGGCCGGAATCCTCGATTCTGCGCGCATGCGCGCCTTCATCGCCATGGAGTTGGGGGTCTCGGGCGCCGACGTGGACGCCATGGTCCTGGGCGGTCACGGGGACTCGATGGTGCCGCTGCCGCGCTTCACCACCGTCGGCGGCATCCCGATCACCGAGCTCATGACCGCGGACCGCGTTGCCGCCATCTCGGACCGCACCAGGAACGGCGGCGCCGAGATCGTCAAGCTGCTGAAGACCGGTTCCGCCTACTACGCGCCGGCGATGTCCGCGGTCGAGATGGTCGAGGCCATTCTGACCGACCAGAAGCGCCTGGTGCCGTGCTCGGTGCTGCTCGAGGGCGAGTATGGGATGAGGGATATCTTCATCGGCGTGCCGGTCGTGCTGGGCAGCAAGGGTGTCGAGAAGATCGTCGCTCTGAAGCTCAGCGCTGACGAACTGGCGGCGCTGCAGAAGTCGGGCAAGGACGTGGCGGACTCGATCGCCGAACTCGGCGTGGCGGTGTGAAGCACGACACCGCCGGCGATGCCGGGCACGACAAGTTCCTCTATGACTTCTGGTATCTCGCGTTTCCCTCGCACCGGGTCCGTCCGGGCGGGATGCTGGCCAAGACCATCCTCGGCGAGCCCATTCTGTTTCTCCGCGCGGCGGACGGCACCCTTACCGCACTTCGTGATCTCTGCCCTCATCGCGGCATGCCGCTCCACCACGGGTCCTTCGACGGCCGGTGCATCGAGTGCTGCTACCACGGCTGGACGTTCCGCGCCGACGGACAATGCACGCAGGTCCCGTCCCTGCCCGAGGACCAGAGCGCCGATGCGACCCGCATCGGCGTCCGGAGCTACCCCTGCCGCGAGCAACAAGGCAACGCGTGGGTGTTCGTTGCGTCCCGGCGCCGGCGTGCCGAGGAGCCGCTTCCCGCCGTTCCGTCCATGCCCGGCGTGGGGGACACGGCCGCGCAGATCACCTGCTCGCTCACCTATCCGCTTGACGCCGACCACGCCGCCTACACGCTGATGGATCCTGCCCACACGGCCTACGTACACACCTGGTGGTGGTGGAAGCAGAACCGCGTCCAGCTGAAGGAGAAGGTCAAGGACTTCGAGCCATCCGAACTCGGCTGGAAGATGAAGCGGCATGCCGCTCCCGCCTCGAACCGCATCTACCGGTTGCTGGGCCGAAACGTGACCACGGAAATCAGCTATCGGCTGCCGGGCATGCGTATCGAGTGGATCGAGGGCGACCGCCACCGCGCGGTCAGCCTGCTCACGATCACCCCGCTCACTGCGCAAACGACCGAAGTCCATCAGTGCCTATACTGGACACTCGATTGGCTCGCCCCGCTGCGGCCGCTCTTCCGTTACCTGGTCCACGGCTTCCTCGATCAGGACCGCAAGGCCGCGCTGCTCCAGGGCGAGGGACTCGCCTTCGATCCCGGATTCATGTTGCTCGGTGACGCCGACGCCCAGGCCCGCTGGTTCTTCGCGCTCAAGCGGGAATGGCAGCAGGCCGCGCAAGAGAACCGCCCCTTCCGCAATCCGGTCGAGCCGACCACGCTCCGCTGGCGCACCTGAACGCGCACTCGCCGACCCGGTTTGGGTCATGGTAGATTCTCCTCCCGTGCACACGGGATCGAACGACCTCCGCCGCGCCGTACTGGGTGTCATCCCCGCCCGGTACGGCGCGGCGCGTTTTCCGGGAAAGCCGCTGGCGATGCTATGGGGCAAGCCGATGCTGCAGCGTGTCTGGGAGCGGGCGCGCGCCGCGCAGGGCATCGACGCGCTGGTCATCGCCACGGACGATGAGCGCATTGCCGCGGCCGCCCGGGCCTGGGGCGCGTCGGTCGAAATGACCTCTCCCGAATGTGCCTCCGGTACGGATCGCGTTGCCGAAGTCGCCCGGCGCCGACCCGACGCGGCGATCATCCTCAACCTGCAGGGCGACGAGCCCGAGCTGGATTCGGACGCGGTCGGCCGGCTGATCGCCACCATGCGCGCCGAGCCCGGCGTCAGGATGGGCACGCTGGCGCACGCCGAGCCCGACGTGGCGTCCATGCCCGCGCCGGACGTGGTCAAGGTGGGGGTGGACGGCGACGGCTTCGCCCTCTACTTTACCCGTCGGTGGCCGGTGCCGGACTCGCGCGGGATCGTCCTGCGCCACGTCGGCGTCTACGCGTTCACCCGCGAGTTCCTGCGCGAGTTCGCCGCGTGGCCGCCCGGGCGCATGGAGCAGGATGAGCGGCTGGAACAATTGCGCGCCGTCGAGCGCGGGGTGCGGATACGGGTGGTGACGGGCTCGCGACCGTTCGCGGGCGTGGACACGCCGGAACAGCTCGCGGCACTGGAGAAGCGGGGCCCGCGCCCCTAGGCGCGGCGCCAAGAGATAGCCCTTCGCAGGGGGGGAGAGACACATGGCCAAGATGGTCGTCGTCACCGGGGGCGTGGTCTCGTCGCTCGGCAAGGGAATCGCCGCGGCCTCGCTCGCGATGCTGCTCAAGGCCCGCGGGCTGCGTGTGACGCTCCAGAAGCTCGACCCCTACCTCAACATCGACCCGGGCACCATGAGCCCGTTCCAGCACGGCGAGGTGTTCGTCACCGACGACGGCGCCGAAACCGACCTCGACCTGGGGCACTACGAGCGCTTCACCGGCACCGCGGTCACGCGCAGCCATAACGTGACGGCGGGCCAGGTCTACGACGCCATCCTCTCCAAGGAGCGCCGCGGCGACTACCTGGGACGCACGGTGCAGGTCATCCCGCACGTCACCGACGAGATCAAGAAGCGCATCTACTCGCTCGGCCTCACCACCCAGGCCGACGTGCACATCGTCGAGATCGGCGGCACGGTGGGCGACATCGAGTCGCTGCCGTTCCTCGAGGCGGTCCGGCAGCTCAGGCTCGAGCATCGGCGCGATACTCTGTTCGTGCACGTGACGCTGGTGCCGTTCATCAAGGCGGCCGGCGAGATGAAGACCAAGCCGACCCAGCACAGCGTCAAGGAGCTGCGCGAGATCGGCATCCAGCCCGACATCCTGCTCTGCCGCTGCGAGCAGCCGCTCAC
>CAYONG010000040.1:0-3533 GCA_964405235.1 uncultured bacterium | reverse complement strand
CCTTGTCTCCGCTCTAAGGAGCGTGGGTTCGCACGGCGGCGAGCATTCTGGCGCGTACGCCCTTTCGCCGGCCCGGGGGGCGAGCACGGGTCCGCCGGGCTATCCGGCCCGGCGCGCCTGGCGGATCGCCAGCAGGCGGCCGCGGGCCTCGACGACTTCTTGCAACCGCTCCGCTCGGGCCGAAGTGCGCACCGACAGTCGGCGCTGGTGGACGGTCAGCTTGCCGGGCAAGGTGAACAACTCGAAGCGGAGTCGCTTGGGCCGTGCGTCGCGCAAGCGCTCAGGCAGCGCCCGCCGCTTGAGCACGGTGAGCACGTTGAACGTCAGCGCGTTGATGCGGAACCACGCCGCGTTGGCGCCGAAGCGACCGCTCGGCATCACGCCCGCCCCCAGTTCGTCCTTCATGACCCGGTGCACATGCTCGATGGTTCCCGCCTTCTCCCAGTGCCAGCGCACCAGATCTCCCGCCTCAACCTTCGCACGGTTGCTCACGATCGCCAGGTGCTTCGGCGTCATCGTGTCGAACAGCTCGGCTTGCAGCGGCGTGAACCGCACCGCCACGTAGCGCAGCGGAAGCGCGTGCTTGGGCCAGTCCCCCGGCGTGAACTCCAGCTCGGCGACATCCACCTGCTCACTCCCGCGGTTCTCCAGCTCCACCCACCCTGCGGGCGGCACCGCCAGGCAGCAGGCCCGCAACTCCTTCGACATGTCAGCGCTGATGGTGAAGCCGATCCCCTCGGCCACCAGGTACTTGAGCAGCGGGGCGTAGTACGACGCCGAGTCGCCGCGGAAGTAACGCTCCTTGACCCACGACGGCAGGTGGTCCATGGCCCGCTTCGCCGACGACAGCGGGTCCTCGCCGCCCGCCACGTTGCCGTCGCGAAACTCGTCCGCGACGATGAGTTGTTCCTCCGCCCACACCGCAACCAATGGCTGGTAGCCGCGCGTGCCTTCGTAAGCCATCTTCGCGTCGCGCTTGTGCGCCGCGATGATCGTCCCGTCATGGTCGATCGTCGCTCGTGTCGTGCTCCGTGCCGCACCGCGGCCGACCACGTCTCGGTTGATCGTATCGAGCGCTCGCAGGCTCGCCGACTCCGGCGGCACGTAGGCCTTCTTCTCCGGCGGCCGGTTCGCCCAGCAGGTCGGGTCATGGAACTGACCCAGGAAGTCGAGCAATGCATCCGGCGAGGGCAACGGACCGCCCAGCAACCGCTCCAGGCCCTCGTCCTCGCTGAGCACGCGGATGTCCTCGACCCGGTCCCCGCCGGCCGCGAGCAGCAGCACCAGCGCCTCCAGCTTCTGCGCCGGAGTGAACCCGCGCCGCCGCTTGGGCGCCGGCAACTCCGCATGCGCCAGTTCGTCCACCCCGAGCGCGCGCATGGTCTCGACCACCAGCGGCAAGCCAGCGCGCGCCGTGACGTCCTCTCGTTCACCCAGCTCGATCACGAACGGCAGGATACCCTGCCGGCCACGCTTCCTCGACGGCACACCCGTCTCAGGCGCGCCGGCGCTGCCGCGCCCGGCGCCGCTCACGCGCCCCTCGCCGCAGGTCGGCCAGCTCGCAGGCCGTCAGTGCGTCGATCAGCGTCCACAGCCGCTGGTAGGCGGCCACCGCCGCGCGGATGGCGGCCTCGTCGTCCGGTCGCACGTGCACGGCCTGCGTCTTGCCCTGCAGGTGCACGGTGAGGAACGTGCCGCCGTGGCGGGCGTCCGGGTCGCTCGCACAGGCGCAGTTCGAACGCCCGCAGCGACGCAGCCGCTCCACCACGGAGCCGCGCATCAACGGCTGCTCGCTCAGTGCCCGCAGTTGTTCGCGCAGCCGGCGGCGGCGGCGTGCGATCTGTTCGCGATTCGATTCCATGTCTGAATCCTATACAGCTAACCAGAAGGCGTGTCCACTATTTTCTCGCCCTTTGGGCGAGACAGCCTCCACACGTAGATCCCGGCGTCTCAGAGCTTTAGCCGCGGGACGCCGTGCTTAGAGCGGAGTTATGGGTTGGCACGGCCTGGACCGGGGCCCGATCCGGCCCCCCCCGACCCTAATGCGAAAAGCCCCCGCGACTCATCGAGTTGCGAGGGCTCTCGCACTGTGGCTCCTCGGGTAGGATTCGAACCTACAACCCTCCGGTTAACAGCCGGATGCTCTGCCGTTGAGCTACCGAGGAACGATCGCGGACTCGGCGCCATGGATGGGGTGCGACCGGGAGGGCGCGAGTCAAAATGAGGCGCGGAGTTTAGCCTCCCGGTCCCGACCGGTCAAGGAACACGGGCGACAGCGCACGGGCAATGCGGTCGCGCACGGGATCCTCAGCGCCCCGGCCCGGCCAGAGCCGCCACCAGCTCCAGTTCACGTTCGCGCTGCGCGTATCCGCCATGGCTCACCGGCGGCCGGCGCTCGAGGTGCCAGCGTACCACGCGCGGCAGGTAGCCGTCCGATCGCGTTCCGGTGAACCCCAGATCTGCCGTCGCACGCGCGGGGTCGAGGAGGGATGACCACGCCCCGGCATAGGGCGAAAAGCTCTCGTCGAGCCCGGCGGCCCGACAGGCGTCCCACGGGGCCTCGACGAACCGCGCGGCGACCCCGGCCGCCTCCGCAACGCGCTCGAGGAATACACGCAGCGGCACGACGTCGGGCTGGGCCAGATTGTAGGCGGCCTGCTCGGGCGGAGGCCCTTCGGCGAGCCGCTCCATCACCGGCGCGAGGTCGCCCGCATCAAGGTGCCGAATGAGGCGCCGGCCTCCCTCGGGCAGCACCAGTGCACCGCCGTCCATCATGCGCTCGAGGTAGGCCCAGAGCCTGAGCGACCCGTCGCCCTCACCCTGCACGATCGGCAGCCGGAGCGCAATGGCGCGGACGCCGTGGGTCTGCCCCATATTGACTAGCGCCTGCTCGGCGCGTCGCTTGCCGACCCCGTAGCGCCATGATCCCTTCTCGTACTCTCCGGCGGCGGGCTCGGCGCTGATCGGGCGCCGCACGTCATCCTCCACGTACGGAGGTCCGGCGCCCTCGCCCACCAGATAGACCTGCCCGGTCGAGATCATGATGAAGCGCCCGAGGGACGCGGCGGGCACCCGGGCGAGCCAGTCAAGATCGGGCGCGTCGTACACCACGAAGTCGACAGTCAGGTCGAAGCGCCGGCCGCGCAGCGCGGCAGCGACGCCGGCCGGGTCTCGCCTGTCGGCGGTCACCATTGTGGCGCCTTTGACGGGATCACGATGGCCGCGCGAGAACACGGTGACCTGGTGGCCTCGCGCCATCAGCCCGCGCGCGACGTGCGTGCCCATGAATCCCGAACCGCCGGCCAGCAGGAATTCACGCGCGGCGGGCACGACACACCCCCTGTCCCTTTGGCATGGCTGCGGCCACCATCACGACCGGCAGGGTATATGATTCGTAACCGTTCGCCCACGACCGTCACGCCAATGGGCGGTCAGCGCTCGCCGGCGATCTCGCGGAGCAGGGCGTGGCGGCGCTCGGTGACCTCGGCCGCGTAGTGCTCCTGCCAGCCGTGCGGCGTCAGCTTCTTGACGTC
>CAYONG010000039.1:0-7295 GCA_964405235.1 uncultured bacterium | reverse complement strand
CAAGACCGGCGTGGCGCTCACGCTCCCCGCGATCACCCCCGTGGAGAGTTACCCGGGCCGGGTGGATGGGGACGATCTCCTCATCGGCATTCCCGCGTAACGAGAGGTACGACGATGGCCACAGACGCCGAAATTCGCACCGCGCTGGAAGAGGTCGTGGACCCCGAGATTCATTTGAGCATCATCGAGCTGGGCTTGGTGCGCGAGATCGACCAGAGTGTCGAGCCGTATATGGTCCGGATGCTTCTCACGACCCCCTTCTGTCCCTACGCCCCGCAGATCATGAAGGAGGTCAAGGAGGCGGTGACGCGCGTCACCGGGAAGCCGACCGAGGTGGAGATCATGGCCGAGCAGTGGACCCCGGAGATGATGCCTGACCCGGGACTATTGGGCCGCTGGTAGGAGGGAATGATGGCCAAGCTGACGGATTCCGAAATTACGCAGGCGCTCCAAGAGATCCCGGGCTGGGTGAACCAGGACGGGAAACTGACCAAGACGTTTTCGCACGCTTCGTTCCCTGAGGCGATCGTCTTCGTGAACGCGGTCGCGCACCTGGCGGAGCTCGCGAACCACCATCCCGACGTCGACATCCGCTATTCCAACATCACGCTCGCGCTGGTCACGCACGATCAGAAGGGGATCACCCCCAAAGACGTCGCTCTCGCGAAGCAGGTCGAGGCCATCCGCAAGAAGGTCGGCGTCCCGGCCTGATCGAAACGGTGCCCCAAACGCTCGAGCCTCTTCTCCGGCCGCGCTCGGTGGCCGTGATCGGCGCGTCGCGCCGTCGCGACGCGATCGGCGGCGCCATCCTGCACAACCTCCTCGAGATGGGATTTCAGGGGCCGGTCTACCCGGTCAACCCGACCGCGAGCCACGTGCAGTCGGTTGCGGCCTATCCCGACGTGGAATCGATTCCGGGCCCTGTCGATCTCGCGATCGTGGTGATCCCCGCCGCGGGCGTGCTCGAGGCCGTGGAGGCCTGCGGACGGAAGGGCGTCCGGGCGCTGGTCGTCATCTCGGCCGGGTTCAAGGAGGTGGGAGCCGAGGGAGCCAAGCGCGAGGACGAGTTGCGCGCGATGGTCCGGCGTTACGGCATGAGGCTCGTGGGTCCGAACTGTCTTGGGATCCTCAATACCGATCCCGCCGTCTCGATGAACGCGACCTTCGCGCCCGTTCAAGCCCCACCGGGGCGGGTCGCGTTTTCGTCGCAAAGCGGCGCGCTGGGCCTCGCGATCCTCGACTACGCAAAGCAGCTCGACCTGGGCATCTCCCAATTCGTGAGTGTGGGGAACAAGGCCGACGTTTCCGGCAACGACCTGATCGAATTCTGGGAGCAGGACGAGGGCACCGATCTGATCCTGCTGTATCTCGAATCGTTCGGTAACCCGCGCCGGTTCACGCGCATCGCGCGCCGGGTCGGGCGCGTGAAGCCGATCATCGCGGTGAAGAGCGGGCGCACCCGCGCCGGCGTGCGCGCCGCCGCCTCGCACACCGGCTCGCTCGCGGGCTCCGACGCGGCGGTCGACGCGCTCTGCCTGCAGTCGGGGGTGATCCGCACCGACACCATCGAAGAGTTGTTCGACGTCGCGATCCTGCTTGCCCACCAGCCGATCCCGCGCGGCGCCCGGGTCGGCATCGTCACCAACGCCGGCGGCCCCGGGATCATGGCCTCGGACGCCTGCGAGAGCCACGGGCTCGAGATCGCGTCGCTGTCGGATGGCACGCTTGCTGCGCTGCGCGCATTCTTACCCCGCGAGGCGAGCGTCCGCAATCCGATCGACATGATCGCCTCGGCTTCGGCCGAGAACTTCGAGCGGACCGTGCGTCTGGTCGCCGGTGATCCCTCGATCGACGCGCTGCTCGTCATCTACGTGCCGCCGGTCGTCACACGGCCGCTCGAGATCGCCCAGGCCATCGTGCGGGGCAGCGCGGCGGCGGTGCGCGATGCGGCCGGGCGCGGCGAGGGTCCCAAGCCGGTACTGAGCTGCTTCCTGGGATCCCACGGCGTGCCCGAGGGCCTGCGCTCGCTGCACGAGGGGCAGATCCCGTCCTACGCGTTCCCCGAGTCGGCGGCGATCGCGCTCGCGCGGGCGGTGCGCTACGGCCGCTGGCGCGCCGAGCCGGAGGGGGCGGTGCGGGAGTTCGATGTCGACCGAGAGGGCGCCGCCGACGTCATCGCGGCAGCGCGTGCCCGCGCCGCCGCGGGGACGAGCGCCTGGCTCGATCCCGACGAGACCCGCGCGCTCCTTGCGGCCTATGGCCTCGCAAGCCCGGCCGCCACGATCGCGCACGACGCCGATCAGGCCGTCGCCGCGGCCCGCACGATCGGCTACCCGGTCGTCCTCAAGCTGGTCTCCGCCACCATCACCCATAAATCGGACGTCGGCGGCGTCGCGCTCGACCTGCGCAACGACGCGGAGGTGCGCGAGGCGTATCGCGGCCTGGTGGAGCGGCTCACCGCCCTGGGCTGGCGGGACCAGATGCAGGGTGCGCTGGTCCAACCGATGCTGCGCGAGGGTCTCGAGGCGATCATCGGCATGACTCACGACGCGTCGTTCGGCCCGTTGATCATGTTCGGGCTGGGCGGGGTGAACGTCGAACTGCTCAAGGACGTCGCGTTCCGGGTGCACCCGCTCACCGACCGGGACGCGCGCGAGCTGGTGCGGAGCGTGCGCGGCTTCCCGCTGCTGGGCGGCTGGCGCGGCTCGCCTCCTGGCGACGTCGAAGCGGTCGAGGAGGCGCTGCTGCGCATCGCCCAACTCGCCGGCGACCATCCCGAGGTGGTCGAGATGGACCTCAACCCCTTGAGGGTGCTGCCGCCCGGGCGCGGATGCCTGGTGGTGGACGCCCGCATCGCCGTGCACGCCTGAGATCGCAGTCCCCCGATCGGAGGCTTAAGCCTGCCATGAAGACGTACACGCTCATCGCCGTGACGATCGTGACCGTCGCCCTCATCTGCTACACCGTCGGCACGGTCGGGCAGCAGCGCTCGCGCAGGATCACCGGCTCGGTCGTCGGCTTTCTCACCGTCGGTGTCATCCTCGACATCATCGCCACCGTGTTCATGATCCTAGGCTCGGGGAGGATCATGTCGCTTCACGGCCTGCTTGGCTACTCCGCCCTGGCGGCGATGCTGGCCGAGGTGGTGATCGCCTGGCGCTGGCGCAGAAGCCAGGGCGAGGCGACGATCACCGGTGGCATGGCGCTCTACTCGCGCGTCGCCTACGCGTACTGGGTGGTCGCCTTCGTCTCGGGCGGGCTGCTGGTGGGGATGTCGCGCCGCGCCGCGCAGGCCGCGGCGCTGGTGAGCGTCTTCCCGCCAGGCTGATCACGGGCCCGCGGATGCGCCTCGCCTGCGCCCTGGTCCCGCTCGTCGCCTTCGTCATCTACGCCCGGCTCTGCCCGCCGGTATCGGGGATGGGTGACGCCAGCGAGTTGACGCTGGTGCTCGCCACCAACGGCGTGGCCCATCCCACCGGCTATCCCCTGTACGTCCTGTTCGGGCATCTCTTCGGCACCGTGCTGCACGCGCTGGGGATCGGCTGGCCGCTCGCCGCCGGCCTGTGGAGCGCGGCGGGCGCCGCGGTGGTGTTGGGCTTCCTGCTCGCCCTTGGGCTTCGGCTGACCGCCGGGGCGACCGGGGCCGGGATGAGCACCCGGTTGCTGGCCACGCTGGTTCCGTTGTCGCTGTTCGCATTCCAGCCCATCATGGTCGGCGAGGCGACCCGGGCCGAGGTCAACAGCTGGAGCCTCGCCTGGGTATGCGGCGCGGGGTACGTCTTCGTCCGCTTGGTCGCGGCGATCCGCGGCGGCGACTCGGACGCGGCGCGGCGCTCACACCGCGGCGCGGCGCTCTGGGGCCTGGTGTGCGGAGTGGGGCTCGCCCACCATCTCACCTCGATCCTGGTTTCGGCGCCGCTCACGGCGGCCCTGGTCGCGGTGCTCGTTCGGCGCTGGCGGTTCTCGCGGTCGCTGGCGCTCGCCGCCGGAGGCGCGGCGCTGCTGCCGATCGCGAGCTACGGGATCATCGTCTGGCGCGCCTGGCACCCGGCGCAGGTGCAGTGGGCCCTCCTGGATCCGAGTATGGCCAGCGTGGTCGCGCATATCACCGGCGAGCAGTACCGCCATTTCCTCGGATACTTCGCCCCGACCGACTTCCAGAAGGAGCTGCTCACCGGCGTGGCGTACCCATTTCTCTTCCCCGGCCTCATCCTGCTGTTGCTCGGCCTGTTGAGAACGAAGGACGCCGAGGGACGCCTCGCATGGTCGGCGCTCTTCGTGGCGGCCGCGCTGGTGGCGCTCTTCGCCTTCCGCTACGGGGTGCACGATCCGGCGCCCTACTTCCTGCCGGCGATGGCGCTCGGCACCGCGGCGGCGGCCCCGGCGCTCGCGGCGCTCCCGGGCGCGGGATCCCGATCGGGCACGGCCGCGCTCGGAGCCGCCGGGCTGGTCTCGTTGCTCCTGATCGTGCCCTGGCTCCGGGACGGAGCCGAGGAGCGCAAGGCGACGCTCGACTACGAGCGGACGATCCACTCCATGTGGTCCGCAATCCCGCCCGACACGGCGATCGTGTCGTGGGCGGACGACCGGTTCCACCGGCTCATCGAGTACCAGATCCTGCGCGGGGAGAAGCCGAATCTCCTCGTCGTCACCCCGGACCTGTTCTTCGCGAACTCGGTCCGCCGGACGGTGCGGGAGCGATTCGGCGCCGATCCGCTGGAGGGGTTCCGCCCACCACGCCTGACACCCGGGGCGCCGGACGAGCAGGCGGTCATCGAAGCGCACCGCCTGCGCCTGGTGCAGGATCTGAACGCGCGGGTCCGCGTCCCGGTCATCCTGTTCGATCCCGCCAAGCCCATCGTCTTCCAACTTCGGAAACCCTGGGAATCCGCCGGCCGCCGCTAACTGGCTTCGCCCGATTCGGCAAAGGATCCGAGGCGGAGGTTCGGGGGGCACCCGACGAGCGGGGCCGCGAAGCGGGGTCCCCGCGACGGAGGGTGCCCCCCGAACCTCCGCCGAACAGTGCCGAATCAGGAAAAGCGATTTAGCGCCAGCGCCTCAGCTCACCGCTTCGGCCGCCCCACCGTTGGGTCGTGGCACTGGATGCACAGCTCGCGGGTCCCCTCGTAGGCGAGCAGCGACTTCTCGTCGCTCGAGTGCGGCAGGTGGCACCCCACGCACGTCATGGGTTCGTTCGTTCGGGGATCCGTCACGCCATCCACCTTGTGGAAGTGCTTGGCCGTCTCCCCGTGACACTGCTTGCAGATCGCGTTGACGTCGTCGAGCAGGAGCTTCTTCTTCTCCGTGGCGTGGGGATTGTGGCAGGTCAGACAGCCCGACTGCATGGCGGCATGGACGTTCTTGCGCTGGAACGCCTTGCGCTCGTGACAGGTGAAGCAGAGTCCATCGCCCGTTCGATCGAGCAACGATGCCGAGCCCGCCGTGTGCGGCCGGTGGCAGGCCAGGCACGACTCCCGTCCCTTGAGCGGCGCGTGCACGACCGGCGCCGAGAGCCAGGCTCGCTTGGGCTCGTGGCAGCGCAGGCACAGGTCGGGCTGCGACCCGACGGTCGCCCCGGTCAGCTTCTGCCCGTGGCACTCGGCGCACTTGCCCTGCGCGAACGGCCGGTGGGAATAGGCCGGAAGCAGCTTGCTCGCGGCCGTCGCCCCGACGTGCGGATCGTGGCAGCCCGCGCAGTTCGCGTCGGCGAGCGTGAAACCCCTGTGCTTGGCGACCAGCCCGAGCTTCTCGATCGAGTGGCACTTGGTGCACAGGGCGGCGCCCGCCTGGCGCGCCATGCCGCGGTGATCGGAGCCGTGGCTCGCGTGGCACGTCTGGCACATCCCCATGCCCGCCGGCGCATGGGGCTTCCCGGCGGCGATGCGCTTCATGAGATCCGCATGGCAGGTGCCGCACAGATCGCGCGGGCTCTTCTTCAGCAGTCCGGCGGTCGCCGACTGGTGGGGCTCGTGGCAGGCTGCGCACTCGCCCCTGGCGGCGGGCGGATGCCCGTGCGACTTGGCGGCGTCCGTCGCCACGCCCGCATGACAGGTGCCGCACAGGCGCTGCGGCTCGCTCACCAGCAGGCCGTCGCGCGGCGACGCGTGGGGCGTATGGCACGTCATGCACTCGCCGAGCTTCACCGGGGCGTGGACACGGGCCGTCGCGGTCTTCGGCCGGGAGACATCGTGGCACTGGTTGCAGAGCCGGGCGACCGGGGCAAGCGTGCTCCTGGCACCCGGCGGCTGGCCGGTCGCATGACACGTCGAACACTCCTTGTCCCCGAATCCCGGATGCGAACGGGGCGACAGCAGACCGGCCGACACCGAAGCGTGGGGTGTGTGGCAGCCCAGGCACTTCGCCTCGGCGAGCGACGCGCCGCCGTGGCGCTCGCGCAGGCGCTGGTCGGCGAGGTCGTGGCAGTCGGCGCACAGCGCCGGGGCCTTCTTGACCAGCGACGGCGCGGCCACGCCGCCGTGCGGATCGTGACACGAGAGGCACTCGCCCTGGTCCACGGGCGGGTGCACCGTGCCGCCGCCCTGGCCGATGGACGCGTGACAGTCGGCGCACAACGCGTTGGGTTCCTTGCGCAGGAACGCCTTGCGATTGCCGCCGTGAGGCTCGTGGCAGGCCTCGCAACGACCGGCCGCGGCCGGCGTGTGCGCGTTGGGCCCCTGGATCTTCGCGGCGATTCCGGCATGGCACGCGGTGCACAGCGACGGCCCGCTGGTGGTGAGCAGCCGCGTGGTCTTCCCGCCGTGCCCGCCGTGGCAGGTGAGGCACTGCCCCTGGGCGACCGGGGCGTGCGGGTGCTCGACCCGCGGCGGCACGAGCGAGTGGCACGACGTGCAGACCTTGACCGGCTTATCGCGGAGCAGGTGATCCTCGCCGGACTGGTGCGAGGAGTGGCAGGCGGCGCACTGGCCCGAGCGGAAGGGCGGGTGGACCTCGAGGCCCGCCAGCTTCTGCGTGAGCTCGCCGTGGCAGGTGCGACACAGCGTACGCATGTCCTTCTTGAGGAGGCGCGGTTCGGTCCCGGCATGCGGTTCGTGGCAGCGCAGGCAATCCTTCTTCGCGAACGGAGGGTGCGTGCCGGTGGCGGCGGCGGTCCGCTCGCCCAGGTCCTTGTGGCAGGTGAGGCACATGGCGCCGTCGTCGGTCTTCACGAGATGCTGCCGGTCCGAGCCGTGGGGCTCGTGGCATCCCGCGCAGTCGCCGGCGGCGAATGCCTTGTGCACGAACGGCTGCTTCAGGTCCTGCTGGAGCTTCTCGTGGCACTGCCCGCACAGTTCGAC
>CAYONG010000038.1:0-33830 GCA_964405235.1 uncultured bacterium | reverse complement strand
TCTGGGATTGGATCGCGCCAAGGTCAACGTGAACGGCGGCGCCATCGGCCTCGGTCACCCTCTCGGCGCGACCGGCACCCGGCTCATCCACACCCTGCTGATCGAGCTGGGCCGGCGCGGCAAGCGCTGGGGGATCGCGTCCGCCTGTATCGGCGGCGGCCAGGGCATCGCCGTGCTGCTCGAGCGCGCGGCCTGAGCGCGGGCGTTGCCCTTGCCCGCGTGGTGTCGGCGGCGATTAAATGGCATGCTTTGACACCACCGCCCGACCCCAACTGACCGGACCCGCCATGGACCAGCGCGAACTCATCCACGATTGGAACGAAGCCGGCGAGCGCTGGGATCCCCCGGGGTTCCGCATCGAGTTCGACGACGAGACCCTGCGCGACGGCCTGCAGTCGCCCTCGGTCCGCTCCCCGGCGATCGAGGACAAGCTGCACCTGCTCCACCTCATGGACCGGCTCGGCATCGACACGGCCGACATCGGGCTCCCCGGGGCGGGGCCCCATGTGGTGGCCGACGTCGCGCGGCTGGCGCGCGAGATCGCCGATCAGCGCCTGCGCATCAAGGCAAACTGCGCGGCACGCACGCTGCGCCAGGACATCACCCCGGTGATCGAGATCTCGCAGCAGGCCGGGATCCCGATCGAGGTGTGCACTTTCATCGGCTCCTCCCCCATTCGCCAGTACGCCGAGGACTGGACGGTCGACCGCATGCTCCAGCACACCGAGGATGCGGTCACCTATGCCGTCTCGCACGGTCTGCCGGTGATGTACGTGACCGAGGACACCGTACGCGCGCACCCGGACACCCTGCGCCGCCTGTTCCTGACCGCGATCGGCGCGGGCGCGCGGCGGCTCTGCCTGTGCGACACCGTCGGACATGCCACCCCGGCCGGGGTCGGAAACCTGGTGCGCTTCGCCCTCGACGTCGTGAGAGAGAGCGGGGCCGAGGTCGGTCTGGACTGGCACGGGCACTGCGATCGCGGCCTCGCCGTGATCAACACCATCGCCGCCATCCGCGCCGGCGCGACCCGGGTGCATGGCTGCGCCATCGGCATCGGCGAGCGGGTCGGGAACACCCCGATGGACCAGCTGCTCGTCAACCTCAGGCTGCTGGGCTGGATCGACAACGATCTGAGCGCGCTGCCCGAGTACTGCGAGCGGGTCAGCGCGACCACCGGCGTGCCGGTGCCGCCCAATTACCCGGTGGTCGGGCGCGACGCGTTCCGCACCGGCACCGGCGTCCACGCCGCGGCGGTGATCAAGGCGTACCGTAAGGGGCACGACTGGCTCGCCGACCGGATCTACTCCGGCGTGCCCGCCAGCATGGTCGGCCGGCGCCAAGAAATCGAGGTGGGGCCGATGAGCGGCGAGAGCAACGTCGTGTACTGGCTCGAGCACCGCGGGATCGAGCCCACGCCCGAGCGCGTGCAGGCGGTCTTCCAGCACGCGAAGGGCGTGGACCGCGTGCTGACCGAGGCCGAGATCCACGCGGTGCTGGAGTCGCTCGCGGGGAAGCGCGTCCAGTGACGGCCGACATCCCGACCCCGGTGGTCTCGGAGCTCATGGCGCTCTTGCCGACCCGGCGATTCCCGCCCGCACGGGTCCAGGGAGCACCCCGTGGGGTTTGGGTCGATTTTCACTACGTGTTCCCCCGCTGACGCGCCGCCCCGGCGCACGAGAAGGAGTCTGGTGTGGCGAAGACCCATGCGGTGGCGATCATCCCCGGTGACGGCATCGGGCCCGAGGTGGTGCGCGAAGGACTGCGCGTGCTGGAGCGCGTGGCCTCTGCGGAGGGCTTCGCCCTCAACCTGACGCGCTACCCCTTCGGCGCCGAGCACTACCTCAAGACCAAGGACGTCCTGCCCGATCCGGCGTTCGAGGAGATCCGCGGTCACGATGCGATCCTACTGGGGGCGATCGGGGATCCCCGCATCCAGGTCGGCTTCCTCGAATTCGGCATCATCGCCCGGCTCCGCTTCGGGCTCGACCTTTACGTCAACCTGCGGCCGGTCAAGCTCTACGCCGAGCACCTCTGCCCGCTCAAGGACAAGACGCCCGAGCAGGTGGACTTCGTCGTGGTGCGAGAGAACACCGAGGACGCCTACGCCGGCATGTACGGCTACTTCAAGAAAGGCACGCCGGACGAGGTCGCCACCCAGGAGATCATCTTCACGCGCAAGGGCACCGAGCGCGTCATCCGGTACGCGTTCGAGCTGGCGCGCCGGCGCGGCAAGGGCAAGAAGCTCACCCTGGTCGACAAGGCCAACGCGGTCCGCGCGATGGACCTGTGGACCCGCACCTTTGAGGAGGTGGGAGGCGAATACCCAGACATCACGCGCGAGCACGCCTACATCGACGCGGCCACGATGTGGTGCGTGAAGAATCCCGAGTGGTTCGACACCGTCGTGACCAGCAACATGTTCGGCGACATCCTCACCGACCTGGCGGCGATGATCCAGGGCGGGCTCGGGGTCGCCGCCTCAGGCAATATCCACCCCGGGCGGGTGAGCCTGTTCGAGCCCATCCACGGCTCGGCGCCCAAGTACGCCGGCCGGAACGTGGCGAACCCGATCGCCACCATCATGGCGGTCAGCATGATGCTCGAGTACTTGGGCGAGACGCGCGCGGCGGGGCGGATCGAGGAGGCGGTCGCGGGGCTCCTGCGCTCGAAGCGCATCCCCTCGCTCGGGAGCGATTCGGGGCTCTCGACCTCGCAGGTCGGCGACCTGGTGCTCGAGGCGCTGGAGAGCGCTCCGGTCCGCGTCTGAGCCTCCACGGCCGCCCGCGCCCGCGGGGGCCTGCGTTGCGCCTAGGGCTCGCGTCCCTCGGGGCCCGGCGAGAGCCATCGCTCGATCCAGCGGTAGCCTTCGAGCACGACCAGCGCGAGCACCGTGCTGGTAACCGCAAGGCTCCAGGCGTGGACGCCCACGGCCACACCGATGGCGGCCACCATCCACACGCTCGCCGCGGTCGTCAGCCCCTGGACGAATCCCTCCTGGCGCATGATGCTCCCCGCCCCCAGGAATCCCACCCCGGTCACGACCCCGTGGATGATGCGCGTGGGGTCGACGTTTCCGCCGCCGTAGTCTCTGGCCGCGTGGACGGTGAGCAGCACGAACAAGGTCGAACCCATGCACACGAGCGTGTGCGTGCGCAGCCCCGCCGGCTTGCGGCCGATCTGCCGCTCCCAGCCCACGGCCGTGCCGAGGACGAGCGAGACCAGCATCGTGATACCGTCCTGCACCGCCGCCTCCTGGATTGTGATGAGGGGAAGGCCCTACCGGCGCTGGAATCGCGCCGGGCGCTTCTCGAGGAAGGCCTTGAGGCCCTCGTGCATGTCCTCGCTGGCGGCCAGCAGGCCGAACATCCCGCTCTCGATTCGCTGGCCGTCCGGCAGCCCAAGCTGGAGGCCGCGCTGCACCGCCTCGAGCGCGGCCGCCACGGCGAGCGGTCCGTTCTTGAGCATCGCCAGCGCCAGCGCCTCGGCCTCGGCCAGCAGCTCGCCGCGCGGCACCACGCGATTGACCAGCCCGATGCGCTCCGCCTCGTCGGCCTTGACCCGGCGCCCGGTCAAGATCAGCTCCAGCGCGCGCCCGGTCCCGATCAGGCGCGGCAGGCGCTGAGTGCCACCGTACCCCGGGATGATGCCGAGGCTCACCTCGGGCAGGCCCAGCACCGCGTTATCGGAGGCGAGCCGCACGTGGCAGGCGAGCGCCAACTCGCACCCGCCCCCGAACGCGTAGCCGTTGATCGCGGCGATCACCGGCTTGGTCGACTGCTCGAGCAGGTCGAAAACGCGTTGCCCGAAGCGCGAGATGTCCCTGGCGCCGTACGGATCCAGCACCGCGAGCTCCTGGATGTCCGCGCCCGAGACGAAGCTCTTCTCACCACCGCCGGTGACGATCAGCGCTCCCTGCTCGGGATCGTCCCGGAACAGGCCGGCGAACTGTTCGATCTCGGCCAGGGTCTCGCGGTTGAGCGCGTTCAGGACCTCCGGGCGGTGGACCCGCATCACGGTGACCGGGCCGCGGCGTTCGATGGCGAGATTCGTGTAGGTCGCTGCGGTCCCTGGGGGCATGGGGCAAGAGTCTCCGGCTTCGCGGGGGCGGCAGGCGGCCACGGGAACGGAACCGGAGTATAGGGAGCCGTGCCGGACCCGACAAGGAGGCTGCGATCGGCCTGCGATCGGCCCCGTTTCCCCGCCGTTGGCTATTGTGCCGGCGGCCGCCCCGGCCTAGACTGCGCACTCTCAAACGCCTGCCACGATTCCTACGGAGACCATCGACCATGAACGTGCGTGCTTCGTTCCCGGGCGACCCCGCGGACGCCGGTGAGCGCTACGAGCTCAAATTCGTCGCCGAGCTCTGTCACGTCGTGGCATCGAACACCGAGCTGAGGCCGATCCTCGACTGGATCGTCCAGAAGACCACCGGCCTGCTGTCGGCCGACGAGGGTTCGATCAAGCTCTCCGTGCCGGATATCGGGCCACCAACCGCGAAGACCCTCATCCGGAAGCAACAGCCAGGACTCGATTCGAACTCCTGGGAGTCGCCCGTGGTCATCAGCGTCATGGGCTACCTGCTGGTCAAGAGTGAGGCGCTCGTCTCCCCCGATCTGCTCGACGATGATCGCTTCCCGGCCCTGCGTCGCACGCAAAGCCGCGTGCGGGCGGTGCTGGCGGTGCCGCTCCGCGTCGACAATCGCATCACCGGCATGCTCGCTGTGACGAACCGCACTCCGGGACGTCGCTGGACGGCCGATGAGATCCGTCTGCTCGAGATCGTCGCGGCCAACTCGGCCGGCGTGATCGAGCAGGCGAGACTGCGCGTCGAGGCCGAGAAGACGAAGGAGTTGGAGCGGGAGAAGGAGCTGATGCAGCGCGAGTTGAGCTACGCGCGCGACCGCCAGATGAGCCTGGTCCCCGCGGCTCCCCTCGCCTGCGGGCCCTGGGAGATCCACGGGAAGGTCGTCCCGGCCCGCCAGGTGGGAGGAGACTATTACGACTACTTCCCGCTCGGCGACGGCCGCTTCGCGATCACCATCGCCGACGTTTCGGGCAAGGGCGTGCCCGCCTCGATCCTCATGGCAAATGTCCAGGGCCTCCTGCGAGCCTTTTGCGATGGCGACCGCGAGATCACCGAGGCCATCCGCCAGGTGAATCGTGGCGTGTGCCGCGCCGTCTCGGGCGGGAATTTCATCACGCTATTCTACGGCGAGGTGGACTACTTGCGCGGCGTCCTGCGCTACACCGATGCCGGCCACAACTACCCGATGCTGCGGCGCGCGGACGGCTCGATCGAGGAGTTGGCCGAGGGCGGGCTGCTCCTGGGTCTCTTCGATGACGCGAAATACGTGTGCGGCGAGATCCCCTTCACGCCCGGGGATTCCCTCCTGCTTTACAGCGACGGCATCTCCGAGGCCAACGACAGCCGGGGCGACCTGTACGGAGAGGACCGACTCCAGTCGCTGTGGAAGGAGTGTTCAACACTCCCATCGGGCGAGGTCATCGGATCCTTGCTCAAAGATGTCGAGAGGTTCCGCGGCAGCGCCGGTCAGAGCGATGACATGACCGCGGTGGTGGTGGGGCCGCGCGCCGGGGAGTGATCCGGCCCCGGCCCGATCACGGCGCGCCACCGCGGCCGGTGTCGCGCGAACGATGAAACGGGGCTTGATCCTCGCCGGGGTCGCCGCGGCCCTCGCCCTGGGCGCGGCGATCGCCTTCCTGGGAGTGACCGGTGTCGGCGCCTCGCTCCCCGACGTCGCGGCGCTCGAGCGCCGCGCGCCCGAACGCACCTCGCTCATGCGTCGTCGGGTCGCCGAGGCCCGGACCCGCGGCCGCGACATACGCATCGACCAGCGCTGGGTGCCGTACGCCGCCATCTCGCCGCTGCTGCGGCGGGCGGTGCTGATCGCCGAGGACGACGCGTTCTTCAGTCACGGCGGCCTCGACTGGGGCGAGATCCGCGCCTCGATGAAGCGCAACATCGAATCGCGCCGGGTCGTTCGGGGCGGCAGCACGATCACCCAACAGCTCGCGCGCAACCTCTACCTGGGGAACGAGCGGACCGTGACCCGCAAGCTCAAGGAGATCGTGCTCGCCGGCCGGATCGAGCGCGCGCTCACCAAGCGGCGCATCTTCGAGCTCTACCTCAACCTGATCGAGTGGGGGGACGGGATCTTCGGGATCGAGGCGGCGGCGCAGCGCCATTTCGGTGTCCCGGCAGCGGCGCTGGACGCGCGGCAGTCGGCGCTGCTGGCGGCGGTCATCATCAATCCGCGCCGCTACGACCCCACCCGGCCGAATCGCCGCATCGAGCGCAGAGCCCGGATGATCCTGGACCGGATGTGGCGGCGCGGGTTCATCAGCGAGGCCGAGTTGGTGATCGCGATCGGGCGCAAACCGCCCGCGCCTGCCCCCTTGGACTCGTCCGCCACGGCGCCCGGGGAGTCCACCGCCCCGCCGGCGCAAGCGGGGTCGGCCTGGCCCCAGCTCGACACCCTCCCGACCGCAGCGGACTCGCTGCCGGGGTGATGGCGCACTTCAGCCGGCGAGGATCTCCCGCACCAGCCGCGAGACGGCGCCGCCCTCGACGCGGCCGCGCGCCTCGGCCATGACCAGGCCGATCACCTTCCCCGAGTCCCTGGGGCCGGCGGCACCGGTCTTGGCGACCGCCGCGCGGATCAGCGCGCGGACCTCGTCTTCGCTCAGCCCCTGCGGCAGGTAGCGCGCGGCCACCTGGATCTCGCGCTCCTCGCTCGCCACCAGATCCTCGCGGCCCAGCTTGCGGAACTCCTCGATCGCTTCCCGCCGCTTCTTGGCGTAGCGCTGGACCACCTCGACCTCCTCGTCGGCGGTGAGGCCCGCGTCCTTGGGTTTCCTGGTCCTGGCCTCCATGAGCGCCGTCTTGAGCATGCGCAGCGTGCTCAGGGTATCCGCGTCCTTCGCTTTCATGGCGGCGGGCAGGTCGGCCTGGATGCGCTGGAGGATGTCGATATCGCTCATGAGGTCTCCCGGATGGGCTCGCCGGCGGAGAACGCCTCGAGCGTGTGTTGCAGCGTGTCGATGGCCGCGGCGGCCCGCGCCGGCTCACCACCCAGCCCGACGCGGATGCCGCGCGGATCGCCGAAGAAGCGCCCGGGCGTCACCGCCAGGTCGGAATGTCGCGAGGCGAATGCCGCAAAGGCGTCCCCCTCACCCGACGAGGGGAAAAGGGCCCAGGCGGTGGTCCCCAGGGAACTCGCCGGGCTCGTGAAGGGCACCCCGTCGCGCAGCAGAGCGGTCCAACGCTCGTGGTTCTCGGCGAGGATGCGATGGCTGCGCGCGCGCAGCAGGTCGAGGTGCGGCGCAAGCGCGAGCGCGAGTGCGATGCTGGGGATGGAGGGCGAAGCCGAGAGCGCGTTCTGCACCGTGACGCAGCGCGCGAGGACCTCGTCGCTGCCCGCGATCCAGCCGAGGCGCAGCCCCCCCAACCCGTACACCTTGGTCAGCGAGGAGGTCGCGACCCAGCGGGGGCCGAGCGCCGCGACGGTGCCGCGCGGCTCGACCAGCGCGTCGCGGAAGATCTCGTCGCAGAAGATCCACAGCCCGTGTCGCGCGGCCAACTCCTGCAGCGCCCCGGCGTCCGCCGCGGTCAGCGCGATCCCGCTCGGGTTGTGCAGATGGGTCACCACCACCATGCGGGTCGTGGGCCCGAGGGCCGCCTCTACCGCGGCCGCGAGCGACGCGCCGACGCCGAGCGGGCGCTCGAACCGTCGCACTGCGACGTCGAACAGGCGCGGCACCTCGCGGTGGGGTTCGTAACCGGGCGATTCCACCAGCACCTCGTCGCCGTGCTCCAGCAGCGCGCCGAACACGATCGCGTTCGCCTCGCTGCCGCCGGCGGTGAGCGCCACCCGCCCGCCGGGGGCGCTCCAGCAGGCGCCCAGGGCTCGCTCGAGCTCCGCCTGCAGTCCGTCTCCAACCCGCGGCAGCGTCGTTCGGAACGGCAGCCCCATGGCCGCCAGGTCGGGCGGCTCGACGTCGCTCTGGGCGAGGCTGTGGCGGTGGCGCGCGGGTTGGTACCTGGCCCAGGCGATGTGGTGGTCGGCAGGGTGGGGCATCGAGCGGCGATGATAGCAGTCTGCCGGGACCGGACCCAGGCGCGGCCCGCCCGTTTGAGACGACGGGGAGGCGGCGGACTATTCGCGAGGCCTGAGCGATAACTCGAAGCCGGCGGTGACGATCGTGTTGTCGAGCCGGGTGAAGTCGAAGCGGTTGTTCCTCTCGACACCCATCCGGGCCCAGCGCTTCTTCACATCGATCGCCCACCCGAGCGTACCCTGGCTCGCCGGGGCGAACGTGAGCTGGATCCAGTCGTTCGCCTCGTTGGCCAGCCGCACCCGGACCGGCACGACCCAGAGACCGTCCAGCCGCGGGTCCCGGATGACATCCACCGACAGGAAGTTCCACGACTTCCAGTAGACGTCGGCGCCGAGGCCCGCGACCCAGAGCGTGGAATCGGTCGCGAGGATCGGGCTGACCTGGGCACGGCCGACGATGTGGTTTGAGAGAATCTGGTCGGTCCCGAGCCAGAAGCGCTCCTGCCTGCGCTCGTGCCGCCACTGGACCGTGTAGACCCCCTTGCGACGGTCGCGCAGATGGAACCCCACCTCAGGCCGGAACTGATCCGATGTGCCGGGGTCGACGAAGTCCCAGTGCTCGATCTGGACGTGGACCCGCTTCGCCGCCCAGTAGAGGAGCACGTCGCGCAGGTCGTTCCCGCCGCTGACCGTCCAGTACCGGTACTGCCCCCCCACCCGCCCGGTCATTGACGCGGATGCCGGCGACGCGCCGACCAGCCCGAAAACGATGAGCACCGCAAGCAGGCGTCTCATTCGATCCGATCCTCCGGCCCGCGCCGGGGACGCATGGAACCGGTCACGTAACGGAACCAGAACCAGGTCGCGAGCGAGGCGGTGCGCAGCACCGTGTTGACCGCGCCGTAGATGGGGTAGAGCAGGAGCACCGGCAGTGGCGTCCGGCGCCGCTCCCCCGGGATTCGCAACACCCAGAAGGGGTAGACCTCGAACGCGAGATAGGTTAGGTACACGACCGCGCCCCACCAGCGGAGGCCCGGCGTGAACGCGATGACCGCCATCGACCACACCTTTAACGGATCGCTGAGGACCGTGTACACGTTGTACATCATCTCGTAGCGCAGCCGCCATGAGATGCCGCGGCGGAACATCAGTCGGACGAAGTTCGCCAGCTGATGGTAGAGCCCCGGGTACCACCCGGTCAGCCGCTGCGTGAACCACTGTGTCCAGATGCTGGGCGCCACGGTCCATACCGGCTCGTTCGCGAAAACGATGCGGCTCCGGTCGAGCAGGTGGATCATGGTGCGCTGCAGATCCTCCGCCTGGAAGACGCCGGTGTGACGATGGTGGAGGCGGTCAAGATCCCGAGTGCGGAACAGGCCAACCGCTCCCGAGATGCAGGACACCGACTCCGTCACGTCGTGGAACCGCTTGCCAATCTCCATGCTCTTCCCGTACTCGTAGCGCTGCAGGGCGCCAAGGAAATTGTTCCCCTGGGCCCCCTCGCGGTTGCGGCGATCGGGAAGCACATGGAACGCCGCGGCGTCGTAACCGTCCTCGGAGAGCAGCGAGGTCGGGATACGGGCCCCGCCCATCCGCGTGTCGTCATCGAGCAGCAGGACCAGGGGCGTCGCGACCCGGTGGACGGCGTAGTTGATCGCCGCGGCCTTCCCCTTGCCCCGCTCGAAGCGGTGCACCGTGCACCCCAGCGCCGCCGCCACCGCGCTGGTCTGGTCGGTGCTCGCATCGTCCACCACCAGGATGCGCTCGGAGGGAAGGTACTTGCGGAGCTCGCCGACCGTCATCGGCAGCCGGTCGGCGCCGTTGCGCGACGGGATCACGGCCGTCACGGTCGATGGGTCCGACGTGAAGCGACGTTCCTCGTTGCGCCCAAGCAGCTCCACCAGGAGCTTCACGAAGTCCACCAGCGCGCAGAGCAGCACCAAGAACACGACCCCGCCCATGCCCCCGGCCAACATCGCCCCGGACTCGGCCGAGGGGGCTGCCCAGGGATCCCACGGAGCCCAGAACGTCATCGCGGCTCCGCTCCCGCCATGGAACCGTCCTCGAGACGCCCGTGTCCGCCGGCTCCTCGCTTGACCCTCCGCGGCCGCAACCCTACCCTCGCCCGCGCGCTGCGCACCTTATCCGGGAGGGATCCTTGAATCGCGAAGAGCGGCTGGCTGAGCTGCGGCGCCGCGGCGAGTCTGCGCTCGCCGGCGGCGGTCCGGAGCGGGTTGCCAAGATCCACGCCAGAGGCTGCCTGACCGCCCGCGAGCGCCTCGATCTGTTGCTGGATCCTGGCTCGTTCGTGGAGATCGGGACCTTCGTCACCCACCGCGCCAACGACTTCGGCATGGACCGTAAGCGGATCGTCGGCGACGGGGTGGTCGCGGGCTGGGGCTCGGTCGACTGCCGGCTCGTCTACTGCTTCGCGCAGGACTTCACGGTGTTCGGCGGCACAATGAGCGAGGCCAACGCGAAGAAGATCTGCTCGATCATGGACCTCGCCATGGACAACGGGGCGCCGGTCGTCGGGCTCAATGATTCGGGAGGCGCGCGCATCCAGGAGGGCGTCCTCTCGCTCGGCGCCTATGCCGAGGTGTTCTTCCGCAACACGATCGCATCGGGCGTTGTGCCGCAGATCTCGGCCATCATGGGTCCCTGCGCCGGCGGCGCCGTCTACTCCCCCGCCCTGACCGACTTCACGATCATGGTCGAGGGCACGAGCCACATGTTCGTGACCGGCCCCGAGGTCATCCGGGCGGTCACCGCGGAGGAGGTGAGCTTCGAAGACCTCGGCGGCGCGATGACCCACAACACCAAGAGCGGGGTGGCGCATTTCGCGGTCCGTGACGACGCCGACTGCATCCGCCACATCAAGCGACTGCTCGGCTTCCTGCCCGCGAACAATACGGACGAGCCACCGCGCCGGGCGTGCACCGACCCGGTCGAGCGGCGTGACCCGGGCCTCGCGACCCTGGTGCCCGACGCGGCCGACCGGCCCTACGACATGAAGGACCTGGTGCGCCGCGTCGTTGACGACGGGGACTTCTTCGAGGTTCACCAGCATTTCGCGGGCAACCTCATCGTCGGCTTCGCGCGCCTGAACGGGCGGCCGGTGGGCGTCGTCGGCAACCAGCCGCAGGTGCTGGCCGGGGTCCTCGACATCGATTCCTCGGTCAAGGGCGCCCGCTTCGTGCGGTTCTGCGATGCGTTCAACATCCCCCTCCTCACGTTCGAGGACGTACCGGGCTTCCTGCCCGGCACCCGCCAGGAATGGGGCGGGATCATCCGGCACGGCGCCAAGCTGCTGTACGCCTACTGCGAGGCCACGGTGCCGAAGCTCACCGTCGTCGTCCGCAAAGCGTACGGGGGCGCCTACGACGTCATGTCGAGCAAGCACATCCGCGGGGACTACAACATCGCCTGGCCCAGCGCCGAGATGGCGGTGATGGGCGCCGAGGGCGCGGTCAGTATCCTCTACCGTGAGGAGATCGCCCGCGCCGCCGACCCGGCTGGGGAGCGTCGCCGGCTGGTCGCCGAATACAACGAGAAATTCGCCAGCCCCTGGATCGCGGCGGAGCTGGGGTACCTCGACGACGTGATCGAGCCGCAGGACACGCGGCCCAGGCTGATCGCGGCCCTCGAGATGCTGCGCAATAAGCGGCAAAGCCTTCCGTATAAGAAACACAGTAACCTACCGCTCTGAGTCGCCGCGTCCTTGCAACAACCGGGTTGGGATCCGTCGCCTCGGGCTCCCACCCTGCGCGATGTCTGAGATCATAACCTCTCCGCAGATCGACGCCAATCATTGATAATGGCGGATTCGCATTCCCCGACCCGCGCCCCCCCCCGGGACCCTCGGCGCCACCCGATGCCGCCGACCGGCTCCTCCACGATCGTCAGTGTGCATCCCTCCCGTCTGAAGTATCCCCCGCGACTGACCGATAAGCGGATGAGGGAGGGTGACGCCATTGCTCTGTTCGGGGGTCCGGGTGGTCGTCAAGCTGATGCTGGCCTGGGTCTGGCTCGTGGTGACGCCGGCGGCGCTTCTCGCGGACCCGGTCGTGCCCGCAACGCCGGCCTCTGAGACTCCGCTCTCGCTCGAGGCCGCCTCCGCGCTTCTTTCCACCCACATCCGCACCCGTGGGGACCGTTTCGAGATCGTCTCCGGGGGGGTGGCGAGGCCGATCACGATCCGGGGCGTCAACATGGGCGCCGGCGCTCCGGGCCACTTCCCCGGCGAGTTCGCGTTCACCCGCGAGGACTATCGCCGCTACCTCGGGTTCGCCCGTGAGCTCAACGCCAACGCGATCCGCGTCTACACGCTTCACCCGCCTGCGTTCTACGAGGCGCTGCGCGAGGAGAACGTGGCGAACCCGCAGAGGCCACTGTGGCTGTTCCAGGGAGTGTGGACCGAGCTTCCCGACTCGAACGACTTCTGGGACGAGGGGTTCACCAGCGGATTCGAACGGGACGTCGAGTGCGCCGTGGACATCATCCACGGGAACGCGGAGGTCGCCCCGCGCCCGGGCCACGCCGCGGGACGCTATGCGGCCGACGTCTCGCCGTGGCTGGCCGGATGGCTGCTCGGCCGCGAGTGGGAGCCGTACGCCGTGCGCGAGACACAAGGCCGCCACCCCGACTCCACCTCGTACGCCGGCGAGTGGTTCACGGTCGAGGGCGGTACCGCGATGGAGGTCTGGCTCGCCCGCGCGTGCGACCGGGTGGTCGAGTGGGAACGCTCGCGCTACGGCGTGGCGCACGCCGTCTCGTTCGTGAACTGGCCCACTCTCGACGTCATGCGCCACCCGACCGAGACCGAGGCCGGTGGCGTCGAGGCCCACCACGACGAGGACGCCCACTCCGTCGATCCCGCGCGCATCCGGCCCACGCGCGAGGCGGGGATCGCCTGCGGATTCCTCGGCTACTTCGCGAGCTACCACGTCTATCCCTACTATCCTGACTTCATCAATCTCGACCCGGGCTACACCGCCCACCGGGACCGCCACGGGGCGTGCAACTACGCCGGATATCTCGCCGACCTCAAGGCCCACACGGCGGACCTTCCGTTGCTGATCGCCGAGTACGGCATCCCGACCAGCCGCGGCATCTCCCATGTCCAGCCGCAGGGACTCAACCATGGCGGAGCCTCGGACGCCGAGCAGGGCGCGCAGGTCGTTCGGCTGCTGGAGGACATCGAAGAGGCGGGCTGCGCCGGCTCGCTCCTCTTCGCGCTGTTCGACGAATGGTTCAAGTCGAACTGGCTGCTTTGGGGGACGGAGCGCCCGCGGGATCGCGACCCCCTCTCGCACAATCTGCTCGATGCCGAGGAGGGTTACGGTCTGATCGCCTTCGATCCGCCTCCGCGCATCCGCGTGGACGGCGACGTCAGCGACTGGCGCGGGATCGCGCCGTACGCGAAGGCGCCGCGCGCTCGGGCTCGCCCGCATCGCTCGCCACGCGCGGGCGCGTCCTCGGCGGCCGTCGTCGCCCCCATGCTGCGTACGCTCTACGTGACCTCGGACGCGGCCCGCCTGTACCTGAGACTCGACGTGGACCCGGCGGCCCTGCACGGCCTCACCAAGGCGTTCGGCATCGCGCTCGACGTGTTCGACCCGCGACGCGGGGATTCCCGGCTCCCCGCTCCGCTCGAGGCGTCATGGTCGCGCGGCGCGGAGTATGTCCTGCTCGTCGATCCCGGCCACCGCCCCGGAAGCCGGCGACCACGGGCGGAGTTGTTCAGCGACCGGCGGATGGGCTGGTCGGAGTACGGACAGATCCGGGACGGCGTTGGATACGTCCGGACCTACTCGCCCCTGCGTACCGAGGCGAACGACGACGGTCTCTACGCGCCGCTGATGATCAACATCAACCGGGAGCGGTTCTCTGCGACCGGTGTCGTCTATCCGGGACACGACCTCGACACGGGACGCCTCGCGCTCGGCCGGGAGCGGACACAGATGGGCGCCTCGGGCGGCGACTCGGCGCGCGGGTACGACCCCGGCGCGGAATGGTGGATCAACCGCACCCTCGGGGTCATCGAAGTCGCCCTCCCCTGGGGCCTGATCAACGTCGGCGATCCGTCCCGCCTTGCGTTCCTCGACGACGTGCCGGGCACGGACGACGTCGAGACCACCACGACCGGTGGGATCGGACTGCTGGCGTGGGCGACGCGGGCGCCGGGATTCCGGGCCGACTCCCTCGGGCCAACGCGGGTAGGCGCGAGGCGCGCCCGTCGCACCCAGACCCAGTTCCTCGGCCCGGATGGCACCCGCCAACTCACTGTGGGCCAACACGTTCAAATCGTTAGCCCAGACAGCATTTCCTACCTGTGGAACGGCTGGGAACAGCCGATAACCCAGGAGCGTGTCAAAGCCTCGGCCGAGATCGTTCGCAATGCATTCAACGAAATGGGATCCCGTGAATCGCGAGCCTACCGGGAATTCAATGCCTATGAGCCTGGTCGTCCGAGACGGACTCGTCCGCGCGTCCCTGCTTGCGGCGCTCGTCCTCGGCGCCGGGGCCCGCGCGCCCGCTGCCGGGGCGCAGGAGGCCTCCCCGGACTCCACGGCATCGCCGATCCTCGCTGAGGACTCCACGGCATCTGCGGTCCTCGCTGAGGCCTACCGGCTCGCCGACGCGAAGCAATTCGACCTGGCGGCCGGGGCGCTGCGCGACCACCTCGCACGCGAGCCCTCGGATCGCGAGGCACGGTCGCTGCTCGCCCGCGTCCTGTCGTGGAGCCGCCGCTTCGACGAATCCATCGTCGAGTACCAGCGACTCCTCGCCGACGATCCCGACCGTGCGTCCGACCGGGCCGGCTACGCGCGCGTGCTCCTCTGGTCGGGGCGCACCGAGCAGTCGCTCGAAGAGTTCCGGCGCGCGGTCGCCGCCGATACCACCGACATCGAGACGCACGTCACCTACGCCCGCGCGCTCTCCTGGACGGGCGACCTTTCGGGCGCCTCGACGGAGTACCGGCGCATCCTCGTCGCCCACCCGACCAATGGCGATGCCTGGCTCGGCTACGCCACCGTGGCGCGCTGGCGCGCCGGCGCGACCGCGTCCGACCGTTTCCTGAGCCGGGCGGAGACTCACGGCGCCGAGATCGCGGCGGCGAACGAAGAGCGGTCCGCCGTGCGGCACGCCCTCGCGCCCGCGCTCGGGGGAGGCTGGTCCAGTGCGCAGGAACGGCAGTACGTCGCCGGCCCCGATTTCACGCTCAAGAGCAACGGCCCATCCACGAACGCCCGGGTGACGATCGGGCGGGCCGCCGACCTGACGATGCGCGCCTCCTGGATCGGCCAGTCCGAACAGTCGGAGAGCGGGGCCATCAACTACGACCTCGACGTGCGTTCGATCGGCGCGGACATTGCGCTCCTGCGCGGTTACCCGTTCCAGGCGGCGGCAGGCCTCGAGTCACGCCGGTTCACGCCGGGCGCCCCGGCGGTCTCCTTTCCCCTGCTTGGGGTCGGGAACTTCATGGGCTGGCACGCGCGGAGCTGGATGTTCCTCGGGCGCCTCACCCCGGCGGTCGGGGTGCGGCGCGACTTCGTCCCGATCAAGGCGACCCTGCCGGTGAACGAGCTCCTGCTCGCCCACCAGACCGTGGTCGAGGGCACCCTCGCGTGGCAGTGGAGCGGCCGCGGCAACGCGAACGTCGGGATCGAGCGGGGCGATTACTCAGACGGCAACGCGCGCACGGCCGTGCGGGCCGGGACCGGCTATCGCCTCCGCATCCGGCAGCCCGCCGTGGCCCTCGACTACGGATTCGGGTTCACCGATTTCGACTCCACATCGTCCTCCTACTTCACCCCTCTCGCCAGCATGCGTCACGCGATGGGGGCCGGCCTCGACGGCTACACGGAGCGCTTCGGGCTCGGTTACGGGGCGCGGTATCAGTTCTCCACGATCGGCTCCGACAACTTCGCAGCGATCCGGACCAGCACCTGGTCGGCCCATCTGAATGCCGCCGACCTGGGATCCATCGGGGTCGGGATCGACGGCTCGTATTCCCGCGACAACAACGCCTACGAGACCTGGTCCATCCGTCTCCACGCCGCGGCACGCTGGTAGGGGGCACGCCATGATCGACTTCGAGATACTGATCATCACGCTCAGGCTGGTCCTCTTCATCGTCGGGTTGACCACGATCACGGCAATCGCCCACAAGTTCCACGCCAAGCGGACGGCAGCGTCGCGGCGGCGCTTCGTCGCGGCACTCCAAGGGCAGGTCGCCCAACTCGCTGACCCGGACACGCAGGCCGCCGCGCTCGACTGGATCGCGACGGGCTTCGCCGGACGCTGGTCGCTGGTCGCGGCCGAGGAGATCAACGCGTTCGATCTGACGACCCGGCTCAACGTGATCCAGGCGCTCGAAGCGCGCGGGCTGATCGCAAAAACCCTCCGCAAGGCAAAGAGCCGGTTCAAGTGGACCCGCGCACATGCGCTGCGCGTGCTGGGCGAGATCCGCGTGCCGGCCTCGGTCCCGGTGGTGCTCAAGGCGCTCGAGGACCGCGATCCCGACGTGCGCAATGTCGCCGCCCGGGCGCTCGGCAGCATGAAGCTGCAGGCCACCGACGAGGCGCTCGTCGAGCTGCTGGGCCGGCACGATCAGTCCGTGTCGGCGCGCATCGCCGCGATGTGCATCGAGATCGGGCCCCGCACCGCGCCGCTCCTGGTTCGCACTCTCGGCGAAGGCTCGCCGAAGGCGCGCTTCTGGGCCGCACGCATCCTGGGCGAAATCAAGGACGGACCGGCGGCGCCCGCACTGGGCGCGGCCCTGCAGGACCCCGAGCCGGACGTTCGTTCCGCCGCGGCCCGAGCGCTGGGCACGATCGCTGATTCCTCCACCGCCCCGCTCCTCGAAGCCGCGCTTCGCGACCCGATCTGGTACGTACGCGCCCACGCGGCCGAAGCGCTGGGCAGGATCGGCGCCCCTGCCATGGCCTCCCCGCTGGCCGAAGCGTTGAGTGACCGGTCCTGGTGGGTCCGCAAGAACGCCATGGACGCGCTGGCTCGGCTGGGCGAGCCGGCACGCCCCGCGCTGGTCCGGGCGTTGAACTCCGACGACCGCTTCGCACGCGACTGCGCCATCGAGGCGCTGACCGTGATGGGCGTGCAGGTCTCGGCAACGCCGCGCACGGGGACTGCGGGCTGAGATGCAGGCCTTGCATTTCCCAGCCGGGTTCTTCGCTATTCTGACCGTCGTCACGTACATCGTCTTCTTCTATTTCATCGCGCTCCAGCTGGTGCTCTTTTCGCTGCTGTTCCTCTCCTATCGCGACATGCGCCGCCGGCTGGCCCAGAACTTCTACACCGACTTTGAGGCGCTCGCCAAATCACACTTCACGTTTCCGGTGAGCGTGTTGCTCTCGGCCCATAACGAGGAGAAGTCGGTGATCGGGGCCGTGCGGTCGGTGCTCTCGCTCGACTATCCCGAGTTCGAGCTCATCGTCATCAACGACGGCTCGACCGACAGCACGCTGGCCCTCCTGGCGAGCGAGTTCCAGCTCGAGCGCAAGGACAGCATCGTGCGCCGAAGCATCCAGGGCGCCGGCGTCATCCGCGCGACATATGCCTCGGCCACGATTCCAAATCTGTTGGTCATCGACAAGGAGCACGGCGGCAAGAGCGAGGCCCTGAACGCGGGGATCAACCTCTCGCGCTATCCGCTGTTCTGCACGATCGACGCCGACGCCATGTTTCAGGAGAACGCGCTGTTGCGCGCGGTACGCCCATTCCTCGAGGATCCGGACCGCGTGATCGCGGTGGGCGGACAGGTGCGCGTCGTCAACGGGTGCCGGGTCGTGCGCGGGCGCGTCGTGGAGCCGCGGCTGCCGCAGAGCATCCTCGCCGCGTTCCAGGTGGTCGAATACCTGAGGGCCTTCGTCGGGAGCCGGCTGGGACTCTCGGCGATGAACAATCTCCTCATCCTTTCGGGAGTCTTCAGCGTGTTCCGAAAGGACGTGATCATCGAGGTCGGGGGCTACCGCACGGATGTCGTGACCGAGGACATGGAGCTGGTCCTCCGTCTGCACCACACCATGCGCGCGCAAGGGCGCCCCTACGCCATCGTCTACCTTCCGGACCCGATCTGCTGGACCGAAGTCCCCGAGCGGGTCGCCGCGCTCGCTCGTCAGCGCGGGCGGTGGCACCGCGGGCTCGTGCACTCGCTCTGGCTCCACCGCTCGATCCTCTGGGAGCGGAAGTCCGGATCGCTCCGCTGGATCGGGATGCCGTACTACCTGCTGTTCGAGATGCTCGCACCGGTCATCGAGTTGATCGGCTACATCGTCCTGCCGCTCGCCTACCTCATGGGCGTGATCTCACCACTCCACTTCTGGGCGTTCCTGTTCCTCTCCGTCACCGCCGGCGCGTTCCTGTCGATCTCGGCCGTGCTGCTCGAGGAGCGCTCGTTCGGCCTTTACCGCACGTGGGGCGACTTCGCGATGATGATCGCGATCGGGGTGATCGATAACGTCACCTACCGCCTCCTGACGCTCTCGTTCCGCCTCGGTGCGATGGTCGACATCCTGCTCGGGCGCGGCGGATGGGGCAAGCAGGAGCGCACCGGCTTCGAGCGGGCGCAGGCCGCTCCCGTCAAGACCTGAGCCGGCCCCTCTGCCAATGTGCGTGCGGCACCCTCAGACGACCAACATCGCGTCGCCGTAGGAGTAGAAGCGGTAGCGTTCGGCCACCGCGTGCGCGTACGCCCGCTTCATCATCTCGCCCCCCAAGAACGCCGAGACCAGCAGCAGGAGCGTGGTGCGCGGCAGGTGGAAGTTGGTGAGCAGAGCGTCCACGCCGCGGAACGCGTAGGGCGGGAGGATGAACTTGCGGGTCCACCCCGCCGCGGCCGCCAGGCGGCCGTCGTGCGCGTCGCACGCCGACTCCAGCGCCCGCACCACCGTGGTCCCGACGGCGACAATGCGTCCCCCCGCGGTACGCGCGCGCGTGAGCGTGGCGGCCGCCTCCTCGGGGACCTCGTAGTACTCCTCGTCCATCAGGTGGGCGTTCGGGTCGCAGGACGTGATCGGGCGGAACGTCCCCGGCCCCACGTGGAGTAACGTGCGCGCGATCGCAACCCCCTGCGTGGCGAGCGCTTGAAGCAGCTCGTCGGTAAAATGGAGGCCGGCGGTCGGTGCCGCGATCGCACCCTCGACCCGTGCGAACACGGTCTGATAGCGATCCCGATCGGCGGGCCCGGGGGCGCGATGGATGTAGGGCGGTAATGCAAGCGCACCCCGCTCGCCGAGCGTCCGCTCGAGGTCGCCGCGCGTGACCCGCACGACCCGCTCCCCGTCCGCACCGGTGCCGACCACCTCGATCTCGAGCGACCCGTCCGGCGTTTCGAGCCGGTCACCCTCGCGGACCCGCTTCGCGGGCCGCGCCAGAACGCGCCACGCGGCGCCCTCCCCGGCCGAAGGGGCAGGTCTCACGAACAGGAGCTCGACCCGGCCGCGGGTGGGGGACCGCAGCACCTCGAGCCGTGCCGGGCGCACCCGCGTCTCGTTGAGCGCAAGGGCGTCACCCGGGCGCAGCCAGGCTCCGAGCGCGGCGATTCGCGCGTCGTGGAGCGCCCCGGTCGCACGTTCGATCACCAACAGCCGCGCGTCCTCGCGCCGGACCGCGGGATGCTGCGCGATCAGCTCGGGTGGCAGGTGATAATCGAGGTCTTCGAGTCGCAGGGGTTTGGGCACGGGGGCGGACGCTCCTCAATGGCTTCGCCTGTCCTGGCAATGTTCGGCTCCGGTTCGGGGGGACACCCTCCGTCGCGGGGACCCCGCTTCGCGGCCCCGCTCGTCGGGCGCCCCCCGAACCTCCGCCTCAATCCTCCGCCGAATCGGACGAGACCATCTCGGCGGACGGGCCTGCCCTTGCATCTTTAGGGCAGTGGGAGCTCGGACTGACCGCCGGCCACGCGGACCGGCGGCACCCCCGCCGAGGCGGGGGGCTGATAGCCGAGGTGGGTGTAAGCGAGCGGAGTCGCTTCCCGACCGCGGGCGGTGCGCTTGAGGAACCCTTCCTGGATGAGGAAGGGCTCGTAGACGTCCTCGAGCGTATCGGCCTCCTCCCCGACCACGACTGCCAGCGTGTTGAGGCCTACAGGGCCACCTTGGTACTTGGAGATCAGTGCCTCGAGCAGCCTGCGGTCCATCTCGTCGAGGCCGCGCTCGTCCACTTCGAGAAGCCGCAGTGCCTCGCGTGTGACGGGCAGCGTGATCCTGCCGTCCGCTTTGATGAGCGCGAAGTCCCGCACCCGGCGCAGCAGGCGATTGGCAACCCGCGGGGTGCCCCGGGCACGACCGGCGATCTCGACCGCCGCGTCGGAGGTGATTTCGACCGCCATGATCCCGGCCGAGCGCCGTACGATCCCCGCCAGGTCCTCGGCGCCGTAGTAGTCGAGCCGCAGCGTCACGCCGAACCGCGAGCGCAGCGGCGACGAAAGGAGCCCCGAGCGGGTCGTGGCGCCCACCAGCGTGAAGCGCTCGAGGTTGAGCTTGAGCGAGCGGGCGCTGGGACCTCGGTCGAGCAGGATATCGAGCGTGAAGTCCTCCAGCGCAGGGTAGAGGTATTCCTCGACCACCGGACTCAGGCGGTGGATCTCGTCCACGAACAGGATCCCGCGCGGGCCGAGGTTGGTCAGCAGCCCGGCGAGGTCGCCGGGCCGCTCGATGACCGGGCCGGAAGTGTGGGTAATCTCGACTCCCAGCTCGTGGGCGACGATGGCCGCCAGCGTGGTCTTGCCGAGCCCGGGCGGCCCATGGAACAGCACATGGTCCATGGCCTCACCTCGGCGTTTGGCCGCCTCGAGGAAGATGTGGAGCTGCTCGCGGATCGCCGGCTGGCCGACGAACTCGGCGAGCGCCAGCGGCCGCAGCCGGCTCTCCTCCTTGAGGTCCTCCGCGAACGGCTCGGGGTCCGTCATCCCCCTCGCATGCTCGTGCCGCACGACCTGAGTCCCGCCCTTGGGCATCTCCTTCACCGGCTCTCCCTAGCGTGACGTCACAGCGGCCTTGCCGAGCCGCGTCAGTGCCCGCCGCACCAGGTCCTCGAGCGAGAGCATCTCCTCACCCTCAGCCACCCTGCGGACGGCCTCCTGCGCCTGCGCCCCACTGTAGCCCAGATGCACCAGCGCCGCGACGGCGTCGTCGAACCGTTCCGCGCGGGGGAGCACCCCTGGCGCCGGCTCCGGGTCGGCGCCGGCCGAAGCGGCGAGGACGTCGAGCTTGTCGCGCAGCTCGACGATCAGCCGCTCGGCGGTCTTGCGGCCGACCCCCGGGATCGCCACCAGGCCCGCGATATTCTCGTCGCGGATCGCCCGTGCAAGCGCAGGTGGCTTGAGCCCCGAGAGCACGGCGAGCGCGACTTTGGGACCGATGCCGCTCACGGTGATGAGCAGCTCGAACAGCCGGCGCTCCTCGAGTTCGGCGAAGCCGAACAGCATGAGGGCATCCTCGCGGACCACCTGGTGGGTGTGCAGGAAGACCGGTGAGTCGCGCTCGGGCAGGACGGCCGCGGTGTTCGTCGACACCTGGACCAGGTAGCCCACGCCCCCCGCCTCGACGACGCAGAGCCCGCCGTCCTTGCCGGCGAGCGTGCCGCGGAGCGAAGCGATCACCGCGCGCTCCGGCCGAATAGCAGCGCCTCGAGCCGCTGGGCGGCGGCCGAGGGGGCGCGCGCCGGCGCCGTCAGCCTCGCCCGCTGAAGATGACAGAGCGCGGCGGCCAGGGCGTCGGAAGCGTCCGGCGCAAGGGTCCCGCTCAGGTCGAGCAGCCGGCGCACCATGAAGGCGACCTGCTCCTTGGCCGCCGCGCCGGTGCCGGTGACGCTCATCTTGATCTCGCGCGGGCTGTACTCCGCGACCGCGAGCCCCCGCTGCACGGCCGCCACCAGCAGGGCGCCGCGCACGTGCCCGAGCACCAGGGCGGAGCGCGCGCTCTCGTGGTAGAACGCCTCCTCGATCACCACGACGTCCGGGCGCTCGCCCTCCATCACCGCGCCGGCGCGCGCGGCGATGTCATACAGGCGATGCGGCAGATCCAGTCGGGGGCCGGGCACGATCGTCCCGTGGGCCCCGCAGCGCAGCCGGTTGCCACTCTTCTCCACGAGGCCGTAGCCGGTCCTTCGGCTGCCGGGGTCCAATCCCAGGACGCGCATGGCGGAACGAGCTCCGAGCTCAGTCTTCTAGCGGGACAGCCGGGCCAGCACTTCGTCGGAGGCGCTGAAGTTGCAGTACACCTTGAGGACGTCGTCGTGATCCTCGAGCGCATCCATCAGCCGCACGACCGCCTCGGCGTGCTTCTCGTCGACTGGAATATGAAGGGAGGCGAGCTTCGTGGCCTCGGCGCTCAGCACGGCGATGCTCTTCGCCGCGAGCGCCTGCTTGACCGCCTCGAGCTGGGCGAGGGACGTGAGGACCTCGAACGCATCGCCCTCGCTCGCGACGTCGTCGGCGCCCGCCTCGAGGGCAATCTCGATCAGCGCATCCTCGGCGATCACCTTCTTGTCAACGAGGATGACCCCGCGCGGCTTGAACAGGTAGGAGACGCTGCCCGCTTCGCCCAGCGCCCCCCCATTCTTGGTGAAGATGTGGCGCACATCACCGGCGGTGCGATTGCGGTTGTCGGTCGCGACCTCGACGAGCAGCGCCACCCCGGCCGGGCCGTACCCCTCGTACTGGGTCTCCTCGTAGTTGGCACCCTCGATCTCGCCCGTGCCCCGCTTGACGGCGCGCTCGATGTTGGTGGCCGGCATGTTCACCGACTTGGCGGCCGCGATCGCCGTGCGCAGCCGCGGATTGGCCTCGAGGTCGCCTCCCCCCTGACGGGCGGCAATGGTGATTTCCTTGATGTACTTGGTGAACACCTTGCCGCGGGCCTGGTCGGTGGCGGCTTTCTTTCGCTTGATGGTCGCCCATTTGGAATGGCCGGACATGGGTCGTCGGGCGCGGCACGCGGATCAAGCGTGTGCGCTCGCCTCCTTTTCGGCACGCGCGGCGGCGACCACCTTTTCGGTGATCTCCCGCGGCACCTCCTCGTAGTGGGAGAGTTTCGCGCTGTGCATGCCCCGCCCCTGCGTGATCGAGCGCAGGTGCGCGGCATACTTGTAGAGCTCGGAACCCGGCACGAGGGCCTTGATGACCTGATGGTGACCGTCGGATTCGGTGCCGAGGATCCGTCCGCGGCGGGACGACAGGTCCCCCATGACGTCGCCCAGGAACTCCTCCGGGATACGAATCTGGATCTCGTCGATCGGTTCCAGCATCACCGGGTTGGCCTTGAGCATCCCCTGGTGGAAACAGGATTCCCCGGCGATTTTGAACGCCATCTCCGAGGAATCGACGTCGTGGTACTTGCCGAAGAACAGCGCCACCTGCACGTCGACCACGGGGTAGCCCGCCAGGGGTCCACGCTCCATGCCCGCGATCACGCCCTTCTCGACCGCGGGGATGAACTGGTTCGGCACCACGCCGCCCTTGACCTCGTCGAGGAACTTGAAGCCCTCGCCACGCTTGAGCGGCGCCAGCCGCAGGTGGACCTCGCCGAACTGACCCCGGCCTCCGGTCTGCTTCTTGTGGCGGTACTCGTCCTCAGCCGTGCCCTTGATGGTCTCGCGGTAGGGCACGCGCGGACGGGTGAGCAGGACCTCGACGCCGTAACGCTTGCGGAGGCGATCCACCATGACCTCGAGCTGGAGATCGCCCATCCCGAAGACCAGCATCTCCTTGGTGCTGGGCTCGACACTCTTGCGAAAGGTCGGGTCCTCCTCGTGGAGTCGCGCGAGGCCGTGCGCCAGCTTCTCTTCGTCGCCCTTGTTCTTCGCGTGGATGGATTCGAAGGTGACCGTTCCCGGGAAATCGGGCGGCGGGAGCACCACCGGACGACTCTTCTCCGCCAGCGTGTCGCCCGTGTGCGTCTCCTTGAGCTTGACGGCCGCCACGATGTCGCCGGCCTCGGCGACCGCGCAGTCGAGCCGCTCCTTGCCGACCAGGTGATAGAGCGTGCTCAGCTTTTCGGGGCGGTGGCGGGTCGTGTTCACCAGGTCCTTGCCGGCCTCCAGGTGCCCCGAGTAGACGCGGATCAGCGAGAGGTCGCCGAGGTGCTGCTCAGAAAGGGTCTTGAAAACCACCGCGGCCGCGGGCTGGCCCGGGTCCGGGGCGCACACGACCTCTGAGTCACCACCGGGGGACTTGCCGGTGGCCGGCTTCACGTCGAGTGGCGATGGCAGGATGTCCACGACCTCGTCGAGCACTTCCTTGACGCCCTGATTGTGGAAGGCCGAGCAGCAGAAGACCGGCGCCAGGTCACCCTGGACCACGCGCTCGCAGAGACCCTTGCGGATCTCGACGCTGGTCAGGTCGCCGGTCTCGAGGAATTTGTTCATGAGATGCTCGTCCCCGGTCGCCGCCTCCTCCATCAGGCGCGCGCGCGCGGCCGCGACCGCGTCTTTCATCTCGTCGGGGATGGGCGCCTCGCTGCTCTTCTCCTCCATGCCCCTGCCCGAGAAGGCGAAGGCCTTGCCCTCGACCAGGTCCACGATCCCGCGGAAGGTGTCGGCCTGCCCGATCGGCAGCTGGGTCGGGACCGCGTTGAGGCCCAGCCGGTCGTGGGCCGACTTCAACGCCGCAGCGAAATCGGCGTGTTCCTTGTCCATCATGTTCACGACCAGGAGCGTGGGCGTCTTCTCCTGGCGCAGGGTCTCCCACACGATCTCGGTGCCCACCTCGACGCCGGCGTTCGCCCGCAGCATGAGGATGGCGGCGTCGGCAACGCGCAGCGCGCTGTAGACGTCCCCGACGAAATCCGGGTAGCCCGGGGTGTCGAGCAGGTTCACCTTGTGGCCCGCCCACTCGAACTGGGCCAGCCCGAGGCTGATCGTCATCTTCCGATGGATCTCGTCCGCCGCGTGGTCGAGCAGGGTGGTGCCATCGGCGATGCGCCCGAGACGATTGGTCGACTTGGCCAGGAACAGCATGGCCTCCGCCAGGGAGGTCTTGCCGACGCCGTGATGAGCAACCAGTGCGACATTGCGGATCTGACTGGCAGCGAACCGCTTCAAGAGGCACCTCCCCGCCATAGGTGGATCGGTGATGCTTCTCTAAAGGACCGGCTGGAGGGACTGTCCGAGTTGAGGCAATGCGGCCTCGGCCAAGGCGGACGATTTCGCGTAAGCCGATGCAGTGGCGAAATCTATCATCCGATTCGGAGGCTGGTCAAGGACCGGCCCCGAGTGCGAGATTGCGAGATCGAGCGCGGCGGGCGATCCGCTACCGGGCCCGGCCACGCGGAGATGGAGGCGCGGAACGCCCGGGTCTGACTGATGGATTAACGAGCCGCGGACGTCACTTGAACCGTCCGCAAGGGACCCTGCTGCAGTACAACGATTTCGGTCCGCCAGCAGGGAGTAGGTATCCGGGCCCCACCGCCTCAACGCTGCTGTCCGCCCGCCATCGCCTCCGCACTAACCAGGGCCGCGCGCGCCTCCTCGATCTGCGGGAGCATCTCCGGGTCGGGACGGGTGCAGGTGGCGGAGAAGATCTCCCAGTGCCGCCGCGCCTCTTCCAGGCGCCCCATGCGCGTGTAGAGCAACACGAGCCGCCGATGGGCCATGGACGAGATCATCCGAAGAGGCAGCCTCTCCCTCCACCTCATCCTAGCTGCCGACAGCGTCAGTTCGAAGAACGCGGCCGCCGAGTCGGGACGGCCGAGGCGATCATAGGCCTCGGCCACCAGCCACCGCATGGGCACCCGACCCGGGGCTTCCGTGACATAGCCGATCTCGGCGCCCTGCCGCGCCGCGGGGGCGAGGATTCGAACCGTCTCATCCCAATGCCCGGAGCGAGCCGCCATCCAGCCTTCCAAAAGCGTAGGGCTTGCGCCGTGCCGGGCGAGCTCGTCCGCAGGCCGCTCGTTCAGCTTGCCCAGGATCTGCCGCGCCAAGTCCGTATCTCCATTGGCCAGCGCCCACATTCCTCCCGTGATCAGGGCAGTGGTCAGCGTGTCACGGGCCACCTCGCTGTCCAGCCGACCAAGCACGCCGCCAGCTGCAGTCGCCAGCAGGGCCTCGGCCCGTATGGCCTCCCGCTTCAAGTCCGCGCGACCGGCCCCACGGGCCATCGCCTGCGATTGTTGGAGAACACGGGTCGCGCCACGAATGGCCCCCCTCGCCGCTTGGTCCGATGCGCTCACCAAACATGCGGAAAAACGTACTTCGATCGCGACCGTGGGATCGAACGCGTAGGCTGTGGCCACGCTGTCGGCCCGCTTCCAGTCGTCGGCGGCGACGGCCAGACCGAGCTCGGCATTGCGGCCGTTTCGTCCCTTCAGCAGTTTGGCCGTCTCGCGCGCCTCATCGAGCCGTCCAAGCACGAGCTGATAGGCGAACTGCCCGTTGAGGATCCATTGCCTCGGCGCAAAGGGCCCGATTCTCGCAGCGCGCGTCGCACACTCCAGGGCTTCCTCGAAACGACCCGCGTTCCCCAGCACCCCCGCGCGGTTGCCGAGGGCTGCGGCATCGTTTGAATTCTGTCGCACCAGCTGCTGCCAGATCGCATCCGCCGACGAGAGATCGTTATTGAGTTGTGCGCCGACGCCGGCGAAAAAGAGTCTCTGGTACTCCGTGAGCCTATTCTTCCTGGACAACGCTTCAGTGAACGCGGCGCGCGAGGAATCCTCCTCCCCGAGGTGATCGTGGGCGAACCCTTTCGAGCCCCACGCGCTCGCGAAGTCAGGATCGATCTTCAGCGCCTCATGTAGGAGCGCCAGCGATCGGCGGTCGTCTGCGTCCACGTTCTGCAGCTCCACCGCTCTCATATAGAGCTGGAAGGCTTCAAAGGACGGAGTGGCCGCCTCCCGCAAGGGCCGGGTCGCGCGGATCGCGCTCTCGTTCTCACCCAGTCCCGCACGGAGCCGCTTCGCCAGGTTGCCCAGGCTCGGAATGAGCGCCTCCTGCCCGGCGGCCACATCACTGACCGTGAGAATGGCCCGGCGCTCCTCGGCGTCCACCGCGCGTATCACGATGGTGTAGCCCTTCCCGAGCCGCTCGATGCGGCCTTCGACGACGGCGCGGATACTGCCGCGGTACGCCAGTTCCCGCGCCACCTCGCCGCTGACCCGCGTGGTGTCGGGCTTCCCCGCGAGCCGAAGCGCCTCCTTCAGCTGCCCGCGAGGAACCGTGGCCACGATCTCCGATTGGTCCAGCGCGGCGCTCACCAGCTCGCGAGCGGCGGCGGCCAGAGAGGGTTCGTCGCTCGGTCCCTCGAACTCGGCGACCAGGATCCATTCCTTCTTCGCGGGCGGCGCGGAGCGTCCTCCCACCAGGTTCGAGAGCAGGCCGGTCCTCCAGGCCGCGAACGCCCCCACGGCAAGGAGCACCAGGAGCACAGCGCCCGCGAGCGCGCGGCGGGGCCGGGGGCGGACCGGCTTCCCCGCGGCTGTATTCGGGGGTGGAACGCTCGCGCCCACCCCGGACTCGGGCGCCGGGGTCGGCATCGCGGCCCCCAGCGATTCCCCGAACCGGCCGGCGGTCTCGTACCGGTCCGCCGCCGTCTTGGCCAGCGCCCGTTGCAGCGCCGCCGCCACCGCCCCCGGCACGCTCGGCCGCACCTCGGTCACCAGCCGCGGTACCACGCTCAGGTGCTGGTGCACCAGCCCCTCGGCACTGGGCGCGACGAACGGCGGGGTGCCCGCCAGCAGCTCGTACAGCACGCAGCCCAGGCTGTACTGGTCGCTGCGCCCGTCCACCACGCCCCCCATCGCCTGCTCCGGGCTCATGTAGAACGGTGTGCCCAGCACCGTGCCGGTCGCGGTCAGCTTCTCCCCGCCTGCCGCCTCGACCGCGCGGGCGATCCCAAAGTCCGCCACCACCGCGTGCCCTTCTTCCAGCAGCAGGTTCTCGGGCTTCAAGTCGCGGTGCACCACCCCCTGCCGGTGGGCGTAGTCCAGGGCGTCCGCCACCTCGCGCACCAGCCGCAGCGCCTCTTCCACCGGCAGCTGCCGCTCGCGCTCCAGCCGCTGGCGCAGCGTCTCGCCGGCGACATAGGGCATCACGTAGTAGAGCAGGCCGTCGGCCTCGCCCGAGTCCAGCAGCGGCAGGATGTGCGGGTGCTGCAGCCGCCCGGTGATGGCGATCTCGCGCAGGAACCGCTCGGGGCCCAGGAGCGCGGTCAGCTCGGGGCGCACCACCTTGAGCGCGACCGGGCGGTCGTGCTTCAAGTCGCGCGCCAGGTACACCACCGCCATGCCGCCCGCGCCGAGCTCGCGCTCGAGCGTGTAGCGGCCGGCCAGGGCGGTGCGCAGGCGGTCGAGAGGGTCGGCCATCGTGAAGGCCCCTCCGGGGAGGATAATTGGGCGCCGGGCAGCGTAGCACAGGGCTCCCGTGCTTCGACGCACCGGGCTCGGGTGGGACGTTATGCGATCGAGCGCAGCGGACGATGCGGGCGCGCCGATCGCGCTCAATTCCGGCGAGGCCTGAGCGCAGATCGCACCACCGGCGTCGCGCAGCAATTGTCGCGCGGCGATTTGACCACCGGGGCCGGCGACGTTAGTCTCTTTCGGCTCGTTTTGCATGCGCTCCCTGAGATGAACCTGTCCCACAAGGAGAGATCGATGACGCAATTCCCCCTGGTGCGCGGCCTTGCCGCCACCCTGGTGGTCGCCACCCTCGCCGCCGTGCCGGTCGCCTTCAACGCCGCCTCCGCGGCTCCGAACAAGGGCAACGCCGCGCTCGGCAAGCCGCTGTACGTGAAGAACTGCGTGGTCTGCCACAAGGCGGACGGCTCCGGCGGCCTGAAACTGACCGGCAACCCGACGCCGAGCTGGAAGAACCCAAAGAGCTGGGCCGACCCCATCCGCACCGACGACTACCTGCGCGACTGCATCGTCAACGGGAAGATCAAGTCGGGAATGGTGGCCTGGGGCAAAGGCGGCCAGCTGAAGCCGGCCGACATCGAGAACGTCATCGCCTACATCAAGACCTTCAAACCCGCAAAGAAGTAGCGCTTCAACGGACTTCGATGCTCCAGGGCATGAGGGTGAGCGCGACCCCCGCTGGGAAGGTCGCCGCGGCCAGCCAGGCCCGCACCACCGGCGGGAGCGCGACGACGGTGAGCGCCTCCTCGTCGGCCAACACCTCGGCGAACAGCCGCTGGAAGAGCGGGCGCTCGACGCGGGGATAGATTTCGACCGTCAGCGGCTCGTCCTCCTCGATGCCGGCCCGCGCGCGCGCCATCGCGATGGCGCGCGGGAGCCCGCCGAGCGCATCGACCAGCCCATGACGGCGGGCCGACAGCCCGGTCCACACGCGGCCCTGACCAACCGAATCGATCTCGCTCACGGGCTTGCGCCGGCCCTCAGCCACCCGACTCAGGAAGACCCGGTAGACCTCGTCCATCTGTGCCTGGAAACGCTCCGACTCCTCCGGGGAAAAGTCCCTGAAGGGGGAGAACATCTCGGCGTGACGGCCGCGTGAGACCGTCTCCACGTTCAGCCCGAGCTTGCGATAGAGGCCGAGCATGTTGAGCTTCCCGCCGAACGCCCCGATCGAGCCGGTCAACGTGCCGGGCTCGGCGACGATGCTGTCGGCCGGCACGGCAATGTAGTAGCCGCCCGAGGCGGCGAGATCCGAGAAGCTCGCGATGACCGGCTTGCGCTCGGCGCAGCGCTTGACCTCCTGCCAGATCTCATCCGACGCCTGGGCGGACCCGCCCGGGCTGTCGATGCGCAGCACGACCGCCGCGATCGACGAGCGGTTCCGCACCTCGCGCAACGCCTTGATCAGGGTCGCGGCCCCGAGGATCTGGCCCTCGCCTGGGCCGCTCCGGCTGCGGCCCTCGGCGATCGCCCCGACCGCGGTGACGAGCGCGATGCGCCGGCCGCCCCGAGGGGGATCGAGGCGGGTGATGTAACGGCTCAACGACAGGGTCGAGCGGCGATCGTCGCCCGCGAGGGTGACCATCGAGTCAAGCTCGGACCGGTGGAGCACCGTGTCGATCAGGCCGCGAGCGAAGGCCTCCCGGGCGCCGAACGGACCCTCGTCCAGCAATCGCACGACGGAATCGGCGGCGATGCCCCGGGCGGTCGACAGGCTGTCCACCAGCAGGCCGAACTGGTCGTCCACCAGCGCCTGCAGCGCTTCGCGCGCGGGGGGCGACATGCCGCTCTGGGTCCAGCCCTCGACTGCCGACTTGAAGCGGCCGGACTGGGCGAAGTTAGGCGTGACGCCGACCTTGTCGAGCGTGCCGCGCATGAACAACGCCGAGGCGGTGAGTCCGTTGAGTTGCAGCATCGCCAGCGGCGGGCTCGCGACCGTGCCCGCGGCCGAGGCCAGCAGGTACTCGCGCTCGCCCCCGCCGGCGATGGCGGCGTAGACCGGCTTGCCGGCGCGGCGGAAGTCCAGCACCGCCTCGCGGATCTCGGACACCTTGGCCCAGCCCCAATCCACCTGGTCGATGTGCAGGACCAGTGCCCGGACCCGCGGGTCCGAGGCCGCCTCGCGGATCCCATGGGTGAGCATCCACACGGTCGGGTGCTCGCGGTGCAGCAGATCGATCAGGCTGCCTCCCGAGGGGGGCTGCGCCTCTTCCAGCGTGGTCGGGACGTCGAATACGAGGACCGTCGCGGCCGGCGTGGTCGACGAGGGGCGGCGCAAGGCCAGCGCGGCGAGCAGAACCGCGGCCCCCAGCACGCCGAACAGCACGACGAGGAACAGCGCGGTGCGGCGTGCGGTCATGGACGGACCTCCGGGGCGGATGGCGGGAACCCCGGCAGTGTACGCGCGGACTGGGGGAAGTAAAGGAGGCGCAGCGCCTCAGCGCGCTCCCCAGAGCATCTGAATCGAGACGTACATGCTGCCGGCGTTCTGCGACGGATCGGTGTGCGATTCGTAGCGCAGGCCGACGATTCCACGCAGTCGCAGAGGGTCGACCAACGGCTGGTCGACAAACGCGTCCAGCTCGTAGAACGCGTAGGACGAGTGTAGCCCGGCCGCGATCCCGCCCTCGGAGGCAGCATCGTAGTCGCGCCAGCCGACGGTCGGCGACACGCTCCACAGCGCCCGCCGGCCCAGGGCTTCGAACTCGACGGCGCCGGCGATCTCGCGGTAGGCCTCATCGGGATTGAGGGGAGCGGTGAGCCGCTCACCGCGCGGCCCCACGGTCAGCGTCCAGTGTGTGTCGCTCTCGAAGCGCATTCCCAGCCGCGCGCGCGCGACCCGGTAGTCGAAATAAACGTCCGGCTCCTCGACGTCGTACTGGAGCGCCTCCCCTTCGAGCCGCGTCTTCACCGCCCAGCGGTCGGAGGCGCGCCAATCGCCATCGAGGGACACCCCCTCCTCCCAGTAATTGTCGCGCGTGGTGGTCACGACCCTGCGGGTCTGGCGTCGCCGGCCGGAGGCCTCGGCGGTGACCACGTGGCCACCGCCGAACGGGAGCCGCCAGCGACCCTCCCCGCCGTGCTCGAGGTGGTCGCGAGAGGCGGAGTCGGGGAATACGCGGGTCGCCAGGCTGTAGCCCAGCCGCCACTCGTCGCCCAGCAGCCCCAGGTGATCGAGCGCCAGCGAGCCGCGCAACGCGTTCCGATCGAGCAGGAACTCGGAGCCCGGTCCGCTGCTGCGGACGGCATCGGCGAGCATGCCGAGCTCGGCGGCGTTCGTTTCGTCGGAGAAGCTGCGTCGCAGCCGCCCGCGGAACGATCCGCGCCCCTCCTGCTGGTCACGGTCGAAGCTGCGGTCATGGCGCCAGTCGAGCGCCGGGCTCAGCACCAGGCGCCAGTCGGGGGCGAAATCGTCGCGCCAGCTGAGACCCAGCGCGTCGCGCTGTACCTTGTCCCCTAGGCTCAGCTCGTTCTGGATCTGCCAGGCCACCCGCCGCTTTGCGCGCGTGCCCTGCAGAACGGTGTAGAGCACACCGGCGTAGCGCGGCTCGGGGGTGTCCACCAGCCGCCGTCCGAGGAAGGTCGTGTCGACGTAGGCGTCTTCGTAGTACAGCTCGTTGGTGAAGTCGACGCCCGTCCCGACCTGGAACCGAACGGACACCGTGTCGGCGCCCGGCGGGCTCTCCGCGCGCGCGCCGGACACCGCGAGCAGGACGAGCGCCGCGAGCAGGGCGCCGCCCGGCGCGGCGACACCGACGGCCCGGCCCCGCATCTCAGCGGGCGCCGGCGATCCGGAGGGCTCGATGCGCGAAGGTGCGGGCGGACTGGGTCAGGCGCAGACTGGCCTCGAAGTGATCGGCGCGGAACTGGACCCACGCTTCCGCCTGCAGCTCGATGGCGCGATCCAGCGCCTGCCGCGCCCGGTCGTTGTCACGGTCCTGGAGCGCGTCACGGGCCCGCGAGATGAGCTCGTCGGTGCGCGCCAGGCCGCGCTCGGCAGCGTCGCGCAGGTTGTCTTCGAGATTGCAGATGCGCAGCGCCCGATGGGCCCGCTCGCGGGCGCTCAGGGTCAGCTGGAGCGCAGCCAGGTAACGACCGTCCCGCGCCGACGTCTCCGCGCGCACCTGCATCTCGAACGCCGCCCGGAGCAGGGCGCGCGAGCGGTCCACGTTGCACTCTTCGATGCGCTCGCGGGCGCGATCGAGCAGTTCGCGCGTCCGCTCGAGCTGGACCAGCACGCGGTCCGGATCGGGGAGCCCCTTCACCAGGGCGATGGCCCGGTCGGCGCGGAGTCGTGCCCTGCGGGTGAGGTCGAGGGCGAGCACGTACCGGCCGGCGCTGAACTGGGATCTGGCGTCCGCCTGGAGTCGCACGGCGAACGCGAGCTCGTCGATCGCCTGCTGGTTGTCGGAGGCGCTCACGATCTCCTGGGCCCGGGCGAGCAGGTCGTCGGTCCGCTCGATCGCGAGCTGGACCTCGTCGCGGGTCTGCGCGCCGGCGGGAGCGCCGACCGCAATGAGAGCGATCAGCGCCAGCGCCGGGATCATCACAAGGGGGGACTTCATGGCTGCCTCCAGGTCAGGGCCCGGGTGACCGAATCTGGGCGGATTCTCGGTTCGGGCCTCGCCGCTGAGGAATGCACCCCTCGTGCCCGCGGTGGCGCCGGAGCACAATGGCATGCCAAGCCTCTGGTGGCCAAGTCGTTAGCGGACTTCGGCCCACGTCATCAAGGGCCTCGGACGGGGCCCGGGTGGACCTCGCGGTACGCCCCGCAGGTGAGGGATGGCCACACCCGGGCAGCATTCGACCGGCGCGCGGGGACGCAGGGGGACATAGCACGAAGCCCCGAGTCGGTGCGACCCGGGGCTTCGTGATCAAAAAAATGGGGCGGCGACCTACTCTCCCACCCGGTTTCCCGGGCAGTACCATCGGCGCAGGAGGGCTTAACTTCTCTGTTCGGAATGGGAAGAGGTGTGACCCCTCCGCCGTTGCCACCCCAAAATAAATGACAACCGAGTTACGAGACGCGGGCAGCACATGAATACACCCAGGAAAGATAAACCGAGCAAGCCGCACGGCTGATTAGTACGGGTCGGCTGAAGCCCTTACGGACCTTACACCTCCCGCCTATCGACGTTGTAATCTCCAACGAGCCTTCAGGTGGCTTACGCCACGGGATCCCTAATCTTGGGGTGTGTTTCGCGCTTAGAGGCTTTCAGCGCTTATCACGTCCGAACATAGCTACCCGGCGATGCTCCTGGCGGAACAACCGGTACACTAGAGGTTCGTTCGCTCCGGTCCTCTCGTACTAGGAGCAACTCCCCGCAAGGATCCTCCGCCCGCGATGGATAGGGACCGAACTGTCTCACGA
>CAYONG010000037.1:0-23851 GCA_964405235.1 uncultured bacterium | reverse complement strand
CGAGGAGAATCGAAGGCATCGGCAGATTCGTCTCCCTGGGTGCAGGTCCTCTGAGGGTGCGGGAACGAGAAGCCCGGAAGCCTTGCGGATGCCGGCACAACATTCAAGGGCAGTGGAAGATGGGGTTTTCGGGAGGCACAGCGAGACTCGCGCTTCAGATGTCGGGACTTGTGCGTAACCCCCGACGATATGTATCATGCCGCGCATCATGACTGCCCGCCGCAAGAGTCGGGTCCTCCAAATCGTCCGGCGACTGGGAATCGTGCGCGTCGCCGACCTGGAGGCTCACGGAATCCCCCGTGGCCAACTCTACCGCCTGGTGCGCAAGGGTCTGGTGGAACGGAGATCCCGGGGAATCTACGTCGCCGACAAACACCCGGTCACTGCCGAGCACACCCTCGCCCAAGTCGCCAAGCGGGTCCCGGGCGGCGTCTTCTGCCTGCTGACGGCGCTGCGTTTTCATGAGCTGACGACGCAGGCCCCGGCCGAGGTGTGGATTGCGCTCCCCGAAAAGGCGCGCAAGCCGAAGCTCGAATCCCCACGCCTGCGCGTGGCACGCTTCTCGGGACCGGCGCTCACCGAAGGTATCGAAACCCACCGGGTGGATGGCGTCGAGGTTCGCGTCTACTCCGCTGCGAAAACCGTCGCCGACTGCTTCAAGTACCGCAACAAGGTGGGCATCGACGTCGCGGTCGAGGCGCTGCGCGATTTCAGCCGCCGTCATCGCGGCGGCTCGACCCAACTGGCCCGCTACGCGCGCATCTGCCGGGTGTCGCGCGTGATGCAACCCTATCTGGACGCGATCGCATGACCGGCGGCGAGAGCAACCTGCCGGCCTCCGTCGCCGCGCGATTGCTCAACCGCGCCCAGCAGACGGGCGACGTCTACCAGACCCTGCTCACGACCTTCTGCTTCGAGCGGTTTCTCTACCGCCTCGGGAAATCCGAAGCCCGGGAGCGCTTCGTGCTCAAGGGCGCGATGCTGCTGCGCACCTGGTCGGATCAGCCCTACCGCGCCACGCGCGACCTGGACCTCCTGCGTAGGGGAGAGGGCACGATCGAGGCCATCCGCGGAGACCTCCGGGCAATCTGCGCTGTTCCGGTGGCGCCGGACGCCCTGAGCTTCGACGCCGATGCGATCCAGATCGAGGCGATAAGCACCGAGGACGAGTACGCCGGCACCCGGGCGACGCTTCCCGCGCGGTGCGGCAAGGCGCGCCTTTCCCTGCAGATCGACATTGGGCTCGGCGACTCGGTCTGGCCCGCCCCCCGCTCGTGCACATATCCGGCGCTGCTCGATTTTCCGCCGCCCGAGGTGCTCGCGTATCCGCGCGAGGCGGTCGTGGCGGAGAAACTCGAAGCGGTGGTAGTCCTCGGCGACCGCAACAGCCGCATCAAGGACTTCTTCGACCTCCACCACCTGGCGAGCCGGTTCGAGTTCGACCGCGAGATCCTCGCGGAAGCCGTCCGCAGAACGTTCGCAAGGCGGAGGACCCCCATTCCGGTGGAACCGCCGATCGCGCTGACGCCGGCCTACTGGGAGAATCCATCGCGTCCCGCCCAGGTGCGCGCGTTCGCGCGCCGCGCGGGTCTCGCCGTGCCCGTTTCGGCCGGCGACGAGCTCGGCCCCCTCCTGCGCGCGTTCCTGCTGCCGATCCTCGACGACCTCCGCAAGGGCGTGGCCAGAGGGGGCGCGTGGCCGTCAGGGGGACCGTGGCGATGACCGTGAAGGAATCGGTGCAGCAAGTTAGCGGTGGCAGCGTTAGCGTCGGTGAGCACAGTTCACGGGAAAGTCCGCGGTTGCCCGGCTTTCGGCTCGATCCTCGCGGGACTTTGAACCCCTCGAGATCATGGTGCCGGAGGGGGGGGTCGAACCCCCACGAGGTTTGAGCCTCACGGGATTTTGAGTCCCGCGCGTCTGCCAGTTTCGCCACTCCGGCACGTCATGTAGCGCGATGCGACTGCTTACTTACTTCGTCTCGTCGGGCTTCGGCTTCGGCTTGAACGGGATGGAGTTGTACCGCTGGTATGCCGTTTCTCAAAGCGCCGCGTGATGGGCGGCACTCAAGCCTCGGGGTTCACAGCGGCTCCATCCCTTGTTGAAGGACCTCGAGATACGGGACATAGCTGAACACGCGGTTCCGCCTGCGGCCCGTGACCTCCCGCACCAGGCCAAGGTCGGCCAGCGCCGCGAGGGCGCTCGTGACCGCGGGGACTGACAGCTTCGTATCCCCAGCCAGGCGGGTGATTGTGTTCACGGGACGAGACAGCAGGGCGTGATGAACCTGCAGCGCCGAGCCGGCGATGCGCCCAGCCCCCTGCACCTTGCTGCGGTCGGCTTGCGAGATCTCCAGCAGACGATGTGCTGTGGTGACAGCGGCAGTTGCGGCCTCCTCGATGCCGGTCGCGAAGAACATCACCCACTCCTCCCACTCGCCATCGGTGCGCACCCGGTCCAACAGCTCGTAATACCGCGCTCGATTCTGCTTGAAGTAGAGGCTCAGGTAGAGCAGCGGCTCGCGAAGCATGCCCTCGATACACAGGAGCATCGGGATCAGCAGCCGACCGACGCGCCCGTTTCCGTCGAGGAAGGGATGGATCGTCTCGAACTGGACGTGAACCAGGGCTGCCTTGATCAGCGTGGGCGTGCGGGCGGGCTGGTCGTGCAGGAATCGCTCGAGATCCCCCATTCCATCCTCGACCCGCTCCGGAGGCGGGGGGACAAAGTGCGCGTTTCCCGGCCGCGAGCCACCGATCCAGTTCTGCGAGCGGCGGAACTCTCCCGGCAACTTGTTCTGCCCGCGCCCGCGCGAGAGGAGAATCTCGTGAACCTCGCGGATCAGCCGGTTCGAGAGCGGGAACCCTTCACGGATGCGGGCGAGGCCGTGCTCCAGGGCCGCGACGTAATTCGAGACCTCGACCACGTCGTCAACAGGCACGCCAGGCGCTTCATCCAACTCGAAGAGCAACAGGTCAGAGAGCGAGGACTGCGTGCCTTCGATCTGTGATGACAGCACGGCTTCCTTGCGGACGTAGGCATAGAGGAACAGATGCGTGTCCGGGAGGATCCCCGAGACCCCATCGAGCCGCCCGAGAGCGATGTGGGCCCGATCGAGGCGGTCGCTGAGGCCGTGCCCCAGCTCTATCTGCGGGGTCGGTGGAAGTGGGTTGGGCACGAACGCCTTGACGACTTCGCCTGCGCTAGTCGACGTAACGTATTGCCCCGTATGAGACCGTTTCACGCCGTACCCCCTATTCAGCGTTCCTTAGCAGAGGCCGAGCTTATTAAGGGATAGGCAGGGTACTCTTATTAGCGCCTCGGTGAAAGAAGGGGCCCCCGACCATCCGTAGCGGGGCGGAAACCGGTATCTTACCTTCCGCGTGGCACGCCCGGCTCCCGGCCCTCGGAGTCGGTGCAATGACCGATGCCGATCGTGCTCCTGGGGTAGCGAACCGGTCAGCCAATCTCGATTCTCCACAGGCCAGCCGCGCGAATCCCCGAATGCCCCCGCCCCGTTCGGAGGGCAAGGCCATGGTGCAGCAACGGATTCCAGCCGGGTCCCCGCCCGTCTGGATCGAGTGGATCGCATTCCTCGCCGGGTCTACGCTGCTTGCGTTCCACCGACCGAGGCAGTTCCCCGGACCGGGCTCGAGGTTCCTATGAGTTTGCGCTGCTTCCGAAGTATCGCCTCATGCACGCTGGCGGTGGCGTGCTGCGTGCTTACGCTCGTCTCGTGCGGTCATTCCCCGACCTCCCCGGGTGGTCAGCTCCTCGTCTACGTCTCGGAGAACGGTGCCGGCCCCTCGGCGGGCAAGACGATCGAGATCGTCGGAACTTCGCTCATCCAGACGACCGACGAGGGTGGCCTGGCGCTATTCTGGCTGCCGGCCGGAAGTCACGTGGTGCGGGCCTACGAAATCGGAACGCCGGGCCCGCCACCCCCATACGTCGAACAGAGCGTCGCCGTGGCATCGGCGCAGATCGCGCGGGTGGAGTTCTTCGACTGCACGATGTGCCGGTAGGACTCCGGCACAATCGCGAGGCTACTCGATCGTCCCTTCGTCGGGGCCCGTGCGTTCCGCTTTTGCGCGGTTCGTCGGTGTTTCGGCGGCCGCCACAGCCTCGGCCAAGTCCTCGGTCGCGACGACATCGTAACGCAGGAACATGCTGGCGGTCTTGTGCCCGAGCAGCCGCATCGCCACCGACTGCGGGACGTGTGCCCGGGTGAGCACACGTGCCCGGCTCCTGCGCAAATCATGGGGCACTCGACCCGGGACGCCGGCCCTCTCGCAGGCCAGACGCCACGCCTCCCTGAAGTCCTTCACCGGTTTACCCGGCGACCGTTCGAACAGGTACGCGGACGATGCCGACCGTGCAGCGTAACGCGCCTCCACAATGGCAACCAGCGACCGGGATGCGGCGAAGGGGAACACCCTCGCCACGCGAGTCTTCGACCGACCGGCTGTGAGCCTGATCTCACCCGCCTCCATGTTCACATCATCCCATCGAAGGAACTGAATCTCCCGCCGCCTCCAGCCCGTGATCCAGAGTGTGTGAACGAGATCCGCGACCGGCTGCTTCAAGTTCGCCACGACCGCGTCCACCTGATCCGACGTGAGAAACCCTTCGCGAGCGGGTGAGGATGGGAGGGAAGGGAATACCGGGAGGGAGCGGATGAGGTCGGCCGCAAGGGCGAGGCGCAACATTCGACCAAGCGCGGCCACCTCGGCGTGGATGGTCCCGGCCTGGGCACCTTCGCGCATGCGTCCGGTGACGTAGGCATTGATCCGCTTGAACGCGATGGCGGTTGCGGGCACGGAGCCAAACGCCGGGCGAAGGTGCTTGATCGCGCGCTCCGCACGATCCCACGACCGCAGACCCCGCTGCACGTAGTCTGCGTGCAGCAGCTCGACCAGCTCGCTGAACGGCGTGACCTTGTCGACGGACTGGCCGAACCTGCCCTGCCAGATCTCGGCAAGGAGTTCGGTCAGGTAAGCCTTCGCCGCGTCGCGCTCGCTCGCTCTCGTGCGGCGCTTGCGGGGAACGTTCACGAGCCGCTCGCAGGAAACATGAAGCCCACCTCCGCACATCTCGAAAGGGGGCCCGTTTGACCTAGCGTAGCAGGTTCATGACGTGCCAGTCATGCGTGCGATGAGGTTCGCTATGCCGCTTGCCGCCGGAACCCGCCTCAGTCCCTACGAGACGACCGAGCCGCCGCCTCAGCGACCCCGATTGCCGCCGGAACCCGCCTCGGTCGGCGTAGCGCGTCAGTCACGCGCATCGCCACAACCGCGCGTCGACATTCTCCTTGCGCACGGTGTGAGCCACCGGCATAGTCCTGCGATTCGCGGCGCTGGGCCCTGCTCGGGGCGCCCGCTCGATCGGCCAACTTTGGCGCACCCGTAGGCCGCCCCCACCCGACATCCTTTGAGGAGATCCACGCATGGGCCGACTCCGTTATCCGTTCCGCGTCCCGGTTGTCGCCATCACGTTTCTGCTGGTCGCCGCGATGTCAGCCACGGATGTCGCCGGCGCGGCGACGATCTCCAGCGACGCCCTCTGGCAGGGTATGGGGGATACCAGCGTTGAGGGGGGCACGACACCGGCGGTGCGCTTCCGCATGGACAGGAGCGTCCTCGAGACCCTTCTCATGGCAGCCCCGATGGAAGGTGGGACTGCGCTAAAGGAGAGTCCGGCGATCATCTCGCTGCCGATGCCCGACGGATCCCTGTCCAGGTTCCGGATCGAGGAGTCTTCGGTCTTCGAACCGAAGCTGGCGGCGAGCTATCCCGAGATCAAGAGCTATCGCGGCCAGGGGATCGACGTCCCGGGTGCCACGGTCCGCTTCGATTGGACCCCGCAGGGCTTCCACGCCGTGATCCTCGCCAGCGACGACTTCGTCACCGTTCATCCATCGACCGGCGACGTCGACGGGGACTACGTGAGCTATCAGTCCGCCGATGCGAGAGACAAGTTCGAATGCGGCGTGATCGAGCAGGGCCTGCTGGGCGGTGCGGAGGTCCAGGAGATGATCGCGGCGACCGGGGATCAGCTCAGGACCTACCGGATCGCCATTTCGACCACCGGCGAGTTCACCACCGACGTCGGCGGGGGCACCGTGGCCGGGGCGCTGGCCGCGCTCAATACCATCCTGAACGGCATCAATGCGATCTACGAGCGTGACCTGACGGTGCACATCAACCTGATCGCGGGGCTCGAGCTGGTCATCTTCACCAACGCTGGCACCGATCCCTACACCAACGGCGATTCCAACGCGATGTTTGGGCAGGTCGTGCAGACGCTCGGGGCGAATATCCCGATCGGCAACTACGACTTCGGTCACGTCATCGGCACGGGCTCCTCCGGTCTGGCCGGGATAGGTGTGATCTGCGACAACTCCGGGGCGACCGGGCCACGCAAGGCCGAGGGGGTATCGGTCGCCTCGCTGCCCCTGGGGAGCAGGAACAACATCAGTCTGATCTCGCACGAGTTCGGCCATCAGTTCGGCGCACCCCATTCCCAGAACTCCAACTGTTCGCGGGATCCGCTCAACGCCGTCGAACCCGGCAGCGGCGTGACGATCATGTCCTACGGTGGAGTGTGCAGTCCGAACAACACGGTTCAGATCGCCGAGTTGCGCTTCCACGCCTGGAGTCTCGCGTTGATGAACGCCTACATCGCGACGCAGGCGTGCCAGGTGAGCACGGCGTCCGGGAACGGCGTGCCGACGGTTGACGGAGGCCCGGACCGGACGATTCCGGTCAATACGCCGTTCACGCTCACGGCCATCGGCGGCGATCCGAATCCGGCCGATCTGCCCAATCTGACCTATGCGTGGGAGCAGGTGGATCCCGGCAAGCTCAACGGCGGAGCGACGGACTACCCGAATCCGCCCTACCAGGATCAACCCGGCGATCCCTCCACCACGACGCGGCCGATCTTGAGGGCGGTGGAAACTTCTACCAATCCCGGGCGCACCTTCCCGCAGCTCACCTACATTCTCAACAGCTCCAACGATCCGCCGGACCAGGTCGGCGGACTGTTCACCGCGGAGGAGCTGCCGCGGGTCGCGCGGACGCTCAACTTCCGGGTGACGGTGCGCGACAATCGCGCGGGCGCTGGCGGCACCACCAGCGACCTGGTCACCCTGACGGTGCATGGCGCCTCGGGTCCGTTCCAGGTGACGGCCCCCAACGGCGGAGGGTCGTGGACGGTGGGCTCGCAGCAGAACGTCACCTGGAACGTCAACAACACCAACAACGCCCCGGTGAGCTGCGCGAACGTCAAGATTTCGCTCTCGACCGACGGCGGCCTCACCTTCCCGCATGTGCTGGCGGCGAGCACCGCCAACGACGGCGCCGAGACCGTCACCGTTCCCACGGGACTGAGCACTCCCTCCGCGCGGGTGAAGGTCGAGGCGGTCGGCAATGTCTTCTTCGACCTCTCGAACGGGGACTTCACGATCAATGCCGGAGCAGGGTGCCCGTTCGTGACCAGCGTCCTGCCGGGGGCTGGCAACCCGGGGGCGGCCATCACGCTCTCGGGTTCGGGCTTTACCGGCGTGACCGCCGTCACGTTCAGCAGCAACGTCACGGCGGTCTTCAGCGTGGTCAACGACGCAACCATCAACGCGACGGTCCCGGCCGGCGCAGTCACCGGCCCGATCCTGCTCTCGAAGGCCGCCTGCCCGGACGTCCCGACCACCGCCTTCACGATCTGCCCGAACGCGCCGCAGACGGCCACGGTCGACGATGGCGAGGGGGAGACGTTCTTCAGTGCCGGGGGCACTCCCCAGTACTTCGTCAGTCGGCTGACGCCCTCCGGCTACCCGGCGACGTTGAGCCAGGTGCTGATCAAGCTCGACTCCTTCGGCCTCCCGACCGGTAGCGCGCTGACGGTGCTGGCCGGCGCGAACCCCGGCGGGACCGCCACGATCGACGGGATCGCCTTCCAGACGGTCGCCGGTACGAGCGGGCCGGACGGCAACTTCAAGACGTTTAATGTGGCGCCGCTGACCATCAACTCGGGCGACTTCGTGGTTGGCTTCAGCACGTCCGCGGGCACCTTCCCGGGATTCACCGACAACACCACCAATCAGGGGCGATCGTATCTTTCGGGAAACGGCACCTCCTTCGGCACGGTGAGTGGCAATCTGCTCATCCGCGCCAGCTACTTCACGGGCTGCGGGGCATCGTCGGTCTGCCCGGCCGTGTCGAACTTCAGCCCCACGATCGGGCCGATCGGGGCGAGCGTCACGATCACGGGCTCCGGCTTCACCGGCGTCACGGCGGTGAAGTTCGCCAACGACGTCGCGGCCATCTTCACCGTGAACAATAGCGGCCAGATCACAACCCAGGTGCCGGCGGGGGCGGTGAGTGGCCCGATCACGATCAGCAAGACCGACTGCCCGACCGTGCAGACCGCCAGCTTCACGATCGGCTCGCCCCCCTTGCAGGCCTGTGTGACGCCGGGCACGGCGATCCCGGACAACGATCCCCTGGGCATCACGAGCGACCAGGTGCTCGTGGATGGGCGCACGATCACGAGCCTGACGGTGGGCGTGAACATCCAGCACACGTTTCGCGGCGACCTGATCGTGGAGCTTCGGCGCGGCACGACGACAGTGCGCCTGCACAACCGCACCGGCGGAGGCTCCCCGAACATCGTCGGGACCTACGGCACCACGCTCACGGTCGACGGCCCGGGGGCGCTGGCCGACTTCATCGGCCAATCCGCGAGCGGGACCTGGACGCTCTTCGTTTCGGACAACGAGGGCGTGGACACCGGGACGCTTGTCGAATGGTGCCTCATCATCGAGGGCACTGTGGTTACCGGGGTGGGTCCGTCGCCGGCCGGCCCGCTGGCATTCAGGGTAGCGCCCAATCCGATTGTGGATGCGTCCACGATCAGCTTCACCATGCCCAAGGGGGGTGTTGCGAGCGTGCGGATCGTCGACCTGGCCGGACGGCTGGTCCGCCGGCTGAGCGACGGCTGGGTTGCCGCAGGCTTGCAGGAGATCCGCTGGGACGGCCGCGATGGGAGGGGCGCACCCGTCGCGTCGGGGGTCTACTTCGTGACGGTGGACGCAGCCGGCGTCAGGGCGCGAGGCAAGGTGGCCATCGCGCGCTGACGGATCGCTCAGGGGCCGGATGGCTCGCCCGCGAGCGAGCCGCCGCGCTCCGTCGTCCGGCCAGCCTCGTGCTGGCCGGACGACGATGCTCAATACGCCAGCGTCATCCCGACCGTCCCGCGCGGTTCGTCCACGGGCGCAAGTCCCCGCAATGCGCTGGACTCGCACGCTGGCACGGGCACTGCATGGAGGCCGGACAGGTCAACAAAGCGCAGTCCCCCCTTCAAGAGACCAAGGAGGTCGCCGCCATGAAGCGCTTCTTCACGCTGTTCCTGCTCGCGTTCCTGAGCTTCCAGATCGTCGAACCCGCCTTCGCCGCCCGCCGCGTCGTGGTCAAGCGCGGGCCGCATCGCCGCACCACGGTGGTCGTCCACCGCGGCTGGCCGATCCGCCGCGCGCACCGGGTGGTAGTCGTGCGCCCGGCTCGGGTCGCCTGGCGCGTCGCGCCGGTCGTGTTCCTGCCGCTCGCCGTCTGGACCGGTGTCGCCATCGCCAGCGCCCCCCACGCCGACATCCTGGTGTGGGAGGACGGCGAGACCATCAGCAAGGACGAGGACTGGGCCGAGTTTTCGCTCAACGCCGACAGCCGCGGCACCGCGCTCTGGCTGCAGGTCGCCGAGGGAAAGGCGCAGTTCGACTGGGCCGAGGTCGTGTTCGAGAACGGCGACACGCGCGTCGTGGACATGAAGGAATGGACGCGCGGCCCGGGCTACTACGCGCTGCTCGACTTCAAGGACGGGCGCAAGGTGGACCACGTGCGCATGGTCGCGCGATCCAAGAGCGACGAAGCGCGCATCGTCCTCAAGATGGAGAAATAGCGGCGTCAGGCATCACGCGCGAACGGCGGGCCGGTCTCCACCGGCCCGCCGTTCGTGATGCTGGTCGCCTGCGCGCGGGGGCCGTTACCGATGGCAGGTCCCGCTGCCCGAGTCCGTGTAGGTCCGGCCCGCAACGGGGATGAACTCCCAGGAATAGGTCCCGGGCCCGAGCGTCAGCTTGAGCACGCCATCGGTGTCCACGTTGTACGCCTCGGTGTTGGCGATCGGCGTACCGAACGAGTAGTGGCCCGCCCCGCCCATGCCGGCCACGAACTGCCGGATGCCGCGCGCGGGATCGGCCTGGCCGGTCGCCGTCTGGGGGGCAAAGCGCTGGTAGTTGTGATCGTGCCCGACCACCACGATCTCCGCCCCGGCCTCGTAGAGCGCCTGCCACAGGGGCTGCGGGGAGGTCGAGCTGCCGTGTGTGCCCGAGCTGAAGCGCGGGTGGTGCCAGTAGGCGATGATGCAGTCCTTGCTGTTGGCCGCGAGGTCGGCGCGCAGCCATTGCTCCTGGACCGAGCCCGCGCTCATGCTGACGTTGCTGATGAGCGAGATGACATGCCAGTCGCCCAGGTCGTAACTGTAGTAGCCGAGGCCTGCGGGTCCTGCGCTGGCGCCGAAGTAAGTGTAATAACCGGTCGCCCCGGCGGTGTGATACTCGTGATTGCCGGGGGAGGGCCGGGTGCGACCCTTGTGCCGGCCCCAGGTGGGCTCGTAGTACTGGGCATAATTGGACGTGGTGCCGTCGGGGTAGGCGTTGTCGCCGGCGGTGAAGACCGTGCCGGCGATGTTGTCGAGCAGCCGCGCGGTCGCCTCGGCGCCGCTGCTGCCGTTGGCGATGTCGCCCGCGCCCACCAGGACCACGGTCGAGCCAGGAGGTGGCGGGTCGGTCCCGAGGTCGGTCACCGGCGCGGGCGGAACGACATCGGGGCCGGACTGAGCGCGAGCGATGGCGCCAGCACCGACAAGCCCTCCGCCGAGCTCCATGGCGGGAAAGAAGACGAGGAGGAAGATCGCGAAGCCCCGGACGATCCGGCCCGAGTGTCGAGGGACCGAGAGGCAGGTGGAGTTGGCAGTGGCGGGCATGCGAGTTGACAAGGGCAAGTCCGTCCGGGGGTTGGGATGGCGGGATGTTCCGCCCCGCACTTGCAGGCTTCGTGCCGGGTGGAAGTGGGCGCGTCGGCACGTCTTGGCGCAGCTCCGGGCCGTCCAGCTTGGGGGAGCGGGTGATGGGAGCCGCCCTCAGACGCCTTTTTGCCATTCCCGTGCGGGCGGAATGCACGCTCGTCTACGGCCCCAGTCCCACCTGCTCGGCGGGCGGCAGGCGACGTCCGTTGCGGAACATGACCGTATAGGCGCGCAGCTCGTCGGCCTTGTCCATCCACGCCATTAGATCCTGGTCGTACTGGGCGCGAATGTTGTCGAGCCAGTAGGGCCGGTTCTCGGCGAGCCAAAGCCGCTCGTGCTCGCCCTTGAGCAGCGCCGCGTTCTCGCGCCCCTGGCCGAGCAGGCCGATGATGCCGCTCATCAGGCTCACCACCTGGGAGGACCGCGTGCGATCCTCCTGCGCCTGGAGGGCCAGCTGGTAGAGCTCGCGCATGCGGCGGGACGTCACCGCCCGCGTGCCGATCGCGTGCAGGCGGCGGGCGGCGAAGGCGTAGGCGTCGAGCAGGTCGCCGTTGCGCGCCGCGCGCGGCCGGCAACGCTCGATCAGCTCGATCGCCTCCTCCTGGCTGGTTCTCAGCGGCACAGCGATCGAATCGAGCATGCCGCTCAACTGCCGATCGAGATTGCTGCGCGCGGGGTTGAGCCAGAACACCTCGAGCGTCGCATCGGTGGGCCGTGCGCTCGAGATGAGCGCGTGGGCTCGGTTGAGCCGGCGCACGGCCTGCGCCATCTCGTCGCCCGGATTTCGGAAGAACGCCCAGTCGAAGGCGCGCGCGAACCGCTCGGGGTCGCAGTCACCGCTCTGCCAGGCGGAGGCGGCGCCATAGAGCGCGGGGTACCAGGCCAACGCGAACAGCGCATCGCCGTTGTCCGCCCATGCGCAGTCGAGCTGCCCGATCGCCCCCGCCTGTTGGCCTTCGCGCGTGAACACGCGGATGCCGGGGATGGCCTGATCGAGATTCGGGAACACGCGGTTCCAGTTGACGACGCCGGGGCAGACGAAGAAATCCACCTTGGCGTCCTTGAGCGGCGTGATCCAGGGGGCGTAGGTGTCGTGCGCGAGGTACTCCCAGCTCGCGACCACGACGTCGCGCCCGAGTCTGGGCAGCAGCTCGGGGAACTTGAGCACCATGTCGCCCCACACCATCGGCCGCTTGCCCAAGGGGAGGAGCAGCTCGCGCAGGCGCTTGATGTGCCGCACGTACGTGGCGCCGAGGCCGGTGGCCTGCACCATCGCGCGCGAGCGACCCTGGCCGAGGTCGGCGGGCTCGTCGCCGCCGACGTGAAGGAACGGGGCGCTGGTGAGCGGGGCGATCTCGCGATAGAGCGAGTCAAGCAGCGCATAGGTGCCTTCGCTCGCCGGCGAGAGCGTGTTGCCGCCTTCGACCTCGGCGAGCCCGCGGTACTTCTCCCAGCCGAGGACGCGCTCGAGGTGCCCAAAGCTCTGTTGCTGCACCATCAGGCTCACATGATGGCGGCGCGCGTAATCGGTGAGGTGCGCGAGTTCGGCGGCGGTGAGCGCCCCGCCGGGCGGGGCGATGAGCGGCTGGCTGCGGTAGGCGAACGCGGCCTCGAGGTAGAGCACGTAAAGGTTGATCTTGTACTCGGCGGCGGTGCGGATGCGGCGCTCGAGCGCAGCGACGGTCGGCACCGGCCCGCGGCTCACGTCGTCCTGGAGCCCCCGCCAGCGCAGCGCCGGCCGGTCGGTGAGGGTCGCGGCTGCGATGCCTTGCGCCCGTACCATCTGGCGCAGCGTCTGGACCGCGTAGAAGAGGCCGGCGCCGTCTCGGGCGGTGGCGCGCACGCTCCCTGGTTTCACATCGATCCGATAGCCCTCCTCGCCGGCGTCCGTGAGCGCGGCGTCGCGGGCGAGCACGATCTCGCCCTCGGCGCCTTCGACCACGCTGGCCCTGGCGGATGATCGGGACTCGATCTCCTCCTTGAGGAGCGCGGCGGCGAAGGCGTCCTCGGCATTGCCGGCTGCGACCGCGATGCGCAACTCGCCCTTGAGCGGGAAGGCGCCGGCGCCCACGGTGACCGTGCGGGGGAGGGGGACGAGGCGCAGATCGGTGACTGCGGGCGCCGCAATGGTCGCGGGAGCGAGCAGCGCGGTGGCCAAGGCGACGAGAACGATCATGAGGCAGGCGACTGTAGCACTCCGGGCGGTGGTCGGTCCGCGATGGTCGGTCCCTGTCGGGTCCGCTTGACCGGCCCGCGGGGGTCGGCTATCAATACCCGGCCGCCGCCCGCTCCACTCGGGCGCGCATGGAGTGGGGCTGTAGCTCAGTTGGGAGAGCGCCTGACTGGCAGTCAGGAGGTCAACGGTTCGATCCCGTTCAGCTCCACCACTTTACGAAAGCGACGCTGACTTGGCCCCCGGCTAGCGGCAACGAAGTCGCCGCCCCTGCCGGTGCTCCCGCTGGGGCGGGACGATTCAAGCCGCTGCTAGTCTTCGTCCGTGCCCACCGTGGTCGCGCCCCCCTGACCACCGGGCCGCTCGAAGTAGAAGTCCGGACGGCGACGCGGACGGTTGCCGATCTCGTCGAGACGGAGGCCGTCGTAGAGCCTGCCGTTCTGCATCACGTAGCGGATCGCCTCCGTGTCGCGGATGTTCTCGAGCGGGTTCTTATCGAGCACGACCAGGTCGGCGAGCTTGCCGGGTGCTAGCGAGCCGATGTCGCCATCGAGCCCCAGGTAGCGGGCGCCGTTGAGCGTGGCGCAGCGGATGGCCTCGAGCGGGGTCATCCCGCCCTGCACGAACATCCACATCTCCCAGTGCGCGGCGAGCCCTTCGCGCTGACCGTGCGCCCCCAGTTGCACGCTCACGCCGGCGTCGAGCAGCGCCTTCGCCATGCCCGCCGCAGGGATATGGTTCCATTCCTCGTCGGGCGCGGTGAACGGTCGGCGGCTGCGCGCGTCGATGATGCGTCGCGGAACGAATCGCAGCAGGCGCTCGTCCTCCCACACGTGGGTCTTCGCGTACCAGTAGTTCTCGCCCATGATGCCGCCGTACGCCACGCCCAGCGTCGGGGTGTAGCCGCTCCGGCTCGCGCCCCACAGCTGCGTGACGTCCCGGTAGATCCGGGCGACCGGCAACGAGTGCTCGACGCCGGTGTGGCCGTCCACCACCATCGTGAGGTTGTGGGGCAGCATCGACCCTCCCTCGGGCACCACCATCATCCGCAGCTCGCGCGCCGCCTCGATGACCTGCTGGCGCTGGTCGCGGCGCGGCAGGTTGTAGCTCTTCACGCTGAAGGCGCCCACGGCCTGCATGCGGCGCAGGTGGAACAGCGCGTCTGCCAGGCTGTCGACCTCCGCGTGTACGTCGCCCTTGGCACCGTAGAGGATCGTCCCGGTGGAGAAGATGCGTGGGCCGCGCAGCATCCCGGCGCGTTGCAGCTCGCTCGATGAGAAGATGCCCTGCGTGTCGTTGGACGGGTCGTGGAGGGTGGTCACCCCGAAGGCGAGCGAGGCGTCGAGGACCCAGGACTCCTGCGGCTGGATCCCCTCGCCAGTCATGCCCCCGTGCCAGTGCACGTCGATGATGCCCGGCATGATGGTCGCGCCTCGGACGTCCATGGTTCTGGCGTCGGTCGGCACGGTGACCGCCTGGCGCGGGCCGACCGCGACGATGCGGTTGCCCCTCACCACGACGGTGCCATCCTCGATGACCTCGTCGCCCGTCATGGTGATGAGGCGGGCGCCGGTGAGGGCGATGACGCCGCCCGGCACGTCGGCTCTGACGTCGAACCCGATGTCGCGGCCGCCCTCGGTGAGCGGCGGCAGCGTATCCGGCGCACCCGGTACGAATGTGAAGCACTGGGCCACCGGTCGCGTATAGAGCTGCGGCCCGAGCGACCAGTAGAGCGCCTTGCTGTCGCCCGCCCAGCTCAGGTTGGCGCCCGCGTCGCGCGCCACGCGCTTGAGGGGCAGGGAGTGCATGTCGCTGCCGATCTCGACCTGCTGCCCGGCGCGGACGAGCGGGGCGATGTAGGCGTTCCAGTCCTGCGTGAACGCCACCCACTTCTCGTCCGGAGAGACGGCGATCTCGGTGAGGTATGTGCCGTGCAGGAAGACGTGCTTGTCGGTGCCCTCGAGCGAGATGCTGAACAGCGCGCGGTCGTCCTGGTCGGCGCCCCCGACGCTGAACAGATAGACCCGGTCGCTGGCGGCGCCGAACTGCGGCAGGCCGCCCTCGCGCGAGATGCGCCGGGGGGGGCCGCCGGCCGTCGCCACGGCGTAGATCCCGGGTTCGCTCGACCAGAGTGGCGAACGCAAGTAGCCGTCGCGGGACTTGCGATACACGACGGTCTTGCCGTCCGGCGAGAACACGGGCTCCAGGTAGTGGCCGGGTTGTGTGGTGAGGGGGCGCCCGACGCCGCCGGTGGCGGGGACGACGCTCACCGTGCCGAGCAGCGAGTCCTCCCAGGTGACGTAGACGATCGACCTCCCGTCGCGTGACCAGGATGGATAGAACTCGGCGTGCTCGTCCTGGGTCGTGAGCCGCCGTGGAGTGCCGTCCGGCAGCGCGCGCACGTAGAGATGCCCAAGCGTCTGGTAGACGACCTGATCGCCCCGCGGCGAGACCATCACCCAGCGCAGCATCCGGGTGTGGAACGTCTCGGGGGCCACCGACTGCGCGAAGCGCACCGCCTCGGTGAGCTGCCGCGTCGTCTTGAGGTGGAAGGGGATCACCGCGGCGGTCCCGGTTGCGACATCCACCCTCTGGATGTGGCCGCCCGCCCACAGCACAATCGAGCGACCGTCGGGCATCCATGCCATCGTCGGATAGACACCGTGGATCGCCCAGGTCTCCTGCATGTCGCGCTCGAGACCGGACCACACCGGCCGCTCGGCGCCCGAGGCGAGGTCCCGCACGAACAGCGTGCTCTGGTAGCGCACGCGGCGGATGAAGGCGAGTGACTTGCCGTCGGGCGAGGGCGTCGGACGGCACGCTCCGCCGGGCCCGGCGGTCACCACGTCGGTCTCGCCGCTCAGGCGGTCGAGCCGGTTGATCGCGTAGATCCCCTGATTGGGATCCTTGTTGTAGGCGAACGTGGCTCCCGGCGTGGCGTCGTACGAGTAGTAGAGGTAGCGCCCGTCGGGCGAGACCACGGGCTCACCGGTGTCCTTCTGGTTGCTGGTCATCTTCGTCATCTGCACGCCCGCGCCCCCGGCGCGATGGTAGAGCCAGATCTCGCCGGCGCCGGCCGAGCGCGTGGAGGTGAAGTGCTTGCGCGCGACGATGAACTCGCCGTCCGGGGTCCAGGATGGCGAGTTCAGAAGGCGGAAGGTCTCCTTGGTTACCTGCGTGGGGTGCCCGCCGTCGCGGTCCACCAGCCAGATGTTGTCGCCCCCGCCGCGGTCCGACGTGAACGCGATGCGCTTCCCGTCGGGCGAGAAGCGCGGCTGTTCGTCCCACGCCACGCCCTGCGTGATCGCCGTGCCCTCGCCGCCGGTGATCGACATGGTGTAGAGATCGCCCAGCAGATCGAAGACGATGGTCTTCCCGTCGGGCGACAGGTCGACGTTCATCCAGGTGCCTTCGGTGACGTCGATCGTCGCGTCGTGATGCGGCCCGGGCGGGTTGTCGACGTTCCAGTGGGCGAGGGTGCTGGCCGCCGTGTCGACCGGCGCGGGAACCGCTCCCGCCGCACCCGCCGCCGGGCCAAGCGCCGCGAGCGCGCAGGCCGCGGAGATCGAGAAGACACCGAAGCAGTGGGCGACGGGCTGCCGCTGGTCGGCGGGCGGCGGACAAAGGCTTGGGCGGTCTGGAGAATGAAGTTTCACGAACGCACTCCGGGATCGGGTCGAGGTGGCGGCGACGGCAGCACGAAGCGCGGTCGAGGTTACCATCGGCCCCGGCGGGGTGCCATGCCCGGGCGCCGAAACCGGCCCCGACTGCGCGCAGCGGTGGGGACGCGCGCGGCGCTCAGAGGGCCGGTGGCCCCGACTGTCCGGATGTCCGCTCCTCCAACAGCGCCCTGAGCGCCGCGCGCGTCCCCGCCGCCAGCCAATCCACTTCGCCGGGCTGTGCCACAGCGAGGCGGCCGGCGCCGTCCAGCACATAAGTATAGGGCACGCTCGGGCACGGCAGTGTCTCGCGCAGTGTGCCGCGGTTGTCAATCAGCACGCTGAGCCGCAGTCGTTGCCGGGCGACGAAGCGCGCGACCGATGGGAACGGGTCGAAGCACACCACCACCACGCGCAGCCCCTGCATCTCGGGGAGCTGGCGCAGCGAGTCAAGGAGCGCCGCCTGCTCGCGGCTGGCGTGCTCCCACATGGCCCAGTAGTGGATGAGCAGCACGCCGCGGCCGCTCTCGAGATGCTCCATGCCGATCGGGACCCCGGGCAGCGTCGCGTCGATCTGCACCGGGGTGCGCGCGTCGCCGGCGCGCAGCTGGAGCGCCACCGGCCCGTCACCGGGCTTGGCGACCGTCCACAGTTGCGAGCGCCAGGCGGGCCATGCCACCGCGACGAGGAGCACCGTGACGATGAGCGCGCGCAGCCTCACCGGCCGCTCACAGCCCGGCCGCCGCGGGGGTGTTCTTGCCGGGGGCTTGGACCGTCGTGCGCCGCCCGCGCAGCACCGAGTTCCAGCGCAGCAGGCTGTCCACCATGACGACCAGGAGCAGCGCCATGATGGCAAGCGTCAGCACGGTCTGGATGCGCGCTGGGATCGGCGCTGCGAGGAACGCCGCCAATAGGCTGGGTGCCCCCTGGCGGAGCTGAGGGGCCAGGTAGTTTAGCCCCAAGTTCATCCAGCCTGCGGTGAACGTGTTGACGCACATGAAGGCGAGCGGAACGAGCGTGCACCAGACGTAGCGCCCCTTGCCCATGTTGATGAGCACCGACGTGCCGATCGCCAGCGCGAAGGCGGCGAGCAGTTGGTTCGCCACCCCCAGCATGGGCCACAGCGCGCTGACCGTGCGGGTCTGGAGGAAGTAGCCCCAGGCCCCGACCGCGAGCGCGCTGAACACGATCGAGGGCGCGGCGCCCCGCCAGCTCCTCAATGCCGGCACCGCCATGCCGCCCACCTCCTGCAGCATGTAGCGCGTCACGCGGGTCCCGGTGTCGATCAAGGTGAGCACGAACATGGCCTCGAACATGATGGCGAAGTGGTACCAGAACGACATGAGCCCGCGCATGAATGGGAGCGCGGAGAAGATCTGTGCCATGCCCACCGCCAGCGAGACCGCGCCTCCGGGCCGCCCGGCCAGCGTCTCGCCGACCTGCGCTTCGAGCACCTGCAGGTTCTGGACCGCCATCCCGAGCGTCGCGAACACCTCGGGGCGGGTGTTGATGGCGTAGTAGTCGGCGGGCATTAGGGCGCAGGCTGCGATCAACGCGATCACGCCGACGAATCCCTCGAGCACCATCGCGCCGTACGAGATGGGCAGGATGTCGCGCTCGCGGTCGATCATTTTGGGGGTGGTCCCCGAGGCGATCAGCGAGTGGAACCCGGAGATCGCTCCGCAGGCGATGGTGATGAACACGAACGGAAACATCGGCCCTGGGATCACCGGCCCACCGCCCGAGACGTACGGAGTGAAGGCGGGCATCTGGAGTCGCGGGTTGACCAGGATGACGCCGACCGCGAGCAGCAGCACGGCGCCGATCTTCATGAACGACGAGAGGTAGTCGCGCGGGCACAACAGCAGCCACACCGGCAGCACCGAGGCGATGAAGCCATAGATCATGATGGCGTACCCGATGGTCGGGCCCGGATGGTGGAGCCAGGCGCTCAGCGGCGACTGTTGCACCCAGGCGCCGGCGCCGACCGCGACCAGCAGCAGGATGACCCCGACCGCGGTCGCCGGCTTGAGCGAGCCGGGGCGGATCTTGTAGGACCACAGCCCCATACCGAGCGCGATCGGGATGGTGCAGGCGATGCTGAACACGCCCCACGAGCTGTCCTTGAGCGAGTTGACCACCACCAGCGCCATGACCGCGAGCGCCACGGTCATCACGAACACGATCGCGATCGCCGTGGCGCCACCGGTCAACGGGCTCACCTGCTCGCGGGCGATGTTGGCGAGCGAGCGGCCGCCGCTCCTGACCGAGGCGGTGAGGATGACCAGGTCGTGCACCCCGCCCGCCACCACCGATCCGACGAGCAGCCACAGGAATCCCGGCATGTAGCCGAACTGGGCGGCCAGCACCGGCCCGATCAGAGGTCCGGCGCCGGCAATGGCGGCGAAGTGGTGGCCGAACAGCACCCACTTGTTGGTGGGCACGTAGTCGCGGCCGTCGCACAGGGTGTGGGCGGGGGTGCGGCGCAGGTCGTCGAGCGTGGCGACCCGGGCGGCGAGGAACGCGCCGTAGGTGCGGTAGGCAATCAGCGCCACCAGGGCGGAGACGATAACGAGATATAGCGCGGGCACGGCTGAAAACTACCGCCGAAGCGCGTTCGCCGTCTACGCCGCCTTCTTGAACGGCAGCGGGTCCACGCGCGCGAGCTTCTTGCGCCGTGTCGGCTCCGCGGCCGGCGCTTCGTCGCTCCCTCCGCCGCGGCGCCCGCCCACCGCCAGCGAGGCGTCCCCGCAGAAGGGGCACCACGCCCAGCCCGGGTTGAGCCGGCGGCTGCACGAGCCGCAGTGCTCGCCGACGAACTCGCCGCACGAGGGGCAGTACTCGAACTCCTGCGAGAGCACGGACGCGCACGAGGGGCACTGTTTGGCGCCCTGGTCGGCCAGGTAGATGACGCGCGACACCTCGTCGAGCGTGGTGTGTCCCTCGAGCACCTTCTTGAGCCCGTCTTCGCCCATCGTGCGCATGCCGTTCTCGAGTGCGGCGGTACGGATCGCGGTGTCCGAGACGTTCTGCGTCACCAGAGAGCGGATGGTATCGGTGATCTCGAGGGTCTCGAAGATGCCCAAGCGGCCGTGGTAGCCAGTGCTGCGGCAGTTGGGGCAGCCGCGACCGCGGCTGAGCTGCACGGTGCCCTCGGCCAGGTCGCGGGCGCCGAGCCGGTTGAGGCTCTCCGCGCTCACGTCGTAAGTCTCGCGGCACTTGGGGCAGAGCGTGCGCACCAGCCGCATGCTCACGACGCCGGTCAGCGCCGAGGCGACCATGAACGGCTCGAGTCCCAGGTCGATCAGGCGCGTCACCGCGCTCGGGGCATCGTTGGTATGGACGGTGGTCAGCACCAGGTGTCCGGTGATCGAGGCGCGAAACGCGATCTGGGCGGTCTCCTTGTCGCGGATCTCGCCGATCATGATGACGTCGGGGTCCTGGCGCAGGATGGCGCGCAGCGCGGAGGCAAAGGTCTTCTTGGCCTTTTCGTCCACCTGCACCTGGTTGATGCCCGGGATCTGGTACTCGACCGGGTCCTCGACCGTGACGATGTTCTTGCTCACGCTCTGGACGTGCCGCAGCGCGGCGTAAAGTAGCGTGGACTTGCCCGAGCCGGTCGGCCCGGTCACGAGGATGATGCCCTGCGGCCGGGCGAGGTAGCCCTCGATCCGGGCGAGATCCTCGGGGTAAAGGCCGAGGTCGGCAAGGTTCCGCTGCGATTGTCCCTGGTCGACGACCCGGATGACCACTTTTTCGCCGTGAGTGGTCGGTAGCGTCGAGACGCGCATGTCGACCCGCCGTCCGCTCACCTCGACCATGAGACGCCCGTCCTGGGGCTGCCGCTTCTCGGCGATGTCGAGGTTGGAGAGGATCTTGATCCGCGACACGATCGCGCTCTGGGTCCACTTGGGCAGCCGTTGGGCCTCCAGCAGCAGGCCGTCCACACGGAAGCGCACCGCCAGTTCCTTGTCCTGGGGCTCGATGTGGATGTCGCTCGCCCTCTCCTCGATGGCGCGGTGGAGCAACCAGTTGGTGAGGCGCACGATCGGCCGGCCCTCGGACTCCTTGATGAGGTCGTCGATCGCCTGCGCCTGCTCGGTCTCGTTCACCGCGTTGACGATGACCTCGTCCTCGGAGCTGATGATGGTGTTGATCACCTCGTTCACCGATCGATCGATGTGGTAGTAGCGCTCGATCGCCTCGGCGATCGCCGAGGGTAGCGCCAGCACCGGCTTGATGAACATGCCGCTGTGGAAGCGCAGGTCTTCGAGCGCCGCCACGTTGAGCGGGTCGGCCATCGCCACGGTCAGGTTCGAGCGCCCCTCGACCTCGATCGGTAGCGCGATGTACTTGCGGGCGAGGTCCTCGCGCACCAGCGCCAGCGCCTGCTCGTCGGCCGTGACTTCGGCCAGGTCCACCAGCGGCAGCCCGAGCTGGAGCTGGAGCTGGCGCATGAGCGTTTCCTCGCTCACGAGCCCCATGCGCAGCAGCGTCGCACCCAGCAGCTCGCCGGTCTTCCGTTGCTGGGTGATCGCGTCAGCCAGGTCCTGCTCGGTGATGATCTTCGCCTCGATGAGCAGATCGCCGAGGCGCTTGTATTCCTTGGCCATGCAGGTCTCCCGAACGGGGCCGCGGTGGATGAAGGCGGGGTCCCAGCGTTATCGGCAGGGGAGGGGGTGCGATTCAATGGGTTGTAATGGGTTGTGAGGGCGTGGGGTGGATGCTACGGTCGCCCCCTATGTCCGAATCCACCCTGCCGCCCCCCGAGACCGCCGTCCGTACCCCCGAGACCGCGGTCAAGTCCCTGCCCTCGCTCGTGCTCCACCTGAGCGAGGGCTTCGACGCCAGCACCAACCTTACCGACCTGCTGCGGGCGGCGGGCCGCCACCTGCGCAAGCTGGTGGACTGCCAGAAATCGCGTATCTGGCTGACGCGCCGCGCCGGCCGGCGGCTGGTGGCGCGCGACTTCCCGGGCGGCGACGGGCCGCCGACCGTGCTGCAGCTCGAGGGCGACGAGGGGCTCGCGGGCTGGGTGTTCAGCCGCGGGGAGGTGCTGCTTCTCGCGCCGGGCGATCCGCTTCCGCCGCTGCGCGGGGAGGCGCCGGAGTTCCAATCGGCCCTGGTCATGCCGCTCTACCGGCGCGGCGAGGTGTTCGCGGCCATCGAGTGCCTCGACAAACAGGGCGGGGGGGCGTTCACCTCCGAGGACGTGGACCGGCTCGAGGTCGCCGGGGAGCATGTCGCCTTCGCGCTCGACAACGCGCTGCTCTTCCAGGAGACCGAGCGGCGGGCGCTCGAGAAGGACGTGCTGCTGGCGATCACGACCACGCTCTCTGCCACGCTCGACCTGGACGAGGCGATCGAGACGATCCTCAAGTCGCTGCGCCAGGTCGTGGACTACGATGCCGCCGCCCTCTACCTGGTCAACCGCACCACCCACGCGCTGGAACTGGTGAACGAGGTGGGCTACCCGAGCGGCTCCGAGGTCGCGTTCGGCCTGATGGTCGGGCAGGGTATCGTCGGCTGGGTGGCGAAGACCGGGGAACCGGCGATCGTCCCCGACGTCACCCGGGACCCGCGCTACGTGTCGGCGCGAGCCGAGACGCGCAGCGAGCTGGCTGCTCCGCTCCAGGTGGCCGGCAAAACCATCGGCGTGTTCAACCTCGAGAACGATCGTCTCGACGCGTATCACGAGGGCCACCTCGAGATGGTGACCGCTCTGGCGGCGCAGGCGGCGGTGACGGTCGAGCGGGCACGACTGACGCGCGAGCTGCTCGATCGCCGGCGGCTCGAAAAGGAGCTGGCGATCGCGCGCGAGATCCAGGCCTCGTTCCTGCCCGAGACCTCGCCCGTGATCCCCGGCTTCGAGATCGCGGGCAGCACCATCACCCACGACGAGGTCGGCGGCGACTACTACGACTTCATCCCCATCTCCGATACCCGGCTCGGGATCGCGATCGCCGACGTTTCGGGCAAGGGCATCCCCGCCGCGCTCATCATGGCCGGGTTCCGGATGAGCCTGCTGGCCGAGGTGCGCAACGAGTTCGCGATCCGCGCCGTCATGCGCAAGGTCAACAGCCTGCTCCACGAGAGCACCGACCGTGGCAAGTTCGTGACCGCATTCTACGGGGTCCTCGACCACAAGAACCGGGTGCTCATCTTCAGCAATGCCGGCCACAACCCGCCGGTGCTGTTCCGCCGCGAGGGTCCGATCGAGTACTTGGAGGAGGGCGGTGTGGCGCTCGGGGTGTTGCCCGAGGCGCAGTACGAGGAGCGTCCGATCGCGCTGCGTCCAGGGGACGTTCTCCTGTTCTACACCGACGGCCTCTCCGAGGCCGAGTCGCCGACCGGTGAGCATTTCGGGCAGCAGCGCATCGAGCGGCTGGTCGAGACGTTACTCGACCAGAGCGCGGCCGCCATCATGGCGGCGCTGGTCGCCAGGGTGCAGGAGTGGTTCGGGACCCGCGGCCAGAGCGACGACCTGACGCTGGTGGTGCTCAAGGTCAACGAGGGGTAGACGCCCGCTCAGGCGCGCTCGAGCGCTCGCACCGGCGGCTCCTCGCTCCGACGCAGTCCGCAGCCCACAGTTCCGCTCGTCGCCCGGCCGCGACGCCCTTCCCGTGGACGTAGTCGGAGACAGTCGAGCGCGGGCGGCTGTTCGCGAATTGACTTGACGCGCTCGCGAGACTGCTCCTCGACGCCTCGCCCGCACCTGCTCACAGCAGCGCGCCAGCGTGCGCAGGATGCCTAGCGACGGCCCGGATCGTCTCGACCCCGGAATGCCCTCGTAGCGCGCCGATCGGCGAGCCCTGCGGGCATTGCCAAGCGTCTGAAACGGCCGTGGTACAAGTGCTGAGCTAGTTGCCCGCCCTCGACACCCGCCCCCGTCGAGGTATCCGATGCAGCGCTACTCGCTGTTTCATCTCTCCGATCAGGCTTT
>CAYONG010000036.1:0-2164 GCA_964405235.1 uncultured bacterium | reverse complement strand
CGTGACGAGTTCGCGGTCGGACGGGATCCGCGGGGAGAGGAAGGGCGGTTCGTGCATCGACATCGTGACTGGAACGATGGCCGTCGGGACCGGAACCCGCCAGAGCCGTCGGTCATGCGAACACGCGCTAGACCGGACTTCCAGCCCGATCGAGGCGTCCCCAGTCCCATTTCGTGTTCAGCGATGGCCTGAACGAGGCTGTTGCGCCTGTTGAGATGTAGCCAGAAGATGTCTTGACAAGCGGCCGAGATGTGGCATGATCTGCGCATGGGCAGACGGGCGACCGGCGCGATGCACGTGGCCAGAGTGCGGAGTGTCCACGGGGGGAAGGCATACGTCTCGGTCCTGCTCCGCCAGTCATACCGGGAGGACGGCCGGGTCAAGCACCGGACGCTGGCCAGCCTGACCGCCCTGCCGCCCGCGCTCGTCGAGGTCGTCGAGCGCTCGCTGCGTGGCGAGCGCTTCCTGGCCGTGGGCGAGACGCTCCCGATCCGGCGCAGCCTGCCCCACGGCCATGTCGCGGCCGTCCTGGGGTTGACCCGCAGCCTGGGCCTGCCGGGCATGCTCGACCGGCGGCCGTCGCGGAGGCGCGACCTTGCGACGGCGCTGATCGCGGCCCGCCTGCTCGCGCCCGCGTCCAAGCTCGCCACGGCGGCGCTCCTCGGCCAGACCACCCTGGGTGCGGCGTGCGGGGTGGACGGCGCCGACGAGAACGAGCTGTACGGGGCGATGGACTGGCTGCTCGCCCGCCAGGACCGCATCGAGCGGGCGCTCGCGGGCCGCCACCTGCACTCGGGCTCCCTCGTCCTGTACGACCTCACCAGCACGTACGTCGAGGGCAGTCACTGCCCGCTCGCCCGTCACGGCCACTCCCGCGACCACCGCCCCGACCGGCCCCAGATCGAGTTCGGCCTGCTGACCGACGAGCGCGGCTGCCCGGTGGCGGTCGAGGCCTTCCCGGGCAACACCGCCGACCCGGCCACCGTGGAGACAGCGGTCGACAAGCTGCGCGTCCGCTTCGGTCTCGTCGACATCGTCCTCGTGGGCGACCGGGGGATGCTCACATCGGCCCGCATCGAGCGCCTCCGCGAGACCGGCGGGATCGGCTGGGTGAGCTGCCTGCGGGCGCCCGCCATCCGCCGCCTGGTGGATGCCGGCGATCTCCAGCTCGGCCTGTTCGACGAGACGAACCTGGCCGAGATCACGAGCCCGGAGTTCCCGGGCGAGCGCCTGGTGGTGTGCCGCAACCCTGCCCTCGCCGCTGAGCGGGCGCGCAAGCGCGAGGCGCTCCTCGTCGCGACCGAGGAGAATCTGGCCCGGGTCGCCGCATCGGTCGCCCGGGGCCGCCTGCGGACCGCCGCCGCGATCGGCCTGCGCGCGGGGCGGGTGGTGAACGCGAAGAGGATGGCCAAGCACTTCGAGCTCGACATCGCCGAGGGGGTCTTCGCCTATCGGCGACGGATCGACGCGATCGCCGCCGAGGCGGCGCTCGACGGGCTGTACGTGGTGCGCACCAGCGTCGGCCCCGAGCGGCTCGATACGCCGGCGGTCGTCGAGACGTACAAGCGCCTGGCCGCGGTCGAGCGCGACTTCCGGGCGCTCAAGGGCGACGACCTCGCCGTCCGGCCGATCTTCCACTGGCGCGAGGACCGGGTCAGAGCGCATCTCTTCCTGTGCTTCCTCGCGGCCTACGTGCGCTGGCACCTCGAGGCTGCCTGGGCCCCCTTGCTGTTCCGCGACGAGGAACCGCCTCCGCGGACCGATCCCGTCGCGCCGCCGGAGCGCTCAGCCTCGGCGCTGGCCAAGGAGCGCGACCACCGCACGCCCGACGGCCTGCGGGTGGGCAGCTTCGCGACCCTCATGGCCGAGCTCGCCACGCTCACCCGCAACCGGGTCGTGCCGGCCGGGCTGGGCGAGGAGGCGGCGTTCGAGCTGCTGTCCGAGCCGACGCCGCTCCAAGCCCGGGCGTTGGCGCTGATCGGGGTCGCTCCCGGCAGCGTGTAGACAGAGCGCCGCAGCCCGGTGAGCCCGATCTACGTTCAGATCTGCCCGTTCGTCGCTGGAAGTTCGGGCTAACGACTCGGTCGCGGCGGGACTGGCTCATGCCACGTACCACGCCAAGCTGTCGTCAACGGGTGGCGCGACCGGTGGTCTCGCCGACCCC
>CAYONG010000035.1:0-15240 GCA_964405235.1 uncultured bacterium | reverse complement strand
CGTCCCACTTCCGGCACAGCCCGGCGATATGATCCAACTAGGCGCGCGAGAACACCTTGCCGGTCGGGTTGTTGGGGGTGTTGATGATGACGGCCTTGGTGCGATCGCTGAAGGCCCGTTCCAGTTCGGCCGGGTCGTAGCTCCACTCCGGCTCGCGCAGCCGCACGAACCGCGGCACGGCTCCGCACAGGATGGCGTCGGGACCGTAGTTCTCGTAGAACGGCTCGAAGACGATGACTTCCTCGCCCGGGTTCACCAGGGCGAGCAGCGTGGCGATCATGCACTCGGTCGAGCCGCAGCAGACCGTGACCTCGGTCTCTGGATCGTAGCGCAGGCCGGTGAACCGCTCGGTCTTGGCCACCAGGGCGTCCCGCAGCCGCTTGGCCCCCCAGGTGATCGCGTACTGGTTCACGTCGGCCCGGATCGCCCGCGCCGCCTCCTCCTTGATGGCCTCCGGCGCCGGGAAATCCGGGAAACCCTGCGCCAGATTGACACCCCCATGCTGGTTGCACAGGCGCGTCATCTCCCGGATGACCGATTCGGTGAACAGCGTGCTGCGCTGGGAAACGAGGGTCCGCATGTGTTCCGCCACTCTACCTGCTCACCCCCGGCCCACCCAACCGCCCGAACCCCCAACGTGGCATCCCGCACGCCCGGCGCGGATTCGACCGCCGCCCCCGCGCCCGCCCCCGCGGCCGTCCCCCCTTTCCCAACGTCCACGGTGGGTGCGCGCACGCAACCGCTGGGTGCGATCATGCCTCCCGACCGTCCCCCGATCGTCCCCCGATCGGGGCGCCGCGGCAAGGGCTGCCGGGTTTCGCGCAGACAGCCCCTGCCCGTTGACAGACCCTCGCCACTCCCCCAAGTTGCCCCTCCATGGACGCCCAGCGCGGTATCGCACGTCGCATGGTGACCGGCCTGCCGCGCGAGGGACTCTCCCGCGCGTGGGAGAAGGACTTCGCCGCGTATCCCCCGGCCGGCGTCATCCTGTTCGCCCGCGACTTCGGCGATCTTTCCGACCTGCGGCGCCTCACCACGCGCGTGCGCGAACTCGCCCGCCCGCGGCGCATCTTCATCGCCGTGGACGAAGAGGGCGGGTTCGTCTCGCAACTCACCGGCCACCTGGTCGTGCCGCCCAACGCCACGTTGCTGGCACGGGGCGCCGGGCCAGGCGACATCGAATGGGCCTCCCGCATCACCGGTGAGCGGCTGCGGGCGCTCGGCATCGACTGGGTGTTCGCGCCGGTCGCCGACATCCACTCGGAGCCGCGCAATCCGGTGATCGGCCCGCGCGCCTTCGGCTCGGAGCCGGGGACGGTCGCGGGCGCCGTGGCCGAGGCGCTGCGGGGTTACCGCGCGGCAGGGGTGACCGCCTGCCTCAAGCACTTTCCCGGGCACGGCGACACCGTGCTCGATTCGCACCTGGCGCTCCCGCGCTGCGATGCCGGCGTCGGCTTGCTCGAAGCGCGCGAGCTCCACCCGTTCCAGGCCAACCTCGACGCCGACGCCGTTATGACCGCCCACGTGGTCTACCCGGCTCTGGATGCCGGTCAGCCCGCGACCTTTTCGCGCGCCATCGTCCACGACCTGCTGCGCGGGAGGCTGGGGTTCCGAGGTGTGGCAATCACCGATGCGCTCGAGATGAAGGGCGCGGCCGAGGGCCGCGGCCCGGCCGAGATCGCGCGGCTCGCGCTCGAGGCGGGCTGCGACCTGCTGCTGTTCGCGTTCCACGACGAGGCGGTGCGGCGCGCGCGGCTGGAACTGGCGCGCATGCTGGTGGACGGGGCGATCGATCGCGCCGCGTTCGAAGAAGCGCGGCCCCGGCTGGCCGCGTTCGACCGCGACCACCCGGAACCGACCGCCGAGGAGCTCGCGCGTCCGTTGGAGTCGCTCACGCCGCCCGGATGGGAGTCGCGCCTCGAGCGGATCGTCCAGCGCGGCCTTGCGGTGCGCGGTGCGCTTCCCGCCGGGTCGGGTATCGGGCCGTGGTGCGTGAGCGAGCCCGCCTTCCCGCATGGTCGTCCGCTCACCGAGGAGCTCGCGACGCAAGGCGCCCCGGTCGGATCGAGTGACTCACCGTCGCTCGAGGTCGTAGCCGTGATGTCCCGGCTGGCGCTCCCGCCGGCCGAGCTCGAGCGGCTGCGTGCGGCCTGCCGCGCCCGCCCGACGGCAGTCATCGGACTCCAGAACGACGCCTTCCTCGACGACCTCCCCGAAGCCGCGCTCCGCCTCTCCGCCGCCGACGCCACCCCGCTCACGCGGCGAGTAGTGGCCCGCACACTGGCGGAGCAGCGTCGCGCCGGGAGCCCGAGCCAGGGGTGAAGTCCAAGTGAGTTGTTCACCCGGGGCCTTCAGCCGGCTGAAGCCAGCGCACGTCTGGCCGATTCGGCCGGATTCGGCTTTCGCGATGTGCGGCTCCGGGCCCCCTCCCGCTTTTGGCGCATGAACTCGGCGCCGAACACGCGCTCGGCCTCGTACTGATTGTGCGCCCGGCACAGCAGTCGGATCCCGCCGACGGCTGCCTCCCCGCACCGGGCGTAGGGGTCGATGTGGTCGAACTGCACGTCCTTGCGCTCCTGGCAGCGATGGCCGGTGTCACTGGTAAACGTGCACTGGCCACCATCCCGCTTCCACACCGCCCGCCGGACCTCCGCGGGGATTTGCCGGCCATCGGAACTCGAGCTCCGATGGCCGGTACGCGGCTGCTCGGTCGCGGCACACTTGCGCCCCAGGAGCTTCTGCTTGGCCGCCCGGAGCGCGAAGTTGAGCACCGCCACGAGGTCCCCCGGAGGGACCTCGTGGCCGAGGAGATCCTGGACGTCGCGCAGCAGGTCCTGGGTCTCCTGGTTGACGGTGAGCTGCCAGGCGAACCGCTCGGGCGCGAGCGGCGTCACCACAATGACAGGGTCGTCTATCCGCGCTGGCGCGGATGAATGTACCGGCGGAGTACAAACTTCCAAGACGGTGCCCATCACCACAGGGGACTGTCCCTGCGCCACTTGCGGGGCGGGGGCCGTTGCAGCCGTGCCCAGGCTTGCGATGAACGTGGGCAGGTCCGGCTGCGGGAAGCGCGCGGCGAGGAGGAGCTGGATCTCACGCTTGGTCTTGTGGAAGCTCGCCGCCAGCAACTCCTCGGCGTTCTCCTCGGTCAGGTGAGGGGCCAGGAGCGAGATCCCGGTCAGGTGGATCCGGCCATCCGCCAGGGCTTCAAGAACCTGGGGGAATCGGCGGGCGGCGCGCGCCGCCCGGATGCGCCGGCAGGCGACATCTTCGGACATCTGGATCTCGCCGACACAGTAGTCGTACATCGGGGCAAAGCCATCCTCGAGGTAGAGCTTGCGGGCGATGAACTCGGCGATATGGGCGACGATGAGGGCGGTGGTGCCGAAATCCGAGATGACGAGTTGCTTGAGGGCACACCTGAGGGTCGAGTCGGCGAGGTGATGCAGGGAGTAGCTGCGCACGGACGTGTCTCCGCGGGGGCGGGTCGCGGGGGCGCAGCTCATTCATAGCATGCCATTTTTCGACGCTCGTCGAGCCCCGTGCGCCGCATTACTCACCCGGTGACAGAAACTTTGGCGCGCGATGACGCGGGCGCCCCTGAGTGGGCACCACGCGCGACCCGGCGAACGATCCCGGGGAGATCCGTGGGCAGTGGCCGATCTGCCTCGAAAAGCCTGTCAAATGAAATCGGTGGTCCAGACCGGGGACACTGGTAATAGATCAGACCGGGCATTGGGCGACTGCCGGGTCAGCATCATCATCGATCCGGGGGGCATGTCCCCGCGAAGAGGGGGAACCTGCCGCCCGGACGGGTCTGGGTCTAGTACGAGAAGTGGAACTGCAGATACGCCTGCCGTTCGTCGTCCTGGGCTGGGTCTTTCGGATCGAGGTAGCGCAACGTCCAGCGCAGCTCGGCGAACGGCACCGGCACCCACTCCCCCTCGAGTGCGTACCGGTGGTAGGTGCTGGCGTCGCGGGTCGCCGGATCGGCGCCGCGATCCAGCACCACCCGGTCATAGCGCGCCCGCATGTTGTACTCCCGGTGTGCGGACCAATCGAGCTCGATGAAGCTCGCCAGGAGATTCGTCTTGTCCGGCGTCACCTTGTCCTCGTCCGTGCCCGCGGCGATCTCGCCCAGCAGGGCGAAGGGGCCGTGGTGCGTCATCCCGTAGTAGCTCCACCGAGTAAACCTCACCAACGGGGTCGTACCGGATTTCTGGAAGTCGTCATAGAGCGAGACCCCGCCCTGATAGCGCGCCGTGTTGTACCCGAGTTTGACCGTCTTCGCCTCGGCGTAGCCGCTGCCCGAGAAGAGCGAGGACTGGCCATTGGTGAACGCCGCGCGCCCCGACCAGCCCGCCCGTTCCCCGCCGATCTCGACCCCCATGTCCGGCTGTCGTGGGTCGTAGGGCAGGAACGAGCCGCCGGTGCCGAAGTCGCCGAAGCCGTTCCGCGTGGCGACGGTGTGGTCGTCCATCCGCAGCCCGAACGGGGTGCGGATGCGGCCGGCCTTGATGTATCCGTTCGCGGGCAGACCGCCGATCATCCCGAATGCCTCCTTGCTGCGCATGACGTTTGTGGGGCCGGTCGCGAAACCGTCCAGCGTGTAGACCAGCGTCAGCATGCTGTGGGGCTGGAACGCGAGATGGATGGCGTTCTCCATGTTGAAGAATCCGAGCCGCTCGGGACGGTCCACGCTCCGGTGCTGGTTGGCGAGCAGCATGAAGCGCTGGTTCACGCCGAAGTAGAGCGGCATGTTCTCGCCGACGCGGTTGGTGAGCGTGAGATCCGTCCAGCGGCTGGTGCTGTCCTCGGGGGTGAGCAGGTGCCGGTTCTTCGCGAAGGCGAACCCGAACTCGTTGCGCGGCCCGCCGCCGTTGGGATCGAAATGGCAGGTCTGGCACTGGAGCCCTTGACGCGCGGCGTAGAGGGGCACGCTCTCAACCTGGCGTGGGAGCGCGAGAAGAACAAGCGAGAGCGCAACGAGCAGCACGGGAACGCCACGGTAGAACGCGCGCATCAGGACCTCCGTTTGGATCGCATCGAGCCACCGCGACCGAATCCACCCCCGCCGGGGCTGGCGACGGTTAGCACCGCCCCGGCCTCGAGGTCAATCTGGAACTTGCCCGGCAACCGAACCGCGGGGCGACCGGCCTTGAGGCGCACCCGGTTGACCCCGCGCGCGCCCGCGCCGCCGCCCGCGAGCCCCCAGGGCTTCAGCACGCGACGGTCCGAGATCACGGTTACGCGGGCCGGAGCGCGCAGCGCGATCACGCGCTCGATACCGTCGCCGCCCCGCCAGCGCCCGCGACCGCCGCTGCCGCGCCGGATGGATGTGGAGATGACCCTGAGGGGGTAGGCGTGCTCGAGCGCCTCCACCGGCGTGTTGCGGGTGTTGGTCATGTGCGCCTGCATGGCGCTGGCCCCCACCCAGCCGGGCCCGGCGCCGTGCCCACCGCCCAGCGTCTCGTAGTAGGCGAAGGGACGGCCGTCGCGCGGATCGGCGCCGCCAATGAGCAGGTTGCTCATGGTACCGTAGCTCGCCGCCGGCACTCGGCGCGGCAACGCGCGGGCGAATGCGCCCAGCACCACGTCCACGATGCGCTGCGATGTCTCGACGTTGCCGGCGGCGACCGCCGCCGGTGGCCGCGGGTTGACCACCGTCCCGACCGGCGCCCGTACCTCGATCGGGCGGAACGTCCCGTCGTTGACCGGCAGGTCGCCGCCCAGCACGCACCGCACGGCGTAGTAGGTGGCGGCGCGGGTGACCGCCTCGACCGCGTTGACCGGCCCCGCGGTCTGCGCGCTCGATCCGGTGAAATCAGCGCGCACGCGGTCGGCGCCCAGGGTGAGCGTCACCGCGATGCGAATCGGTCCGTGGCCGAGCCCATCGTCGTCGAGGGCATCGGCGAACCGGAAGCTCCCGCGCGGCAGCCGCCTGAGCGCGGCGCGCACCCGGCGCTCGGCGTGGTCCATGAGCGCCGCGGCCGCGGTCCGCAGGCGCAGGGCGCCGCCACGGCCCTCACGACGCGCGAGGTCCAGCAGCCGCGCCTCACCGGTCGCCTGCGCTCCGAGCTGGGCCGCGAGGTCGGCGCGCCGCTCGTCGGGCGTGCGGACGTTGGCCAGCACCAGGTTCAGCACGTCGCGCTGGAGATGTCCGCCGCGCACCAGGAACACCGGCGGCAGGCGCAGGCCCTCCTCGTACACCTCGCGCGCCAGCGGCATCGAGCCGGGCGCGGCGCCGCCGACGTCCGCGTGGTGGGCGCGGCTCGCGACGATGAAATCGGCCCCGTTGCCAGGGCCGCCCGGCCGGGCCGCGCGGCCCTTGCGCGCCGGCGGCAGGAAGACCGGCGAAACCAGCGTCAGGTCCGGCAGGTGCGTGCCCCCCGCGTAGGGATCGTTGAGAATGACGACGTCCCCCGGCCCCAGCGGCCCCGCAGCGATGGCAGCCTCCACCGCCCGTGGCAGGCTCCCCAGGTGGACCGGGATGTGCGCCGCCTGGGCGACCAGCCGGCCGGCGGCGTCGAAGATGGCGCACGAATGGTCGAGCCGCTCTTTGATGTTGGGCGAGTGGGCGGTGCGCATGAGGGTGACCCCCATCTCCTCGGCGCAGGCCGCGAACAGGCTCTCGAAGAGCGCGAGGGCGACGCCGTCGGGCGGCTTCATGCCCGCCCCCGCGTGAGGATCAACGCGCCGCTCGTGTGCATCCGTGCGCGCCAGCCGGGGGCGATCCAGAGCGTGGCCCCCTCCTCCATCACGATCGCGGGCCCAGTGGCCGTGAAACCCTCGGGCAGGCTCTCGCGGATCCACACCCGGGCCCGCACCCAGGCCCGCGCGTGACGCACGCGCGTGATCCCGGCGGGCGCGATCCCGGCGGGCGCGGCGACACCACGCCGGCCCCGGGTGCGCGGCAGCGATTCGCCCGGAAGCGAACCTCTCGCCTCGAGCGTCACCACCTCGACCGGCACGTCTCGCGAGGCGAACCCGAAACACCGCAGGTGCTCGAGGTGGAACCGCTCCGCCAGTGCCGGACCACCGCGCAGCGACAGCTCGTGCGACTGGCCCCGGTAGCGCACCTCGGCCCAACGCTCGTGGCGCACGCGCGCCCGCTCGGCGCTCGCGAACTCGCCCTGCACCGACCGCTCGAGCCGGCGCCACTGGCGCTCGAGTGCGGCCAGGTCCCCCGCATCGAGCAGCACCGTCCGGCTCTTCTCGCGACGCGAGCCGCCGGTCAACGCCCCGAGCGCCGAGAGCACCCCGGCGTGGCGCGGGGCGAGCACCGCTTCCGAGCCCAGGGATTCCGCGAGCGCGCACGCGTGCAGCCCCCCCGCGCCGCCGAAGGCCACCAGGGCAGCGCCGCGTGGATCGTGTCCGCGCTCGACCGAGACGCGCCGCAGGGCCGCCTCCATGTGGGCGTCCGCCAGCGCCACCACGCCTTGTGCCGCCGCCACCGCGTCACGGCCGCCGAGGTCACGGCCGAGAGCGGCGAGCGCCGCGCGGGCCGCCATCGGCTCCAGGCGCAGGGCGCCGCCGGCGAGCGACCCGCCGGCGATGCGGCCCAGCACCACCAGCGCGTCGGTCACGGTCGCGGGCCCCTTGCGCCCGTAGCACGCGGGGCCCGGTAGCGCGCCGGCGCTCTCGGGCCCCACGTGCAGCAGCCCGCCTTCGTCCACGCGCGCGATTGAGCCGCCTCCCGCCCCCACCGTGTGCACATCGAGCAGCGGCAGCAGCACCGGGAATCCGGCCACCTCGCGCCCGCGTCGCCGCGGCAGCTCCCCGTCGATGAAGGCGCAATCGGTCGATGTGCCACCCACGTCGATGGTGAGCGCCGCATCCCATCCGCAGGCACGCGCCACATCGCGCGCCGCCTTGATGCCGGCGGCCGGCCCCGAGAGCAGCTGGCGCACCGGCTCGCGCGCCGCCACGGCTGGGGTCGCGGTGCCGCCGTGCGAGAGCACCACCTCGAGCCGCGCCCGGGTCCCACGCGCGAGCCGTCGCAGATAGCCCGCGACCCGGGGCGTCAGGTAGGCGTTGGTGACCGTGGTCGCCAGCCGCTCGTACTCGCGGTACTCGGGCGCCAGCGCGCTCGAGCGGCTGACCGGCACACCCAGGCCGGCGAGGGCGCGGGCCAGCCGGCGCTCGTGTGCGGGCCTCGCGTAGGCATGCAGCAGTCCCACCGCCACCGCCTGCGGTCGCCTCGCACCCACCTCGCGCGTGACCCGCCGCACCTCGGCACCGGTGAGCGGGATCCAGCGCTCGCCGCGCGGGCCGATGCGCTCGTCCACGCCGATGCGGCGACGGGCCGGCGCCAGCGCGGGCGACCGCCGCGGCGCGAGGGTGTAGAGATCGGGACGGTCCTGGCGGCCGATCTCGAGCAGGTCCTCGAAGCCGCGGGTGGTCACGAGAACCACGCGCGCCCCCTTGCGCTCGATCAGGGCGTTGGTCGCCACGGTCGAGCCGTGTCGGACCCGGCTCGACCGGTCGGCGGCGAGCCGTGCGAGCCCTTCAAGGACGGCGCGCTCCGGGGCGCGCGGGGTCGAGGAAAGCTTGAAGCTCACCAGCCGGCCGGCGCGCAGCGCCACGAAATCGGTGAACGTGCCGCCGGTATCGACCCCGATTGAGGTGGGCGCGGCGGGCGCCCTCGGCCCGAGAGCGCGGCGCCCCCGGGGCTTCACGGTTTCGCTCGGGCCCGATTGCGCATGCGATCGACCAGGAGACCCAGCGCGATCAACACGATCGTCGCGATGATGGTCCAGATCGGCAGACGGAACTCCCGACCCAGATGCGCCAGCAGGTAGAAGTACGGAAGCGCCCCCAGGAGGACGGCGAGCGTGTACAGAAAGATAGGATACTCCACCACTGCCGCCACCAGCTTGAGCGGGGCGTCGGGGAGCGGCGTCGCCCGCGCGAGCAGCAGCGCCATGAACGATGCGGAAGGATACTGACGAATCGTGGCTTCGATCTTCTCGCGCGAAGGGGTGAAGCGCGCCATCCAGCGGTGCCGGGAGGAGATCGCCCAGCGCAGCGCCAGCAGCTGGAGTGCGCTGCCCGCGGCGCTCGACGTGCTGCCGGCGAGGGCGACCGCCCAGGGAGCGTGGAATTTGCCGTAGTAGAGCAGCGTCGGCGTGGTGAGGAAGGACAGCGTGCCGCCCTCGAGGAAGAGCAGCAGGGACATCATCCACAGCGACTCATTCACGGCGCTCGACCTCCCGACCCGCCGGGTCGCGCGTCGGCCACGGCGAAGGCCGGCAGCCTAGGTGGGATCGCCTGATTCGGCAATGTTCGGCCGCGGTTCGGGGGCGCCCTCCGTCGCGGGGACCCCGCTTCGCGGCCCCGCTCGTCGGGCGCCCCCGAACCTCCGCCTCGAATTGTTCGCCGAATCAGGCGAAGCCAATGGGTCGATCACCCGCCATGGTGTGGAACCGCGGGGGCTGTCGCAAGCGCCCGGGCGCCGGACGCCGGCGGTTATGGCGCCGGCGGCTCGGTGAATGGCATGTGCGCCGAGGGCGCGGCAGGTGCTGTGGGTGCCGACGGCGCGGCGCCGGTCGCGCGGCCCACCGCCGCTCGCGCGCCCGGCCACCACTGGCTGAGCGAGTCGCGCCGGAGCTGGGTGCACAGGAGCGCCCCGGCGCCGACCGTCACCAGTACGCACGTGAGCACAATCGCGAGCACGCCGAGCATCGCGCCGGCGCCCCCGCCCATTGGGAGCCCTGCGAACAGTTGTCCGACCACCCGTATGACGGTGAGCGCGACGATGCCCCATACCGCCATGAGAGCCAGCGAGGGAACGCTGCGGCCGAGCTGGCGGGCCAGCCGTTCACCGAGCACCGCGGCGCCAACGACGTATCCCCACACCACCAGCAGCACGATGGCGAGTGCATAGCCCAGCAGGGCCGCGATCGCGAGCGGGATACCGATGATGGTGATGCACAGGATCGCGACCACCAGGGCGAGGGCGACCACCGACGGGATGATGAGCGCCCAGGCGAGCAGGCCGAACCCGAGACACTTGACCGGCTCGTTCTTGAACACCTCGAAGGCGTTCTGCGTGCGCTGCGGGGCGAGCTGGGTGAATCCCCAGGCGACCAGCAGCAGCAGCAGCATTTTCGCGATCGTCCAGGCCGCCTTGAGACCGGAGTCGACGATACCGAGGAATCCGAAGAACGGCCCGGGGAACCACCCGCGCGGCAGGCCACCTGCGGTCACGCGCTGGCCACCCACGTGGGAGCCCGGCTGCTCGTGGAGCTGGCCGCCGATGGTGACGACCTGGCCATCCACCCTACCCGTCGAGCCCAGGGATACGTTGCCGCCCATCGCGACCACATCCCCTTCGACTTGGCCATCCACGGTCACGTCGCCGCCCATGGCGACCACGTCACCGACCACGTGCTGGCCCTCGCGGATGGCGATGTCCGAGCCGAACCGCACCACATCGCCCGATTCGTCGGCCCGGATGTGGGGGGCGCGAGGCGGCGCCGGCACCGGCGGGACCGCGGGCACGCCGGGGACGGCCGGCACACCGGGAACGACGGGCACACCGGTGACCGTAGGCGAAGGAGCGGCCGCGTCGAGCGGCGCGCGCCTGCGGGCACCGGGGCGCACCAGGGCCGAGACGCTTTCGGCAGGCACCGGCTTGAACTGCATGACCTCCTGCGCCAGCGCGGGGGCATGAGCCAGCAGCAACCAGGAGACCGGCGGGTTTCGCTCCCACGTCGCCGTCGCTGGCCCGGAGTGTCCCATCAGAGCCCCGAGTGAGAACACGGTCCCGCACACCGCGGCGACCACGATTATCGCAGAGAGTCGTCGCATGATCATTCGCCTCCACCCACCACCGTGATGTCGCCCGACGAGGTGTGGAGGACCACCGGGGCCCTGCCGCCGCGGATCACGCCGGACACGTTGCGTCGCGAGACATTCTTCATCTGCATCGGCTGCTCGACTTCGATGGTCCCGCTCGAGGTGCGCATGTCGAGCGCGCATCCGACCGCGGGATCGAGCGCCAGGCGGATCTCGCCGCTCGAAGTGGTCGCGTCCACCCCGCGCAGGGGCTCGCGCAGCGAGAGCCTGACGTCGCCGCTCGAGGTGCCGACCTTGACCGCACCCGAGACCGCGCGCGCCACGATCTCGCCGCTCGAAGTCTCCGCGTCCAGCCCCCGGGGCGCGGCGTCCGCGCGGATGTCGCCGCTCACGCTCGAGAGCGAGAGGCTGTCCTCGGCGCCGGTCACCGTGATGCTACCGCTGCTGGTCGAGGCGCGCAGCGGACCCGCGGCCTGCCGCACCACGATGTCGCCGCTTACGCTTCGGAGCTGTGCTTGGCGCACCGCGGTCGCCGTCACCTCGCCGCTCGAGCTCGAGGCCTCGAGCGGCCCGCCGGCCGACTGGACCTCGATATCCCCGCTCGATGTCTTGAGCACCTGGGCCCCGGCGAGACCCTCGCTGCGGATGTCTCCGCTGCTCTCGCGCACCGTGGCGGGGAGCCCGCGGGGGATCTGGCACGTGATGCGCACCTCGTATCCCGGCAGGTTCACTCCGTCGATCTTGAAGAAATCCCAGAAATTGATACGGACGTTGTGCCGTTTTTGATAGCGCACCTCGACCACGTACCGGTCGTCCCGGATGCCGGTCTCGACCACGATGCCGCGCGCCAGCTCCTCGGCGCGCTCGCGGCCCCCGACCCGCACGATCTTCAGGGCGGTCACGTGGAGTTTCCCATCGGGGCTCGACACCAGATCTACGCGGCCGCGCGAGTTGATGACCTCGAGGGTCTTGAAGCCCCGCGCCTCGACGGTCTTCTCGCTCTGCTCGCGCCAGACGTCCCGATCGGCCGCGGCCGGCGGGGCCCCAAGGAGCAGGGCCACGGTCACCACCTGGATGCACCGTTTCACGATACGAATCCTCCTGGTAACGCCAGGAATACGCGGCCGGGGCTCCAGAGGTTGCGGTTGAGGACAGCCCCGAAGGGGTCCCGGCCCCTGGATCGGGCCGGGGGACGGCCGGGCCCCGGAACAGCAAGGAGGGAAGTCCCCGATCGAGTCGGTTCCTCCCCTCCCCTTGTTGCCTGTGTCGATGGCCTGAACGGTGAGACGGGGCCTAGTGCGCCATGGCCGTGTCCGCAGGCATCATCGCGCTATCCGGCATCGCCGTCTCGGGCGCCGGCGGCGCCGTCTCGGTCGGAGGCGGCGTCGTCTCCGTGGTGGACTGCCCGCCACCGCAACCCACGACGGCGAGAGCCAGAGTCAGCGCCAGGAGGGCGACCATGATCATTGCGAAATACTTCCGCATTCTTACTTCACCTCCTCTCAGTCCCGCCGCTCCGGCCAAATGCCGGGCGCGGCGCTGATTTCAGGTTGGACCTATCAAGACAAAAAACACCACTGGGAAGCGGTGTCTCGGCTCGCGGCCTCCATGCGGCAGAGTGGAATTCTCGTCATGCGCTCGCCTCGGCCCTGAGCAGACGCTGGTGCGGGCTAGGGCAAACGCGGCCGAAGGCTAGGGATACGCCCCCCCTTTGTCAATCCCGTTTTTTTCCTGTAATCGGGCAGAGTTAGCAGGCTAAACCCAAGTCATTAAATCGTTTGGAGCGCCTGCTCGAGGTCACCTCGAAGATCCTCAAGATCCTCGATACCGACCGAGAGCCGCAGCAGGCCGTCCGCGAACCCCATCGCCAGTCGGGCCTCCCGGGGGACCGAAGCATGGGTCATCGAGGCCGGGTGACATACCAGGCTCTCAACCCCACCCAGGCTCTCGGCACGCGCGAACAGGCGGAAACGGTCGAAAACGCGCCGGCCCGCCTCGAGGCTGCCATCGCCCGGGATGATCGAGATCATCCCGCCGAACCCCGAAGCCTGCCGCTTCGCGAGCGCGTGCTGGGGATGCTGCGGGAGCCCGGGGTAGAAGACCTTCGAGACCCCGGGGTGCCCCGCCAGGAACTCCGCGAGCGCGCGGGCGTTCGACTCGTGCCGCTCCATCCGGACCGCCAGCGTCTTGGTGCCGCGCAGCGCCAGCCAGCAGTCCATCGGGCCCGGCACCCCGCCGGCCGCGTTCTGGAGGAAGCGCAGCGACTCGGCGAGCGTCTCGTCGCTCGTGACCAGCGCGCCGCCGACCATGTCGCTGTGGCCATTCAGGTACTTGGTCACCGAGTGGAGCGCCACATCGGCCCCGAGCGCCAACGGTCGCTGAAAGAACGGGGTCATGAATGTGTTGTCCACCACCACCGTGATCCCTCGCCGGTGGGCGCGCTCGCTCACCGCCGCGATGTCGGTGAGCTGCATCATCGGGTTGGTCGGGGTCTCGACGAACAGCATCTTCGTCGCCGGCTGGAACGCCTTCTCGACCGCGTCGGGGTCGTCGGTGGAGATGAAGGTGAACGTCAGGCCGAGCCGCTTGAACACCTTGTCCATGATGCGGAAGGTGCCGCCGTATAGGTTGTGTCCCGCCACCACGTGGTCGCCGGCCGAGAGGCTCTGGAGCAGCGTGTTGGTCGCCGCCAGACCCGAGGCGAAGCACAGCCCGAACCGGCCACCCTCCAGCGCCGCGAGGTTCCGCTCCAGGGATGACCGGGTGAGATTGTGCGTACGCGCGTACTCGTAGCCCTTGTTCTTCCCCAGGGCATCCTGCGCGTAGGTCGAGGTCTGGTAGATCGGCACCACGACCGCACCGGTCGTGGGATCGGGCTCCTGGCCGGCGTGGATCGCCCGGGTACTGAAGCCGGCGTTCGGAGGGAGCGAAGACTCGCCGCCCATCACTCGGCTCCCGCGATGAACTGCAACATGTCGAAGCGCGTCAGGATGCCGACCAGCGCGCCGTTCTCGCTCACCAGGACCGCCGGATTGCGGGCGGCCAGCAGGCGCGTGATCCGCTCGATCGACTCGTCGCCCGTCACCACCGGCAGTGGGTCGGCCATCCATCCTTCGACCGGCTTGTCGAGGGCGGTGGGATCCGCGAGCGCGGCGCGCAGGATGTCGCTGTCGAAGAGCGTCCCTACCACCTCGCGCCCGCGGAGCACCGGCACCTGGGTCACGTCGTGCTGTTCGACCAGCGCCAGCGCCCGTTTGAGCGGCTCCCCCGCCTGCACCGACATGAGCGCGGGCATCTTGCGCGACTTGGAACCGGCGAGATCACGGGCCGAGGCGGCGCTCGGATCGAGCAGATGGTTGTCGCGCATCCAGGCGTCGTTGTGCACCTTGCTCAGGTAGCGCTCGCCGGTGTCGGGCACGATCACCACCGCCAGCGCGTCGGCCGGCAGATCCTTCGCGACCTGAAGGGCGACCCACACCGCCATGCCGCCCGAGCCGCCGGTGAACAGCGCCTCCTCGCGCGCCATGCGCCGCGCGGTGTTGAGCCCATCACGGTCGTTGCACGAGATGACCTGGTCCACGAGCGTGAAGTCGGTGGCGCCGGGGATGAAGTCCTCGCCCACGCCCTCGATCTTGTAGGTGTGAGGCTCCGACATCTCATGGGTCTCGTGATAGTGCTTGAGGATCGAGCCCACCGGGTCGGCGCCGATCACCCGCACCTTCGGATTCTTCTCCTTGAGGAAGCGCGCCACGCCGCTGATGGTGCCGCCGGTGCCCATGCCGGCGACGTAGTGGGTGATCTTCCCCGCCGTCTGTTTCCAGATCTCCGGCCCCGTCGTGCGGTAGTGCGCTTCGGGGTTGGCCGGGTTGTCGTACTGGTTGGTGAGGAACGCCCCCGGCCGCTCGGCGGTGATGCGCTTGGCCACCGAGTAGTAGGACTCCGGGGAATCGGGCTCGACCGCGGTCGGGCTCAACATGACCTCGGCACCGAAGGCCTTCAGCAGGTTCACCTTCTCGCTCGAGACCTTGTCGGGCATGCAGAGCACCGCGCGGTAGCCCTTGATCGCCGCCACCATGGCGAGGCCGAGCCCGGTGTTGCCCGAGGTGCACTCGACGATGGTGCCGCCCGGCTTCAAGCGGCCGGCCTTCTCTGCCGCCTCGACCATGGCGAGGCCGATGCGGTCCTTGATGCTGCCGCCGGGGTTGAAGTTCTCCATCTTGGCGAGCACCGGGCAGGCGCAGTGCTTCGCCAGGTTGCGGATCCGCACCAGCGGCGTGTCGCCGATGGTCTCGAGGATGTTCTCGTGGTACTGGACACCGGCGAGCGTTGGGTGCGCGGCGGCAGCGGCGGCGGGCAACGGGGTCGGGCTCACGTGGGGATGGCTCCTGTGCGGTCGGGCGTCGGGCTCGGCGAGGTTGGCGAGGCCGGCGCGCCTCCTAA
>CAYONG010000034.1:0-1588 GCA_964405235.1 uncultured bacterium | reverse complement strand
TGTGGGTTCCGGATATTCCTGCCGGTGATTTCCGGATATTCCTGCCGGTTCGTGGCCGGGGCTCCGGACTGGTTCGGCACGCTTGAGGTGCCGGGTACGATACGACGCTCCGCGTAGCTCGACCAGCCGCCCGCGCTCGAGCACACGATCGAGGATCGCCTCGGCGAGATCGGGGTCGTGCAGCACCAGCCCCCATGCGGCGAGTGGCTTGTTGGTCGTGAACAACATCGGCCGCCGATGCAGGTAGCGCTCGTTGACGACGTGGAACACGAGGTTCGCGGCGTCACCGCCGACGGTCAGATATCCGACCTCGTCGATCACCAGCACCGGGGGGTGCGTGTATCGCGCGAGCGTTTCGGCGAGATCGCCGCGCCGGGTCGCCACCGAGAGCGTCTCGATCATCTCGGCGGCGCTGGTGAACAGCGCCTCGTATCCGTTCTGGATGGCGCGGTAGGCGATGGCGATCCCGAGGTGGGTCTTGCCGGTGCCCGAGGGCCCGCACAGGATCAGCGATCGGCCCTCCGTGACGAGTTCGGGGCCGAGATAGCTGCCGAGCAACTGCAGACGCACCGAGGTCTGGAAGGTGAAGTCGAAGTCCTCGATGGTGCGCAGGAACGGGAAGCGGGCCTTCCTGACCGAGCGCTCGATGCGGGTCTGGGCACGATGCGCCACCTCTTCGGCGATCAGCGTGGCGAGGAAGTCGCGGTAGGACTGGTCCTCGGCCTCGGCGCGGACCTCGCACTCGGGATAGAGCCGGCGCACGGTCGGCAGGTGCAGGCGCTTGAGCATGCCGTCGAGATCGATGGGATGCATCAGGCCACCTCCTTCGCCAGCAGACGCAGCACGTGCGGTGCGCCGTAGAGTTCGCGCTCGTGGGCGACGGCCAGCGCCCGATGGAGTGCGGCGGGGCCGTGCTGCACCAGCGCCCCGTGGAGTTGCTCGACCTCGCCCTGCCAGGTGAAGCGATGGCGATGGACGATCTCGGTGAGGAAGATCTCGGCGGCAGGTCCGAGATCAAGGATCTCCTGGCGCTTCAGGTACAGCCGCCCGCGCTTGCCGGCGACCGCCGCGAGCCGCGCGGCACGATCCTCAGGATGCAGGCTGTCCTTGCCCTGCTCGGGCACGCGATCGTGCACACGCTCGAAGCGCCCGGCCACGATGCGCACCCGCTCCGGATAGAGCCACAGCATCCCGGGGATGCCGATCGTCTCGGGCGGCATCGAGTAGCGGTAGCCTTGGAAGCTCACCAGGCCCGTGGGCCCGACGAACACCGAGAAGCGCAGCGCGTACTCGGCCGCCGGGATCGCCAGCGGTCGCATCCGCTCGCGCTCCGCCGCGATCCGCTCGGCCGGCGGCACCCCGGTCGCCCGGCACGGCCGCACGGTGTTGACCTCGAGCAGCCAGGCGATCAACTGCGTGATGAGATCGGCGTGGTCGTGGAAGCGGCGCACCTTGAAGAAGCCGTTCTTCACGAACCCGACCAGGTTCTCGGCCGAACCCTTCTCCTGCCCGCGCCGCGGCGTGCACAACTCGGGCGCGAAGCGGTAGTCGAGTGCGGCCTGGCCGAACGTGTCGTTCCACTGGATGC
>CAYONG010000033.1:0-2320 GCA_964405235.1 uncultured bacterium | reverse complement strand
GCGGGAGCAACGCGAACGCATCCAGGGCACGCACCGTGCCTGGTTCTGCGGCGCCTACTTCGGCAACGGCTTCCACGAGGACGGCGTGCGTAGCGCCGCCGAGGTCGTCGCGGGCATCGCTTCGCGGTCGGCGGGCCTCGCCGCCAGGGCCTCGTGAACAGCGCGCTCTATTTCGGTCCGATCGGTCACCGCCGCCTGGCGCCGGTCGCGAACGCGTTTCGCTACCAGGCTTTCTTCGTCTACCTCGATCTCGCCGAACTGGACCAGGTCTTTCGTGGCCGGTGGCTGTGGTCGACGCGGCGCTTCGCGCCCGCCCGCTTCCGCCGCGCCGACCACCTGGGCGATCCCGGTCGCCCGCTCGACGCCTGCGTGCGGGACTTGATCGAGGAGCGGGCGGGATTCCGGCCCGCGGGCCCGGTGCGCCTGCTGACGCACCTCCGGTACTGGGGCTACTGCATGAACCCGGTCAGCTTCCACTACTGCTTCGACGATGGGAACGAACGGCTGGAGGCGATCGTGGCGGAAATCCACAACACGCCCTGGGGGGAGCGCCACTGCCACGTCCTGGACTGCCGCGCCCAGCAGGCCGAGGCCACCCTTGCGTTTGCATTCCCCAAGGAATTCCACGTCTCGCCCTTCATGCCGATGGACCTCGATTACGCCTGGCAGTTCACGACGCCGGGCCGCGCGCTGGTGGTCCACATGGAGAACCGTTCCCACGGGCGCACCATTTTCGACGCCACGTTGACGCTCGAGCGCCGAGAGATCAGCACGGGCAGCCTCGCGGCCGCGCTCGTCCGGCACCCGTTCATGACCGGAAAGGTGATCGCCGCGATCTACTGGCAGGCGCTCAAGCTGTGGCTCAAGCGCGCCCCCCACTATCCGCACCCGGGCGGCCTCCGGGGACCGGCCGGCGAATGAGCGCGACCCATTCGTATCCGCCGCTCCGCCCGAGCCCGCGGGGACCCGGCCTGTTCGCGATGCTCGCGCGCGCGGCCGTCCGTGGTCGCCTGGCGGCGATACGTGGCGGACAGTTGGTGGTCGAGGATTTCGCCGGCACCCGACACCTTGGAGCCGCGTCGGACCTCCCCCCCGCGTCGCTCCGCGTCCACGATCCCCGGTTCTACCGGCGCGTTGCGCTCGCCGGATCGCTGGGGTTGGCGGAGTCCTACTTGCGGGGCGAATGGACGACCGACGACCTCACCAATCTCTTGCGCGTCTTCGCGCGTGATCTGGCCCGCCACGACGGAGGTCGGTGGGCGCACGCCGCGCTGGCCCGCCCACTCGCGCGCCTCGGTCACGCGCTGCGTGCGAACTCGCGCCGCGGAAGTCGCAGGAACATCCACGCCCACTACGACCTCGGAAACGCCTTCTACGCCCTCTTCCTGGACGAGACCATGACCTACTCGTGCGCGATCTTTCCCGATCCGGCGACCACGCTCCACGAGGCCTCGGTGCACAAGCTCGATCTCGTGTGCCGGAAGCTGGGCCTGAGGCCGAACCACCGGGTGCTCGAGATCGGGACGGGCTGGGGCAGCTTCGCCATTCACGCCGCCAGGCACTACGGCTGCCGTGTGACGACCACCACGATCTCCGCGGCCCAGCGGCAGCTGGCGATCGAGCGCGTCCGGGCGGCGGACCTGTCGGACCGCATCGAGGTGCTCGGGGTCGACTACCGCGATCTGGAAGGCGCGTTCGACCGACTGGTGTCGATTGAGATGATCGAAGCCGTGGGACACTCGAACCTGCGCGGTTACTTCCGCGGCTGCGCGGACCGGCTGCGCCCGGACGGGGCGATGCTGCTCCAGGCGATCACCATGCCCGACCGTGACTACCAGGAGTACCTGGGCTCCGCAGACTTCATCCAGCGCTACATATTCCCCGGCAGCAGTCTCCCCTCGCTGGGTTCCATCACGAGCGCCGTCGCGCACTCTGACCTGCGCATCGACCACGTGGAGAGCATCGGCCGCCACTATGGCGAGACGCTACGGCGCTGGAGGGCGGTGTTCACAAGCCGGCTCCCCGAGGTCAGGGCGCTCGGCTTCGACGAGCGCTTCGTGCGGCTTTGGACCTACTACCTGTGCTACTGCGAAGCGGGTTTCGAGGAGAACTACGTGGACGATCTGCAGATCGTTCTCGCGAAGCCGGCGTGGAAGGCGCCCTCGACGCTCCCGGGGCTGGCAGACCCCCTCTCAAGTCCCGTCGACAGCGGGGCGCGCGCGTGACGCTCGATCTCGCCCTTCGCGCATGGGCAGTGACCGCCCTCGGCATGCTGCTGCTCTGGCTCTGGCAGCGTCGCAGCGGCAACGCGGCCATCGTC
>CAYONG010000032.1:0-7685 GCA_964405235.1 uncultured bacterium | reverse complement strand
ATTGCAGAAAGACCTGAATGCAAGCGGTTCTCATAAGCGCGAAAATAGCCGCGTTCGGCCAGCCGGGGCAAAACCGCCCCAAAGCCCTGCAGATCAGGGCTCAGGCGGAGGGACGGTCAGCGATCTTCCGAAACGGCTGGCGCTCGCCCGGAGGCTCCGGACTCCGTCGCTCGCGCAGTCGCGCGACCAGGTGCTCGCGCGTGTTACGCGCGGGATCGTCGAGCACCTCTTCGAGTAGGGCCTCGAGCGCCTCGCGCACCGCCGGTCCCGGCGCGAGCCCGATCTCGCGCATGACGTCGTTTCCGTCCACCGCCAGGTCCGTGACGCGCAGTACGCTCGACTCGGCGAGCAGCCGCTCGATACGATCTCGCATCGGGTCGAGATAGCGGGGGAACCCCTGCCGGAGCCCGTTGCCGAGCATGTCGGCGATCCTGAGGTCGAACAGGTCGGCGACATGCTCGGGCCCCACCCGGCGCAACCAGCGCCGCAGCGCCCCGTCGCTCCACCCGGGGCGGTAGTCGAACATGTGCTCGCGAACGAGAAGGACGATCCGCGCGCGCCGCGCCAGCGGTAGACGCAGCCGTTCGAGCAGCCGATCGGCGAGCTCTGCCCCCACGAACTGGTGGTTGTAGAAGGTGCCCTCCCCCTGGCGCTCGACCCGTGTGTCCGGCTTGCCGATGTCGTGCAGCAGCGCCGCCCAGCGCACGTCCGGCTTCTCGCGCGGCGCCTCATCGCAGGTGTAAAGGCTGTGGAAGTAGACGTCGTGGGCGTGGAACCGGTTCTGCGGCACTCCGCGGCAGCGGGCGAGCTCGGGAAGCCAGAGCGTGAGCAGTCCCGCCTCACGCAGGAGCTCGAATCCACGTGAGGGTCGGCCGGCCCCCAGCATGCGCTCGAGCTCGTCACGCACCCGCTCGGCCGCCACCGCCGCGCCGGCGTAGCCACTCCCGGGTACCATGAGCGCCGCCAGCGCGCGACGCAGGGGCGCGTCCGGCTCCATCTCGAGCGTGGCGGTGAAACGCGCGACCCGGAGCGGCCTGAGGGCGTCCTCGCGGAACCGCGCCAGCGGATCACCAACCGCGCGCAGGACGCGGCGTTCGAGATCGATCGCGCCGCCGTGGGGGTCGAGCAGTTGACCGGCGGCGGGATCCCACGCCATCGCGTTCACCGTCAGATCGCGGCGGCCAAGGTCGGCTTGCGGATCATCGGTGAACTCGACCCGGTCCGGGCGGCGCGCATCGCTGTAGGCGCCCTCGCGCCGGAAGGTGGTGCACTCGACGGTCCCCGAGTCTTCGATGATGGTCACGGTGCCGTGCGGCAGCCCGGTGGGCGCCACGTGGGCGAAGCGCCGCCTCACCTCGTCCGGGGTGAGGTCGGTGGAGATGTCGGCCGTGCCGCCGCCTTCGCGGCCGAGAAGGACGTCGCGCACGCTCCCGCCGACGAGGTAGGCTTGGTGTCCGCCCTCCCGTAGGCGCGCGAGCACCGCGAGCACCGCCGCCGGCCAATCCCAGGCCGAGAGCCGGGCGCGCGCCCGCTCCGCGGCCGCCTCGGGAGCGCCACGCGTCCAGTCCTGCCACCAGCGTCTCACTGTCGAGGTCATGGGATGACTCCGCAACACCTTCTCGTCCACCGTCTGCGTCCCGCACGGCGATGTCCGGTGCGGGCAATCAAGGTGCTCCTCATCGTGCTGGCGGCTGGGGCCGTAGCGGCGGCGGTCGCGACACCCGCGACCGGGGCCGAGCAGGCCGCGTCCGACACGTTGTCCACCCCAGCCGGCGGCGCTCCAGGCCCGCTCGCGACCCCCGGGGTCGCGCCCCTCACGGCGCACCGCCACTTGGACGGCATGCTCCGGGCCGACCGGCTCTCGCACGCATCGCTCGGTCTGGCGATCGGCGTGGGTGTCGGGCTCTCGACCCGCGAGCCCGCGGCCGGCGTCGGGTCGGTGGTCGCGCTCGCGGTCGCCAAGGAGCTGCTCGACGACCGGTTTGACCGCGACGACCTCGCCGCCGGAGCTGCCGGCGCCGGCATTGCGTGGCTGATCGTGGCGGCCCTCACCCGTTAGGCGACCCGCCGCCCGCCGCGGTCCCGACCGCACGTGAGAGCGCACCTGTAGCGCGGCCTCACGGAAGGGAGTCCGGCAACACCGGACCGGGATCGGGCCCCGCCGAGGTGCCCTGGCGTTTTGCCACCACGGCTGCGGCGGCGGCGACGACCACACCGCCCCCGATCAGCCCGCTACGGAGCCAGTTGGTGCGGCGCACCGAGAGCCGCTCGACCGCCTCGAGCGGAATCGCAAGCGTGAAGTACTCCTCGAACGCCCCTTCGGTGTCGCGCAGTCGGTGGCCGATCAGCGTGTCGGGGCCGAAGCGCGCGAAGTCGAATCGATAGTGCAGACCTTCGCGCGTGTCGACCATGACCCCCTTGCGTTCGACCCTGGCCGCGTACTCGGCGCGCGGGAGCTCGCGCATGGTCGCGCACCCCGTCGCACCCAGGCATGCGCCCAGGCAGACGAATACCGCGAGCGTTCTCAGGCCCCTGCGCGCACCACTCATCTCGTCTCCTTCCAGCGGCCGGGCCACGCGGCCCGCGCGGGTACGAAGATACCCCACCGAGAACGTGATGCGTGGGTTTCGTGCTCCGGTTCGCGCCGCGGACGGCCGACGTGAATCCGTCCCGCCCCCGGACCCTAAGGAGCGGCCGGTTCAGACCCAGTAAAGGATCCGACCGCAGGAGGAGCACAGGCGGGGCGCCCCGGTGACCTCGGATGCGCCCGCTTCGGCAACAGACCGCGTCGCGGAGGTGGGAAGGGTGACGAAGCACCCCAGGCACACCCGGTCACGCACCACGGCGATGCCCCGTCCGTAGCGTTGGCGCGCACGCTCGTATCCCACCATCCATCGGGGCTCGATCCCGTGGGCGAGCCGCTCGCGCGTCGCCACGAGTTTCGGCACCCCGTCGAGCGTGAAGCCCAGCTTACGCAGGCGCTGGCGCGATCCGGCAGCCTCCACCTCGCGCAGCAGCAGGTCGAGGTCGCCGAGCAAAACCAGGCCGGCGAGCGCGCTCACGGGTGCGCCTCGCCCAGCACGCCCGCCACGTCGGTGAAGCTCTCCGCCTCGAGCAGCCGCTGACGGTTCCGCTGCAGTCTCACTGCACCCACCGTGCGAGCGAGGAAGGCGTGATGGGCTTCCTCACCCCACTCGCCGGGACTCAGGACCAGCAGGATGAGTTTCGCGGGCAGCCCGTCCCCAGCGTCCCATGCGACGCCGCGATGGGAGCGCGCCACCACCAGCGCGGGTCGATCCACGGTGAGGGACCGCGCGTGCGGCACAGCGACGCCTTTGCCGATCGCGGTCGTGCCGAGGCGCTCGCGCAGGCGCAACAACTCCAACAGCGGTCCAGCCCCCCGCACCACACCGGCACGGTGGACCACCGTGACCAGTTGCGCGAGGACGGAGTCCGTCGTTCGAGCCTTGAGTTCCGGGATGTAGAGCGAGGAGTCGAGGACCGGAGTGGCCGTGCCGAGCATCATCGGCGATCAACCTCCTTGAGCCACGGCAGAGTAGCACCGGCGATGGCCGGCCACCACCGGGAGACCGGCCCGCGTCAGGCCTTCGGGTGCCAGGTCCAGCCCCGCGAGCGCAGCCAGTGCAGCGTCAACCAGCCCACGCCAACCCCAAGCACCATACCGAATAAGACGTCGCTAAGAAAGTGACGGTTGAGGTACAGGCGCGACCATGCGACGGTGCCGGCCAGGAGCCAGAGCGGTGGGGCGAGCCAACGCCAGCGCGACCCCAGAACCAGTGCGAGGGCGGCCGCATTGGCCGCGTGGCTGGACGGGAACGAGGAGTTGGCCCGCTTGTGCTCGCCCTCGGGGCGCCGGCGATTCACGGTCAGCTTCAGCCCCTCGACCGCCGCATTGACGGGCAGCAGCACCGCGAACGCGGCGCGCGCGGTCGCCGGCCCGGCGGGACCGCTGAAGATGGCGACCGCGAGCAGACCCGCGAACACCAACGTCCCCTGCTTCGTGCCGCTCGCGGTGCGCATCGGCTTCTCGAACTCCGGACGGCGCGCCGCCTGCAGCGCGCGCTGGAAGTCGTGATCGAGACGATCGATCGGGGCGAGCAGCGCGAGCCCGAGTGCGAGGCGTGCAAAGTGCGGGAGCATGGACCTGGCGGCGGGCATGGCGGGATGCGCGGAGTCTAACGGGCCCGCGTGGCGATGTCGACGGCGCCCGCCGGGATCCAGCCCTCGACCCCGGCGCCGGCGCTGATCCACGCCCGTCCGCCGCGCTGCTCACGCAGGCGGACCACCTGCCCCGGCTGGAGCTCGAGCCCTTCACCTTCGATCGACACCGGCGTCAGGATCACGGCCCGGGCGGCTCGCGTGGCGAGGAACGACTGGAGCGGATCGATCACGCCGCACAACGCCACCAGCACCAACACCGCCGCCACCCGGCGCCGGCCCGGCCACATCAGACCCGCGACGACGCCCAGCAGCATCGCCGCGATCCCCCACTCGATCGGCCGCACCGGCAGCCGCGGTCGCGACTCCCCGACCAGGCCCCCTCCTTCGCGTACGCGCTCGGCGACCCAGCCGAGCGCAGCGTCGCGCGCGCCGGCGTCCCCGCCCCGCACCACCCACGCGGCGGAGGCGCCGACCGAGCCCGACTGCGCCTCGACCCACGCCAGCCGGGCCGCCAGCCCGGGATGGCGGGCACCCGCCTGCCACAGGCGCGTCCACCCCTGCCGCGCCCGCGCCATGTCGCCCTCGCGCGCCGCCTGGTCCGCGGCGCGTGACTCTGCGCGCGGCTTCGCGTCGCCGGCGCGCGGACCGCTCAGGACACAGCACACCCCGGCCAACACCAGCAGCGCCACGGCGAGGGCGCGACGGACCCCGGTCGCAGAGGCCGCAGCGCCCGGGGGCAATGCACAGGCGATGTGCTCGACCAGCCGCCTGCGGATCGAGTCGGCATCGGAATCGGCGCCGGCGTAGCGGGCCGCGGCGATCTCGCGCCGCAGGGTTCCCAGCGCTCTCCCCTGGCGCTCGAGCCAGGCGCTCGCTTCCTCGGCGGCGCCCCAGAAATCGGGCCCGTTCGCGCGCCCGACCGCCCGCAGCCATTCGAGCGCTCGCGCACGTTCGGCGGTCGAGCCCCCGCTCGCGGCGGCGGTCCGCCACAGGATCACGGCGAGCGCGACCACGAGCCCGGCGAGCGACCAGCCCCAGGGCCGTGCGGGCCGGGCGAGTGGATCGATCGGATGTCGGGCGAATACCGCCGGCAGGCCCGCCCCTTCGCCCCTCCCCGAGAACAGGGCCGGTCCCACCTCAAGTCGGATGGGCGTCGGATCAGAGCGCCGGTAGCTGCCGTTCGCCAGATCGAACCAGGCGAACGACGGCGGCGCAAGGCTGAGCACTCCGGGCCGGCGCGCCAGCACGGTCCACTGGAAGCGTCGCCGGCCGGGACCATCACCTGCGCCACCGGGCAGGCTGTCATCCACGGTGCTCGCGAACACCTCGATGTCGGCGCCGGCCAGGTCGGGCGGACGGATGAGCGGAAGGTTTCCCACCCCGCGCACGTCCAGCCGCACCGTGACCGGCACATCCACCGTGGTCCGCGAACGGTCGGCGGTCCAGCGCACGCCGAGGCTGCCGACCGCGCCGGTGAACCCGGCCGGCGCGCCGGCGGGGAGCGCGCGCACGCGCACTGGCACCGGCCGGCTGCGCACCACCTCCTCGCGACGCGGCACCCGCCCCCCGAGCCACGAGAGCGGATCGCTGGAACCGGTGGCGAGCGCGAGCGTCGCCACCGCCTCGCCCACCGTCGCCAACCCAGAGGCGAGCGGGAAGAGACGCGTGCGGGTCTCGGTCACCAGCACGCGCCGGCCGCGCTCGTCCGCGTAGTAGGACTCCGGCGGACTCGGCTTGGCGGTCCAGAACCCCGGGGTCGGCGGCGGCGAGTACTGCGGATCTTCGGCGAGGGCGGCACGCTGGATGAGCCTGACACGGAGCTGGCACGGCTGTCCCTGCCACGGTTCGGGCGGGATGACATCGACCAGCAGCGTGGCCGAGCCCGAGCCCCCACCACCTCCACCGACCTGCGTCGGCGCCGCGCTCGCCTCCAGGGTGAGCACGTCGCTGCGGAACACCTCCTTGCCGGCGCGGACGATGATCGGACCCAGCGTGTGTCGGCCCGCCGCGCGCGCCGAGATCTCGAACCGGTGGATGATCTCGACCGAGCTCTTGCCGTTGATCCAGGTGAAGTTCTGCGCCCTGCCACTGCCCAACACCTCGAGCCCCTCGGGCAGCGCGAACTCCGGGTCTCCCACACCCCCGGAGGCGCCACGCACGACCACCTCGAGCGTCGTCACTTCGCCGACGGCGATGCGCGTGCGCGCGAGCCTGGCCTCGACCTCGACCGCCGCGCGCGCATTGCCCGCGAGCGCGAGGAGCGTGGCGCACGCGAGGAGTGCGGCGTGCAGCGCGACCGCCCTCACCGATCCCGTGCGCATCCCGCGCCTGCTCACCAATCCCTCCCGCGCCGCTCGCGCACCACCCGGACCTTGCGCAGACGCTGCTGCTCGAGCCGTTCCAGCTCGCCCAGGCTCCCGAGCAACTGCTCGGCGGTGCGCCGGTCCATCCCTTCGGGGCCGGGCGACGGCGAACGCTGCGGATCGGGCTGCGGCGCCTGCGGGGCGTTCGGCGGCGGCTGCGGGGGCGGCGAGCCCGCCTTCGGATCCTGCCCCGCTCCCTGCGGCTGCGGCTTCGAGGGCGACGGGGTCGGCGGCGGCGAACCCTGGCCCCGCCGCTCGCGTTGACGCCGGAGCGCAAGCTCGTAGTTGTAGCGGGCGTCGGCATCGCCCGGGTCGGCCTCGAGGGAATGCCGGAGCGACTTGAGCGCGTCGTCCAGGCGCCCGTCGCGCGCCTCCAGCGTGCCGACGTTGTACGAGGCCATCGGCCCCGCGGGGCCCGGGGCGTCCTTCAGCGTGGTGAGCAGGCTCTCGGCGGATGCGCCGCGGCCGGCCAGCGCGCGCGCGGTCGCCCGATTGACCCGCACCGCCGCCGGACCCTGACGGCCGGCGCGGAGCGCGTAGAGCGACTCGGCCGCGGCGTAGCGTTCCTTGCGGAATGCCTGGTCTCCCTTCGCCCACGCGCTCTGCGCGCGCGCCGGCGTAGCCAGGGTGAGCGCCAGCAGCACCGCTGCGGCCACACCGGTGCCGCGGGCCGCGGACGCGGCGGACCCGCTGGTCGGACTCCCGTTCCCGCCGTGCCGTCCCCGCCGTGCCTCGTCCGGCTTCTCGCGACGGCGACGGGCGCGACCCAGCTCGGCCACGAGGAGGAGCGCCGCCGCCCCGGCGAACCACGGGAAGCGCGGCACCGGGCGCTCGACCAGACGCTGGCCGCGATCGCCGCGCGAGACGCTGCCCAGGGCCGCCAGCAGTCGCGGCAGCTCGCCGCCGGGGCGCGAGGCTGCGAAGTAGGCGCCGCGCGTGCGCCGCGCGAGGCGTCGCAGCAGGTCCTCGTCGAGACGGCTGCGCACCGGACCGCCCTGCTCGTCGCGCTTCACGTCCACCGCGCGACCCTGATCGTCCAGCGCCGGCACGACGTCGCCCGCGCGGGTGCCGGCCCCGACCGCGAGGACGCGCTGGCCTGCGCGTCCCAGCTCCTCGATCGCGTCGCCCGCGCCATGCTCG
>CAYONG010000031.1:0-8710 GCA_964405235.1 uncultured bacterium | reverse complement strand
GGCGGCCATCCGCTCGTTGCAGGCAGCGGGTCTCGAGATCTCAGCGATCAAGGACGTGACACCCATCCCGCACAACGGCTGCCGCCCGCCCAAGCGGCGCCGGGTCTAGGAGCGACTACCCATGGCGGTCTATCACGATGCGAGGTGCCGGTTGTGCCGGCGCGAAGGCTCCAAGCTCTTTCTCAAGGGCACGCGCTGTTTCACGGACAAGTGCGCTTTCGAGCGGCGCGGCTACGTGCCGGGTGAGCACGGCAAGAGCCGGCGGATCAAGGAGACCAACTACGGCCAGCAGCTGCGCGAGAAGCAGAAGGCCCGCCGCATCTACGGCCTGCTCGAGCGGCAGTTCCGGCATTACTTCGCCAAGGCGGCGACCACCAAGGGAGTGACGGGAGAGGTGCTGCTGCAGATGCTGGAGCGGCGCCTGGACAACATCGTGTTCCGCTTCGGCTTCGCGCCGTCGCGGAGCGCCGCCCGGCAGTTGGTCCGCCACGGCCACTTTCAGGTCAACGGCCGCTCGGTGGACATCCCCTCGTTCCTGGTGCGCGCGGGCGACGAGATCAAGGTCCGGGAGCGGAGTCGTGAGATGACGGTGGTGCAGACTTCTCTGGAGGCCCGCAAGGGCCAGGGCGTGCCCGAGTGGCTGGAGCTGAGCGTCGAACAGCTCAGCGGCCGCATCCTGAATATCCCGACGCGCGCGAACATCCCGGTACCGATCAACGAGCAGCTGATCGTCGAACTCTACTCGAAGTAATCGTTCGTCCTCCCCAAGGAGGCTTGCCGATGAAGTGGAAGAATCTCACGATGCCCAAGCAGGTTGTACCCGACACCGGGAACACCACCGGATTCGGCAAGTTCGTCATCGAGCCGCTCGAGCGCGGCTTCGGACTCACGCTCGGCAACTCGCTCCGTCGCGTGCTGCTCTCGTCGTTGCAGGGGTCTGCGATCACCGCCGTCCGCATCGACGGTGTGCTGCACGAGTTCTCAACGCTTCCGGGGGTCATCGAAGACGTCACCGAGATCATCCTGAATCTGAAGCAGGTGCGCCTGAAGCTGCACGGTGACGGGCCGAAGAAGGGCACTTTCGAGGTGCGGGGCAAAGGCGAGGTGCGCGCCGGCAACCTGCTGGTGGATGCCGATGTCGAGGTGCTGAATCCCGACCTACACATCGCGACCCTCAACAAGGACGGTGATCTCCGCATGGAGGTCGAGATCGACGCCGGGCGGGGCTACGTCTCGGCCGACCAGCACTCGCAGGTCGACCGGCCGATCGGGGTCATCCCGATCGACTCGATGTTCTCCCCGGTGAGCAAGGTCAACTACACCGTCGAGACGACGCGGCTGGGGCAGCGCATCGATTACGACAAGCTGACCGTCGATGTGTGGACCGATGCCAGCATCCTCCCGTCGGATGCCGTCGCTGTTGCGGCGAAGATCCTGCGCGATCACTTCACCCTCTTCATCCACTTCGAGGAGCCGATCGAGGAGGAGGTCGAGGAGGAGGTCGACGAGGAGCGGCAGCGCGTCCGCCGGATGCTCGAGCGGAGCGTCGAGGAGCTCGAGCTGTCGGTGCGCTCCAGCAACTGCCTGCGCGCCGCCGAGATCAAGACCATCGGCGAGCTGGTGCAGAAGAGCGAGCCCGAGATGCTCAAGTACCGCAACTTCGGACGCAAGTCGCTCAAGGAGATCCAGGACATCCTGAGCGAGATGGGATTGCACTTCGGGATGGACATCAGCCCGTACTACGAGAACAGGAGCCCGGTGCGGCTCGACGCCTGAGAGCCCCCTGAAAGCTTCAACGTCCGGCGAGACGCCCGGCGCGTGCCGGTAGAAGGGACCATTCGACATGCGACACCGCAAAGATCACCGTAAGCTGAGCCGCACGGCCTCGCACCGGCGCGCGGTGCTCCGCAACCTGGTCACGGCGCTCTTCCAGTATGAGCGCATCGAGACCACAGTGGCGAAGGCCAAGGAGGCCCGCCGCCTGGCCGAACGACTGATCACCTTTGGAAAGCGCGGAGATGTCGCGGCCCGCCGGCACGTGGACACCTACATCATGCTCCCGGACGTGACGCGTAAGCTGTTCGCGACCATCGCGCCCTGGTACGCCGAGCGCCATGGCGGTTACACCCGGATCATTCGCATCGGGCGCCGCCTCGGCGACGCCGGCGAGACCGCCTACCTCGAGCTGGTGAAGACGGTCGAGCAGAAGGAAACCGAGCGCCACGCCCGCATCGCCGCGGCCGAGGCGAGGGATGCGACCCGCAAGGGCGACAAGCCGGAGAAGAAGGCGAAGGCCGAGGCCGCTCCTGGAGGGGACCCCGGGCGGCAGAAGCGCGGCAGGCGGAAGGAGGGTGGACCCGACACGACGCCGGCGCCGACCAAGAAGGCGCCCCGCCGGTCGGTGAGCACCGGCTGATCCCCGCGCCCAGAATCAGAACAGACATCGACACCGGCAACACGCACGCGGGCGGGGGGGACACCCCCGCCCGCGGCGTTCGAGCCCAAAGGAGAGCGAGACGTCCAGCATGAACTCAGCCCAGACCCAGGCGACCGGGGGGTCCGACATGGCGGTCCGGGAGGACATCCGTAACATCGCCATCATCGCCCACGTCGACCACGGCAAGACCACCCTGGTGGACGCACTGCTGTGGCAGAGCGGCGTGTTCCGCGAGAATCAGGAAGTCGTGGAGCGCGTGATGGACTCCAACGACCTCGAGCGCGAGAAGGGCATCACGATCCTCGCGAAGAACACCGCGGTGCGGTTCGGGCGCATCAAGATCAACATCGTCGACACGCCGGGCCACGCCGATTTCGGCGGTGAGGTCGAGCGCACGCTCAAGATGGTGGACGGCGTCCTGCTGCTGGTGGACGCGAGCGAGGGGCCGCTCCCGCAGACCCGGTTCGTCCTCAAGAAGGCGCTCGAGTTGGGGTTGCCCCCGATCATCGTCATCAACAAGATCGATCGCAAGGACGCCCGCCCGGCGGAGGTGCTCGACGAGATCTACGACCTGTTCATCGATCTCGACGCCCACGAGGACCAACTCGACTTTCCGGTGCTCTACACCATCGCGCGTGAGGGCATCTGCCGGCTGACCGCCGACGGAGAGGACCACCGTTTGGGGCCCCTGTTCGATGAGATCGTGAAGACGATCCCGGCCCCCTGCTACGATCGCCAGGCGCCCCTGCAGATGCTGGTGCTCAACCTTGACTACTCGGATTTCGTGGGTCGGCTCGCGATCGGGCGGGTGGTGAATGGCTACGTGCGTGCGCGCCAGGACGTGGGCTTGGCGCGGCTCGACGGGACCATCGTCCGAACCCGCGTCACGCACCTCTACGTGTTCGAAGGGCTCCAGCGGGTCGAAGTCGAGGAGGCGGGGCCCGGCGACATCGTGGCGCTCTCCGGCTTCGAGGAGGTCAGCATCGGGGAGACCATCACCGACCCGTCCGACCCGCGACCGCTCCCCCGGGTCACGGTGGACGAGCCCACCGTCAGCATGCTGTTCTCGGTCAACAATTCGCCCTTCGCGGGTCAGGAGGGGAAGTACGTCACGTCACGCAACATCAAGGAGAGGCTCGCCCGCGAGATCCTCACCAACGTGAGCATCCGGATCGACCCGGGCGAGACGCCCGACAGTTTCCAGGTCTCGGGCCGAGGCGAGCTTCAGATGGCGATCCTGATCGAGATGATGCGGCGAGAGGGGTTCGAATTGGCGGTGAGCCGGCCGGAGGTCATCACGCGGACGATTGACGGCGCCCGCCACGAGCCGATGGAACGTCTGGTGATCGACTGTCCAGAGGATTTCGTCGGTGTCGTCACGCAGAAGATCGGCACGCGCAAGGGGCGGATGACCAACATGGTCAACCACGGCACCGGCCGCGTGCGGCTCGAGTTCCGCATCCCCTCGCGGGGCCTGATCGGCTTCCGCAGCCAGTTCCTCACCGACACCCGCGGGACCGGGCTCCTCAACCATCTGTTCGACGGTTACGAGGTGTGGCAGGGAGAGATCCCGCACCGCATGACCGGCGCGCTGGTGGCGGATCGTGCGGGCAAGGTGACGGCCTACGCAATCGAACACGTCCAGGACCGCGGCGAGATCTTCGTCGAGCCCGGCGATCGGGTGTATGAGGGGATGGTCGTGGGCGAGAATGCCCGCGAGGAAGATATCGACGCCAACATGGTGAGGGAGAAGAAGCTCACCAACATGCGCGCGTCGACCTCGGATGAGGGGGTCCACCTGCTTCCGGTCCACCACCTGTCGCTGGAGCAGTCTCTGGAGTGGATCCGCGAGGACGAGCTGCTCGAGGTCACCCCCCATTCGCTCAGAATCCGTAAGCGCGTGTTGGCAGGCAATATACGCCCGCGCTACTGGCAGCGGGGCGACTGACCCCAACGGCCGTCCGGGTCGGTCTCCCTGACCGTCCTTCTAAAGGAACGCAGCGCGCGGGCCGATTACATACCGGTGACGCGTGCATTCCACGCGCTTCCTCCAAATGAGCTCCTTCCTTCAGCCTTCATGGTCGAGGCCTGAGTCGACGGCCGCCGCGGGCCAGGGATCGCGCGCCGGCACTCCGGACGCCGCCCCTGGCTCGGCGGCGAGCTTGTTGCTCTCCCAGGGTGGCGTGGGCCGCGTCGACTCGCGTCGCATCGCCATCGGCCTGGTTACGCTCGCCCTGGTCAGCGCAGCCCTGCTGAATGTCGGAATCTATCAGAGCGAGCGGAGCGCTCTGGCCGAGCGCCGCTGGGACCAGCTCGCCCGCGGCATCGACACCAAGCGCAACGAGGTGAGGGACCGCGTCTGGCAGCTCCAGCGCCAGAGTGCGTACGCCGCCGCGCATCCGACCCTGGCGCGCTGGGCGGAGCGCGGGGCCGCCGACTCGCTGACCGCCCGCGAGCGCCAGGAGTTGCAGCTCGAGCTCGAGCGCACCGCCCGCGCTCTGGACCTGCACCACCTCGACCTGATCGGTCCCACCGGGGCGCGCCTGGCGGGCAGCCAGGAAGCGCCCGTCACCTCCTCGGCCGAGGAGCTCGACATGATCGGCCGCGCCCGCGAGACCGGCCAGCCTGCGACCGCCCTGGTCCGCAGGGCCCTGGAAGGCGAAGGACTGATTGAGATCGCGACGGTGGTGCCGACGACGGGCTCGAGCGGGCCAAGCCCCGTGCTCGTTTCGGCCGGCCTCGCCGAAGAGGCGCTCGGCACCCTCTTTTCCACCGACTGGGTGATGCCCGGCGTGGCCGGCCACGCCTACCTGGTACGCCTGGACGGCAGCGAGGTGTCGTTCCTCACTTCCCCCCAGCCGGGCTCGCCACCGCCCGCATCGGTCTCGCTCGGGGATCGGCACGCGAGGGCCGCGGCGATGGCGGCCAGCGGGGTGGAGTCGAACGTCGAGGTGCCCGGGCGCGACGGGCATGTGCGGTGGGCGACCACGCGCTCCCTGCCCGAGCTGGGCTGGGGTCTGGTGGGGGAGGTCCGCCGGGACGCGATGATGTCGGAGCTTCGCAACACCGTCTTCCGCCTGCTGCTGCTCGACCTGGTGCTGATCCTGTGCGTCGGTGGATTGGCCTGGGTCTGGCGTCGCCAGTACGTCACCGGCCTCGCGAAGTACGAGGTGAAGTTGGTCAACCGGCATGCGGGCCGCATCCAGGCCGTGCTCGACACGGCGTTCGACGCCATCATCACCTTCGACAGCGGCGGGCGCGTCCGCACCGTCAACCGCGCGGCCGAGGAGATGCTGGGACGGCCCGCGGTCGATCTGGACGGACAGCCACTGCACCGCTTCCTGCGCTGGGGCGCCGGGGCCGCCCGCGTCGGCCAGCAACCGTTGCCGACCCCGGGGGTGGTGTGCGTCGCCGAGGTGCGGCGGGCCAACGGTCTGACCTTCCCGGCCGAGTTCTCGCTCGGGCAGGCCGGGGAAGGCGACGAGCTCCTCTACACCGCGATCATCCGTGATGTCAGCGACCGGGTGGAAGCCGAGAAGCGCATCCGGAGCTTCGCCGACGGCCTCGAAGCCAGCAACCGACGCCTCGAGGAGGTGAACGCCCAGCTCCAGGAAGCTTCGCGGCTCAAGAGTGAGTTCCTCGCCAACACGTCCCATGAGTTGCGCACGCCACTCAACGGGATGATCGGTTTCCTGCAGCTGGTGCTCGACGGGCTGTGCGAGAACCGCGACGAGGAACGGGATTTCCTTAAGCAGGGGCTCCAGTGCTCACGGCACCTGCTCGGGCTCATCAACGACGTACTCGACATCGCCAAGATCGAGGCCGGCAAGCTCAACGTCGAGGCCGAGCGGATCGACGTTCGGGATCTGTTCGCCGAGGCCGAGACGGTGACGCACGTGCAGGCGAAGCAGGCCGGGATCGCGCTCCGCTTCGAGCCCCCGGCCGAAGCAGAGGTGTTCGTCCGCTGCGACTTCGCCAAGACCAAGCAGGTGCTCATCAACCTGATCGGCAACAGCCTCAAGTTCACACCCAGGGGCAGCATCCACGTGCGCTCCAGCGCGCATGCCGACCTGGGACACATCATGTTTGAGGTCCTGGACACCGGGGTGGGGATCCCGCCGGACCGGCAGAAGCTCATCTTCGAGAAGTTCACGCAGGGCGACGGCAGCACCACCCGTAAGTATGGCGGCACCGGGCTCGGGCTCGCGATCTCGAGGAGCCTGGTGGAACTCATGGGCGGCGTCATCGGGGTGCACAGCGAAGGCGAGGGCAAGGGCACCCGGATGTACTTCTCGCTCCCGGTCTGGGACGACAGCGCGGTCTCGTTGATGGAAGAGCAGGGGTCGACCGGCGAGCAGATCGAGGGGCCTGCGAACGGCTCGCTGGTGTTGATCGTCGAGGACGATCCGGTCTTCCGCCGCTTCCTGACCGTGGTCCTGCATCAGCACGGCTACCGTACGGTGACCAGCGCCCATGCCGAGGGTGCTTGGGTGCTGGTGCGGCGGCTCCAGCCCGCGGTCGTTGTCCTCGACTACGCCCTGTCGTGCGCCGAAGGGGCGATGCTACGGACCGGTTGGGATCTCGCCGAGCGCATGACCGGCGATCACGACACCCGGCACATCCCGCTCATCTTCGTCACCGGGTTCGACATGGAGCTGCGCGAGAAGCTCAAGTCGACGGCCTTCTCGCGGCAGCCCGAGCACCTGATGAAGCCGGTGGAGGGGAGCGTGCTGATCGCCAAGCTCGAGCAGTTGGTCGGCGATATCCACGGCCGCCACGTGCGGGTGCTGATGGCCGACGACGATCCCACCGTGGCGGCCTACATCCGCAAGGTGCTGCCCGCGGATCGCTACCACATCGAGGTGGCGAACAACGGTGAGGAGTGCCTGCATGTGCTGCGCACCCAGCCGCGCGGGTTCGACCTGCTGCTCCTCGATCTGATGATGCCCGAGGTGAGCGGATACGACGTGCTGCGCGAGATGACGCTCACCGGGACCGCCGCCGAACTGCCGGTGGTCATCCTCACCAACTTTCCCGAGGCCCGGAATCCCGAGGAGAAGCGGCTACTCGAGTTGGGCCTGGTGCTGGACGTGCTGCCGAAGACCTCGGTGCACGACAATCCCCAGCTCCTCTCGCACATCATCGACTGGCACCTCCAGGTGGCGATGGAGCACCACGTAGAGTACATCGAGGAGAGGAAGGCGGCATGACCCACGTGGTCGTGGTCGAGGACGATGCCATGAACGCCTTGTTGTTCCGCAAGTTGCTCGAGAAGCGGTGCGGTTGCCGAGTGACCGTCACCGAGTCTCCCGAGGAGTTGTTCGCCCTCGTGCGTTCGGGCGAGGTGGCGCTGGTCCTGATGGACGTCTCGCTTGCGAACTCCCGCTACCAGGATCGCGCCGTGAACGGTGTGGACCTCTGCCGGATCCTCAAGAGCGACCCCGAGACCTGTGACGTGCCGATCGTGCTGGCGACGGCGCACGCCATGCGCGGGGATGAAGAGATGCTGCTGGCCGAGAGCGGCGCGGATGACTACCTCTCCAAGCCCGTGGTCGATCACACCGCATTCGTCGCCCGCATCCGGCGTTCGCTCCACTCGGAGGCCGCATGAAGACGACCGCCGAGGTCAAGGTGCTGATCGTCGAGGACGACCCGTTCTTTCTGCGGGTGCTCCACAAACGGATCATGAACGAGGGCTATCAGGTGATGACCGCCGCGGACGGCCGCGAGGGGATGAAGGCCATCGTGACGTTCGAACCGGACCTGGTCATCTCCGACTGGATGATGCCCGAGGTGGACGGACTCGAGCTCTGCCAGTCGGTCAAGACCGGCCTGCGCGAGGCGGCCCCCTACTTCATCCTGCTCACCGCCAAGGGCGAGATCAGCGACAAGCTGCTCGGGCTCCAGACTGGGGCCGACGACTACCTCACCAAGCCCTGCGACCAGGGCGAGTTGATGGCGCGGGTGCGAGCCGGGGTACGCATCGTCTCGCTGACGCAGGAACTCCGGCGGATGGTGACCGATCTCAAGGTGGCCAACGCCGCGCTCGAGAACGCCCGCCGGGAGCCCCCGGCCTCCCAGGCCGCTTGAGGTCCCCGGCCGCGCGCCTGTCCACTTGCGCCCCGAATCATAGTAAGCGTTCGGTGACACCCATTCTTCCGTAGCGGTTCGGCGTGCGGCAGGATGCCGGGCATGACGCGATTCGATCGGCAGCAGGCGGCGCGCTGGTTGTCTCGGTGCGAACGACACGGTTGGAGTTGGGCGGAACTCAGC
>CAYONG010000030.1:0-3279 GCA_964405235.1 uncultured bacterium | reverse complement strand
CCGTCGCGGATGACGCTGTGCCCGGCGTTGGGCCCACCCTGGTAGCGGGCGACGATCTCCGCCCGCTCGCTCAGGGCGTCCACGATCTTACCCTTGCCCTCATCGCCCCATTGGGCCCCTACCACCACGGTGCACGGCATCACGTCCCTCCCCCGGCGAAAACCGCGCGGCACGCTAACAGAGCGCGACGAAGCGGAGCAAACGCGGGCCGGCAGGGGGGAAGGATCGGTGCAGCGGCGACGTCCGGGAAGGGCCCGAGGAGGGCGCGGTTCAGACCCGGGTCGAGGTGAGCGCCTGGATCATCACCTCGGCGGCCTCGAGCCCGGCGCGACGCTGCGCCTCGGCGGTCGAAGCGCCCAGGTGCGGGGTCGCGATCACGTTGGGCAGCGCGAGCAGGGGATGCTCTCCGGGCGGCTCGTGCTCGAACACATCGAGCGCGGCGCCTCGCAGGGCGCCGGCACTGAGCGCCGCCAGGAGCGCGGCCTCGTCCACCACGCCTCCGCGCGCGCAGTTGACCAGGATGGCGTCCTTTCGCATGAGAGCGAGCTCGCTCGCGCCGATGGCGCCGCGGGTCTCGGGGGTGAGCGGCACGTGGAGCGAGAGTACATCCGCTCCGGCAAACAGCTCGTCCCGGGTGACCGGCGGCACCCACTCGTAGCCGGCGGGCCACTGCGGGAGCACCGGGTCGCACGCGATCACGTCCATCCCGAACGCCCGCGCGCGCAGCGCCACCTCACGGCCGATGCGGCCGAACCCGAGCAGCCCCAGGGTGCGCCCGCACAGCTCGCGGCCAGCGTACTTCGTCTTCTCCCAGTGTCCGCGGCGCAGATCGCCCGAGGCCGCCACCAGATGGCGCTCGAGCGCGAGCGCCAGGCCGAAGACCAGCTCGGCCACCGAGATGGCATTCGCGGCGGGCGTGTTGGCGACCGTCACCCCCCGCTCCTTCGCCACGGCCAAGTCCACGTTGTCGAGCCCGGTGCCGGCGCGTACCACCGCGCGCAGGGTCGGGGCGGCCCGCAGCACTTCGCCGGTGACCTTGGTGGCGCCGCGCACGATGATCCCATCGCAGGTTTGGAGGGCCTCAATGAGCTCGGCTCCCTTCAAGCCGGTGCGCTCCACCGCCTCGTGGCCGGCCGCGCGCAGCCGCACGACAGCCGCAGCGTCGAGCGCGTCGGCGATCAGCACCCTCACGCGAGGTCCCATGCGGCCCGCGCCCGCGCGGCCCCGCCGGTGGACGGGTGGCCGAGGGCGGCCACGCACTCCTCGAGCGCGTCGATCACCGCCACGATGTCGTCGAGCTGGTAGGCCCCCATGTGACCGATGCGGAGGATCCTCCCCTTGAGCTGGTCCTGCCCGCCCGCCACCACCATCGCATGCACGTCGCGCAGCCGCTTCACGACCGCGGAGGCATCGACTCCGGTGGGCGGCGTGAGCGCCGTCACCGCGTGCGAGGGGCTCGAGGGGAAGACTGCGAAACCCAGCGCCTCGGCGCCGGCTCGCGTCGCGTGCGCGAGACGCCGGTGCCTATGATGAACCGCGTCCAGCCCTTCCTCGGCGATCATGGTCAGCGACTCTTCGAGCGCCAGCACCAGGCTTACCGGCGGGGTGAAGGCCGTTTCCCCGAGGGGGGCGCTCTTGCGCGCCTTGCGTAGGTCGAAGTAGAAGCGCGGCAGCCGCTCTCCGTCGATCAGGGCGGCCGCCCACGGCGCCACGCTCACGGTGGCGATGCCGGGCGGGATCATCAGCCCCTTCTGCGAGCCGCACACCACCACGTCCACGCCCCATGCGTCCTGGGGCAACGGGTGCACGCCGACGCTGGTGATGGCATCCACCACCAGCCGGCGCGAGAGGGCGCGTGTGACGCGCGCGAGCGCTTCGACGTCGTGCAACGAGCCGGTCGATGTCTCGCTGTGGGTCGCGAACACCGCCACCAGCCCCGGGTCGCGCTCGAGGCGGCGCCGGACCTCGTCCGGATCCACCGCCGCGCCCCACTCGACATCGACGAGCTCGTGATCGATCCCGTAGGCTTTGAGCAGCGCGGCCCAGCGCTCGCCGAACTTGCCTCCACCGATCGTGAGCGCGCGCTCGCCGGGCGACATTAGATTTACCACCGCTGCCTCCATCGCCCCGGTCCCGGAGGCGGCGAGCAGGAACACCTCGCCCTCGGTGCCGTGCAGCCGGCGCAGGGATTCGGTGATCCGCCGCATGACGGCGCGGAACGTGTCGGTGCGGTGGTGCGGAGGCTCCTGCGCCAGGGCGCGCAGGATGCGCTGCGGGATCTCGACCGGGCCGGGGGTGAATAGCCGGGTCCGTCTCACCGTGGCCGGGCTCGGCGTCGCTGGGGGGTGGGTGTCGGGCATGGGGTCGGTGGGTGTCAGTGCGCGTAACGGGCGGACTCGCCCTCCCCGGTCCCGGCGGCGGGCACCGGTTTGGCCACGTCCGCGATCGGGCGGTCGAGCGCGTGCCGGAGCACCTCGTCCATGTTCTCGACCAGGATGAACTCGATGTCCGCGCGAACCTCCTCGGGGATCTCGGCCAGGTCCTTCTCGTTGCTCTTGGGGATGAGCAGGGTCTTGATTCCGGCGCGACGCGCCGCCACCGTCTTCTCGCTGAGGCCGCCGATCCCCAGCACCGTCCCGCGCAGCGTGATCTCGCCGGTCATCGCCACGTCGGCGCGCGTCGGCACGCCGGTCAGCGCGCTCACCAGCGCCACGCACATGGTGATCCCGGCCGAGGGACCATCCTTGGGGCTCGCGCCCTCGGGGATGTGCACGTGGATATCGATGTCGCGGTAGAACCATTTGTCCAGCCCGAGCTGCGCCGCACGGGAGCGCGCGTATGAGAGCGCCGCCTGGCCGGACTCGCGCATGACATCGCCCAGCTTGCCGGTGAGCAGGAGCTCCCCCTTGCCGGGCAGCACGCTCACCTCGATGGTGCGCACGTCGCCGCCCACCTCGGTCCAGGCGAGGCCGTTGGCGACACCGACCCGCTCCCGCCGCTCCACCACCGTGTCGAGGAAGCGGGTGGGCCCAAGGTAGCGGGACAGGTTGTCGGGGGTGATCGTCACGCGGCCGCGCAGCTCGCCGGCCGCCTTCTTCTTGGCCACCTTGCGGCAAACGCCGGCCAGCTCGCGCTCGAGGCTGCGCACGCCCGCCTCGCGCGTGTACCGGTTGACCAGTGCGCGCAGCGCGGGAAGTCCGACGCGGAGATCCCCGGGAGCGAGCCCGGCGGCTTTCACCTGCTTCGGGACCAGGAAAGCCTTGGCGATCTCGACCTTCT
>CAYONG010000029.1:0-2972 GCA_964405235.1 uncultured bacterium | reverse complement strand
GACGCGGCCGAGCGCCCCCTCAGACTTCTTGCCGCGCACCTCGAGGATCTCCTTCTCGTAGAAGAGCTCGAGGATCTCCCGATCGCTGACGAAGCCCAGGGCGCGCAGCAGCACGCTCACCGGCAGCTTGCGCTTGCGGTCGATGTGGACGTGCATGATGTCGTTGACGTCGAGGCTGAACTCCACCCACGATCCGCGGTAGGGGATGATGCGGGCTGAGAACAGGCGCTTGCCGTTCGGATGCGTCATGTCGTCGAAGAACACGCCCGGGGAACGGTGCAGCTGCGAGACGATGACGCGCTCGGCGCCGTTGATGATAAACGTGCCGCTGTCGGTGATGAGCGGCAGCTCGCCGAGATAGACCTCTTGCTCGATGACGTCCTTGTCGCGCTTCACCCCGTCCACCTCTTCGCGGGTGACCAGGCGCAGGCGCGCCTTGAGCGGCGCCGAGAACGAAAGGTCACGCTCGACGCACTCGTCCATCGAGTACTTCGGTTCGCCGATCTCGTAGGCGACGAACTGGAGCTCGAATAGCTCGCGGGGGTCACTGATGGGGAACACCCCGGTGAAGACCTCCTGCAGGCCCTCGTTCCGGCGCCGCAGGGGATCCAAGTCCATCTGGAGGAAGTCGCGGAAGCTCTTCAGCTGGACCTCGAGCAGGTTGGGGATTCGCAGATCCCACTCGCGGTCGATCTTCGAGAAGCTCTTCCGATCCTTCCGGCGTGCAGTCTTCAAGGGTGCCGCCTTTCTCGATGAAGAAGCATGAGCCCCTCGGCGCCGCCGGCCGTTCCCGCGGAACGTGCGCCCTTAAAAGGCCGCCCGCCGCACCTTGGGTGCGGGGGGCCCCACGGGCCCGATCGCGCTTCGGCCTGGCACCGGGGCCGTGCAAAGACTCCCGGCCAGCGTGCTACTTGATCTCGACGCTCGCGCCCTGCTCCTCGAGCTTGGCCTTTACCTCGCCGGCTTCCGCCTTGCTGACCTTCTCCTTGACGGTCTTCGGCGTGCCGTCCACGAGGTCCTTGGCCTCCTTGAGGCCGAGACCGGTTAGCTCGCGCACCACCTTGATGACCTGGATCTTCTTGTCGCCCACACCGGTGAGCACGACGTCGAACTCCGTCTGCTCCTCGACGACCGCGGCGCCCCCCGCACCACCCATCGGCATCGCCATCATGGGCGCGGCCGCGGTGACGCCGAACTTGTCCTCGTACTTCGTCTTGAGTTCCGACAGCTCGAGCACGGTCATGTTGCCGATGAGGTCGAGCACCTGGTCGATGGAGGTGGACATGTTGAAGGTCTCCTTCTGATGTTGCCTGGGTCCTGTGTGAACAGCGTCAGCCGATCTCGGCGCCCCACCCACTCAGCGTCCGGGCGCCACCCGGCGGGTCATAGGTTTCAGGATGTCTCCTGTATCTGATTCTGCTTCTCCTTGGCGAGCACGTCGGCCATCACGGCGGGAAGCCGCAGCGTTGCGTCGATCACGGCGAGGAACTGGGTCATCGGCGCGATGAAGATGCTGAGGACCTGCGACAGCAGGACCTCCCGACTCGGCAGCATCGCCAGCACTGCGATCGCCTTCTCGTCGAACAGGCGGCCGTCCACGACCGCCGCCTTGATGCGCGGGCGCTCGTGTTCCCTGGCGAAGTCGGCCAGGATCTTCGCCGGCGACATTTCGTTCCCGGGACTGAACACCAGCCCGGTCGGCCCCTCGAGAAACGGGTCGAGCTCGGTGATGCCCCGGTCGTTGAAGGCGCGCTTCAGGAGGGTGTTCTTGATCACCCGGAACTGCACCTTCTGCTCGCGACAGCGCTTGCGGAGCAGCGAGAGCTTCTCGACGCTCATGCCGCTGAAGTCTGCCAGGTAGAGGCCGCGAACGCCGCGAATGCGTTCCTGTGTGTCCCGGAGGATCTCGATCTTCTGCGGAGTTGCCATCGGTCCTCCCTTATCAGCCGAGGTCGGCCGTGACGGCCGCCGGGTCGAGGGTGATGCCGGGCCCCATCGTGGCACTCATCGTGAGGCTCTTGCTGTAAGTGCCCTTGGTGGCCGCGGGCCGCGCGCGCATCAACTCGCGCAGGAACATCGCGATGTTCTCGAGCAACTTCTCCTCGCTGAACGAGGCCTTGCCGACCGGGGCGTGCACGTTGGAACCCTTGTCGACCCGGAACTCGATCTTGCCGGCCTTCAGCTCGCGCACCGCCTTGGAAACGTCGAAGGTGACCGTGCCGCTCTTCGGATTCGGCATCAGGCCACGCGGCCCGAGGACCCGCCCGAGCTTGCCGACCTCACCCATGAGATCTGGGGTCGCCACAATCGCGTCCACGTCGAGCCAGCCGTCCTGGATCTTCTTCACGAACTCGTCGGATCCCACGAAATCCGCGCCCGCCCCTTCGGCCTCCTTGACCTTGTCACCCCGGCACAGCACCAGGACGCGCAGGGTCTTGCCCGTCCCGTGCGGGAGCACGACGGTGCCCCGGACCAGTTGGTCGGAGTGCCTGGGGTCCACGCCCAGGTGGGAGGAAACGACGATGGTCTCGTCGAATTTCGCGCGCGCGGTCTGTTTGACCAGCTTCACGGCCTCGGCCAGGTTCTGGACCGGGCCGGCCTTGGCCGCCAACTCGGCGGCGGCGCGGTACTTCTTGCCATGCTGCATGCGTCCTCCCGTGGTTCCGACGTGCCGGCGTCTGCCGTCACTCCCACGCGGTCGAGGTACGATACCAACGGTCCGCTGCATGAGGGACCCGTGCCGTGCGTAACGACTTCCCCGCTCCGGCCCGTGTGCCCCGGCGCGGCGCCCGCTCTGCGCCCCCCCCCCCGCGCCCGAAAACCCGGACGCAGCGGTCAGCGCCCTAGTTGCCTTCTTCCTCGACGGCTTCCAACTCGGCCTCGGTGGCGTAGCCCTCTTTCACCACCCAGTCGAGCGTCTCGAAGAAGTCGTTGATGCTGGCGCCCGGGGCCTTGGAGACCCGATCCCGCAC
>CAYONG010000028.1:0-3628 GCA_964405235.1 uncultured bacterium | reverse complement strand
CGACGCGGTGCTGGCGATCCGTGATCCGCACGGATTCCGGCCGCTCTGTATCGGCCGGCTGGGCGACGGGTACGTGGTGGCGAGCGAGACCTGCGCGCTCGATCTGGTGGCGGCCGAGTTCGTGCGCGAGGTGGAGCCGGGCGAGTTGGTTCGGATCGACCCGCAGGGCATGCGGGTCCGGCAGGCGCTACCCGCGGCCGACCCGCCCCGGCACTGCATATTTGAGCACATCTACTTCTCGCGGCCCGACAGTCGGGTGTTCGGCGACACGGTGGACCGCGTGCGTCGGCGCATCGGACATCGGCTGGCCGAGGAGCACCCGGTCGAGGCGGACGTGGTCATCGCGGTTCCGGACTCGAGCAACTCGATCGCCTTGGGCTATAGCGAGCGCTCGGGCATCCGGTTCGAGCTGGGGCTGATCCGCAACCACTACGTCGGCCGCACTTTCATTCAGCCGCACCAGGGCGATCGCGATTCCAGCGTGCGGGTCAAGTTCAACCCGGTGCGCGAGATCCTGGCCGGCATGCGCATCGTGCTGGTGGACGACTCGATCGTGCGCGGCACCACCTCGCGCAAGCTGGTGCGCATGCTGCTCCGCAACGGTGCGGCGGCGGTGCATTTCCGCGTCGGCTCGCCGCCGGTCACCCATCCCTGCTTTTACGGTATCGACACCCCCAGCCGCCGCGAGCTGATCGGGGCGGTCAAGACAGTGGAGGAGATCCGCGAGTACCTGGGCGCAGACTCGCTCGGCTACCTCTCGCACGAGGGGCTGCTCGCATGCGAGCGCGACGCGGGCCGCTTCTGCAGCGCCTGCTTCACCGGACGCTACCCGGTGGCGGTGGATCCCACCGCCGGCAAGCTGTCGCTCGAGATCATGCACCGCGAGGCGGGGGCGGGCAGCGGGCGGTAGGGCGGCACGCTCGAAGCCTTCCCGCGACAGAGATGCTGGGCCGAGAAACAGCATCTCTCACTGTCTCGCCGACTTGGCCATCCCCTCAGCGCTCGCGAGCGCGGCGCGCGCCTCCGCGATCAGCGTGGCGAGCTCGGGGTCGGGGGTGCGGTAGGTCGCGGCGAAGATCTGCCAGTGCCGCTTCGCGTCGTCGATGCGGCCCATGCGGGCGTAGAGCAGCACGAGCCGCCGGTGAGCCAACGGCCAGGCGATGCCGTGGCGGCCGGCCTCCTGTCTTCTGATCCACAAGCCCTGGACGGGAGAGGGACCGGACACGGCCCTCTCGAGGCAGGCGGCCGCGGAGTCGGGCTGGCCGAGCCGCTCGAACGCATCGGCCAGGAACCATCGGACCTCCCACATTCCCGCGGGATCAAACACCCACCCGAGCTCCGCTGGCTGCGAAGCGATCGGTTGGAGGATTCGGGCGGCTTCTCCCCACCGTCCGGCCAGAGCTTCGATCCGCGCCTCGAGCAGGGCGGGAGTTGCCCCCTGCCAAGCCAGCTCGTGGCTCGGCCTGCCCCGCACCGCGTTCAAGAGGCGTTGGGCCTGGGCTCGGTCTCCGGCGATCGCGGCCCGCAAGCCGCGGGTGAGGAGCGTGGCGGTCGAGCTGTCGCCAGCCCAAGCTTCGGGCGGGACTGAAATCGCGCCGCCGCTCGCCATGGAGAGCATCAGACGACACCGTCTTGGGGCGTTTCCCATAGGGACGACTCCCTCCGCACGTTTGTACGTCGCAGCGGCGGCCTTCAGGGCGCCGCGTGCGGCCTGGGCCGAGCCAAGGTAGGCGAGGGCTTCGCCGCGCTCGGCGTCGTCGAGGCCCGGATCGGCCACGAGAATAACGGCGGCGCTTTCAGCTGCCGCCCAGTTGTGGGCCGCGAGCTCGATGCGAGCGCGAGTCCTTTGACCCGGCACTCCCTTGAGGTATCGAGCGAGCTCGCGCGCTTCGTCAATGCGGCCGAGACAAGTCAGACCCACGACCTCGAAGTTTCGCGACAGCTCGTTCCCACCGAACGGCGTCGCCGGTTCGATCATTCGGTTTCTCTCGAGTGACTCCTCGATACGGCCCAGGGACAGGAGCGCGTTCGCACTGTTGAACATGGCAGTCGTGTGGGTGGGGTCGTACTGCAAGACACGATCGTACGTGGCGAGAGCACCACGCAGATCTCCGCTAAACCTCGATCGGTCCCCCTCAGTAAGGAGCCGCTGCACGGTGGTTAGGCGATCGGGTCGCCGCAGAGCCTGGTCCAGGGCCGCCAGCGCGGAATCCGCCTGGCCCACGTTGTTGAACGCGATCGCCAGGGCCCTCCATGCGAAGGCGAAATCCGGGTCCAGAGCCAGCGCGTCTCGGAGGACCGCAATGGCCTGCCCGGACGACCCTGAGTTGATCATCTGTCGCCCCTGCACGTAGAGCCGATACGCCTCAAACGAGGGCGTCGTGGCGTCGAGCAACGGCCTGGTGGCCTGGATCGCACCCTGCCTCTCTCCCAGGCCAGCGCGCAATCTTTCCGCCAACCGTCCGAGCGTGGGGATCAATGCGTCCTGGTTCTTCGCCACCGCGCGCTCGGTGAGCACCACCCGCGTATTCTCGGCGTCCACCACGCGCACCACGACCGAGTAGCCCTGTCCCAGCCGGCCGATCGTCCCCGCGAGAACCGCGCGTATCGAGCGCCGGTACGCCAGCTCCTTGGCCAGCTCCGCGTCCACGCGCGTGCCCGTCGGCTTTCCTGCCCTCTCCAGGGCCAGACGGATCTGCTCGCGCGGCACGGTGGCGACGATCTCGGACTGATCGAGCGCCGCGCTCACCAGGTCGCGGGTCACAACCGCGAGACTCGAGTCGTCCGGCGGTCCCTCGAACTCGGCGACCAGGATCCAGTCCTTCTTCGCGGGCGGCGAGGAGCGCCCTCCTACCAGGTCCGATAGCAGGCCGGTCTTCCAGATCGCGAACGCCCCCGCGGCCAGCAGCACCAGGACCACCGCGCCCACGAGCGCGCGACTAGACCGGGGGCGGGCCGGCTTCCTCTCGGGGGTAATCGGGGGTGGGCCGCTTGCGTCTGCCAGGGACTCGCGCGCCGGGACCGGCGTCGCAGCCCCCAGCGCTTCCCCGAACCGCCCGGCGGTCTCGTAGCGGTCCGCCGCCGTCTTGGCCAACGCGCGCTGCAGCGCCTCCGCCACCGCAGCCGGCGCGCTCGGCCGCACTTCGGTCACCGCCCGCGGTGCCACGCTCAGGTGCTGGTGCACCAGGCCCTCGGCGCTGGGCGCGACGAACGGCGGCGTGCCCGCCAGTAGCTCGTACAGCACGCACGCGAGGCTGTACTGGTCGCTGCGCCCGTCCACCACGCCCCCGGTCGCCTGCTCCGGGCTCATGTAGATGGGCGTCCCCAGCATCGTGCCGGTCGCGGTCAGCTTCTCCCCGCCCGCCGCCTCCACCGCGCGCGCGATCCCAAAGTCCGCCACCACCGCGTGCCCTTCTTCCAGCAGCAGGTTCTCGGGCTTCAAGTCGCGGTGCACCACTCCCTGCCGGTGGGCGTAGTCCAGGGCCTCGGCCACCTCGCGCGTCAGCCGCAGCGCCTCTTCCACCGGCAGCTGCCGCTCTCGCTCCAGCCGCTGGCGCAGCGTCTCGCCGGCCACGTAGGGCATCACGTAGTAGAGCAGGCCGTCGGCTTCCCCTGAGTCCAGCAGGGG
>CAYONG010000027.1:0-19002 GCA_964405235.1 uncultured bacterium | reverse complement strand
ACGCTCTCGAGCCGCGCCTACCAGCCCATTCCCGGGGTCTCGACCACGGATCGCGTGGTCGGATGGGCCGCGGACGGCGGGTCGCTGTTCGTCACTTCCTCGGAGCCCGGAGCGATGCAGGTGGACCGCGTGAACGTCTCGACCGGGACACGGAAGCCGTGGAAGACCGTGCACCCAGCCCACGCCGCCGTCACCGGCATAAGCCGCATCATCGCCTCTCCCGACGGCCACCTGGCGTACAGCTATAGCAACCAGCGCAGTGAGCTGTATGTGATCCAGGGGTTGAAGTAGATGCCGCTCACCCCCGGCACCCGTCTCGGCCCTTACGAGATCGTCGCGCCCCTCGGCGCGGGCGGCATGGGGGAGGTGTATCGCGCACGCGACCCGCGGCTGGGACGCGACGTGGCGATCAAGGCGTTGCCCACCGCGTTCGCCCAGGATCCCGAACGCCTCGCGCGCTTCGAGCGCGAAGCGAAGCTGCTGGCCTCGCTCTCGCACCCGAACATCGCCGGCATCCTCGGGCTCGAAGAAGTCGGGGGCGCTCGCTACCTCGTGCTCGAACTGGTGGATGGCGGGACGCTTGCCGACCGCCTCACGCGCGGGCCCCTGCCGCTCGCGGACACATTCGACCTGGGGCGTCAGGTCGCCGCGGCGCTCGAGGCGGCGCACGAACGCGGCGTGGTGCACCGTGACCTGAAGCCCGGGAACATCATGTTCACAGCATCGGGCGAGGCCAAGGTGCTCGACTTCGGGCTGGCCAAGGGCAGAGCAGCCTCGGCGACGGGCTCGGACCCGAACCTGTCGGCGTCGCCCACCATGACCTACGCGGCGACCCAGGCGGGCGTGATCCTCGGCACCGCGGCGTACATGAGCCCGGAGCAGGCGCGCGGGAAGAGCGTCGACCGGCGCTCGGACATCTGGTCGCTGGGCTGCCTGCTGTACGAGTGCATCGCGGGCAAGAGGGCGTTCGAAGGCGAGACCGTCTCGGACCTGGTGGCGCGCATCCTCGAGCGCGAGCCGGACTGGAACCAGTTGCCGGCAAACACGCCCCCTCGCCTCGTGGAGCTGCTGAAGCGCTGCTTGCGAAAAGACCTGCGCGAGCGCCAGCGCGACGCCGGTGACGTGCGTCTCGAGTTGGAGGAGATCGCGCGGAGCGGCGGCGCGGAGGCGTCACTGCCCGGGGGGGCGCGAACCTCACGGCGAGCTGCGTTTTGGATCGTGTTCGCGGCGACCGCGACCATCGCCGCGTTCGCGACTGGATGGCTCCTGCGCCCTGCCCCCCACGACTCCGGATCGGTGGAGTTCACGCTCGAACCGCCGGCCGGGTACAAGTTCGCGCTCCCCGCGGACCCGCGCCTCTCACCCGACGGGCGCACACTGGCTTGTGTCGTCTACGACTCGGCCGGTGTTACGCAACTGGCGTTGCGCTCGCTTCAGCGAAGCGAGATCCGCGTGCTGCCGGGGACGACCAATGCCGTGCTGCCCTTCTGGTCCCCCGATGGGCGCGCGATCGGATTCTTCGCCGATGGCAAGCTGCGCACGATCGGCCTCGACGGCTCGGCGCCGGTGGCGATCGCCGACGCGGGGATCGCCCGCGGCGGATCCTGGTCGGGTGATGGCGTGGTTGCTTTCGCTCCCGATTTGAGCGGCACCGTGTTCAAGGTATCGGCCTCAGGCGGCGAGGTGACGCGCATCACGACCCTCGATGCCGGTCGCCGCGAGATGGGACACCGATATCCGTGCTGGCTACCCGATGGGAAGCACTTCCTCTATGTGGCTCTGGGACGGGATGACAAGAAGTGGCTGTGCGTCGGGAGCCCTGACGGGGGAGTTGGTCGCGTGCTCCGTGAAACCGAGACGGCGGCGGTGCAGTCCGTCCCGGGGTGGATCCTGACCGTGGAGCGGCGGCGCGTGATGGCTCAGCGGTTCGACGACCGTGCGCTGAAGCTCGTCGGCGCTCCCGTCGCGATCGCGGAATGCGGCCGCACCGACAAGACCGGGTACCCGAATCTCTCTGCCGGCGGCCGAGGGATGCTGGTGTACCAGACGGAATGGAACCAGAAGGGCTGGTTACGCTGGTATGACGCGACCGGCAGCCCCCTTGCGCCGCGAATGCCGGATCTCGACACGCCCACCGCGTTCGCGCTCTCGCCCGACCAGCGTCGCGTGGCCGTCGTGATGGGTGATAACGGAGATCTCTGGATGCTGGATCTCGAGCATCCGACGCCAAACCGCCTGACGTTCTATGACAACTTGAATCAGTTCACAGCGCTCAATTCGTTGGTCTGGTCGCCCGACTCGAAGCACATCGCCTACTCGGTGGAGGCGGGCCACGACGTGGTTCACGTCCACTCCATCGAGAGCCTTCGGGACACAGCCCTGTTCGCGGCGCCGGGCCTGTTCGCCTCGACGACCGGTTGGTCTCCGGACGGGCTTCTGGCGGTGAGCTGCACCGATTCCACCGGAGGATCCGACATCTGGAGGCTGCCGGTGGGCGGTGCTTCCAAAGCATCGGTCTATCAGAGGACATCGGAATCCGATTATGGCGGCCCGGTATCGCCGGATGGCCGCTGGCTGGGATGCCTGACCGCCGCGAGTGGCAGGCGGCAGCTCCGAATCCTGTCCTGGCCGCAACCCGGCACGCGATTCCAGGTCGCGCTCGATGAGGACTGGCTGCCCGATGGCGCACTGTGGTCCGCCGACGGCCGTGCGCTGATTCTGACCGACCAGAAACGCCGCATGTTCGCCGTCCCCGTGCAATTCGAAGGCGGGTTCCGGCAGGGGGCACCGCGCACCCTGTGCACGCTTCCTCCGAACACCCAACTGGTCGGTGTTTCGCCCGACCTTCGCCGCTTTCTCCTTCTCGAAACCGAGCCGCTCCCCAATCCCGCACCGCTGCGCGTGCTGACGTCGTGGCAGGAGAGACTGAAGGCGCGATGACGGTTGCTCCGGGACATCCATGACCTTTGTTGATCTATTCGTACATTCCGATCTCATCGCGGCCTTGGCCAAGCAGCAGATCACTCAACCCACGGCCATTCAAGTCGCGGCGATCCCCGTGTTGCTGGCGGGCAAGGATGCCTATCTGAACGCCGCAACAGGCACGGGCAAGACCCTTGCCTATCTGCTTCCTATTTTCTGCCGCATCGATGGGACAGCGGCGGCGACGCAGGTCGTGATCGTTGCGCCTACGCACGAACTGGCGATCCAGATCCAACGGCAGTGCTGCGACCTTGCCCAGCACGCCGGGTGGCCGATTCGTACGCTGCTGCTCATCGGCGGCACCTCGATGGCTCGGCAGATCGACAAGCTGAAGACCAGGCCGCAGATCGTGGTCGGCTCCCCGGGCCGTATCCTCGAGTTGATGAGCATGGGCAAGCTGAAGGCACAATCCGTCAGGAGCGTCGTGATCGACGAGGCCGACCGGCTGCTGATCGAGGAGAGCCTGCCGGGCATCCGAGCGATCATCCAGGCCATGCCGCGCGGGCGGCAGCTGGTCTTTGCGTCGGCGACGGAACAGCCGGAGAGCGCCAAAGCCATCGCAGCGCTCGCGCCTGAACTGATCATGTTGCAAGTCGGTGCCGCGCCGGTGAACGAGAACATCGAGCATCTCTATCTTGTCTGCGAGGGGCGCGACAAGCCGGCGGTGCTGCGACAACTCCTGCACGCGCTCCGGCCCGAACGCGCGATGGTGTTCGCGCACCGAAACGAGACCGCCGCGAAGGTCGCGGCGCACCTGGCCCATCACAAGATCCCGGTTGCGGACCTTCACGCGGCTTTCGACAAGCGGGATCGCAAGCAGGCGATGGATGATTTCCGCAGCGCCCAGGTTCGCGTGCTGGTCGCCTCCGATGTGGCCGCGCGCGGACTCGACATCAAGGGCGTCACGCACGTCATCAATCTGGACGTGCCGACACAGAGCAAGGCGTATCTGCATCGCGTGGGCCGCACCGCCCGCGCGGGCGCGAAGGGGCAGGCGGTCACCCTGATGACTGCGGACGAGGCCCGGCTGGTCCGCCGCTTCGAGAGCGAACTGGGCATCGTCATGCGTCGCGTACGCTTGCGCGAAGGTCGGGTAATCTCCGTGGACGAGTCGAATCAGCGCGGCTGAGCCCGCCCCCCTCGCTCAGTCCGTCCGCCCGCTACGAAGCGCGCGTAGATCTCTTCGACCTTCTTGCGCGCGCGCGGCGCCTTGCGCAGGTACTTGAGCGCCGAAGTCATGCTGGGATCGACGAGGAAGCAGTTGATCGGGATGTCCCTCGCCAGGCCCTCCCAACCAAAGCGTTCGATCATCTGCCGCAGCATCGCCTCGAGGGTGATCCCATGCAGGGGGTTGTTGGGCTGCCGTGCGGTCATGGCTCCGGGTTCCTTCGCTGATGCGCTGCCTGGCGTGGTCGGGATCGACACATCCCCACATTAGCCGAGCCCGAGCAATCGGTCATCCCATCGTCTATGGGAGTGCGAGGTCGTCGGGGAGGTCTCGGGAATCTGGCGCCCAGATCGTTGCATTCCAGCCTGTCGTTCGGGCGAAACGTGCAGGGCGCAATGGTTCTCGCCCTCGGCCACGACCCCGGCCGCCACAAAGCTAGGCCCACAGCCCCCGGCGCCCCTAGAATTGTGTGCCATCACCATTTGCCGCGCCCCAGGCTCCACTAATCGCACCTCGATCCTTGTACTTCGGAGCCAAACGCACTGTGCGACTGTTCCACAGACACCTTCCGACCCCGCGGGAACCGATTGCGGGGTTCGCGTCCCTGCACCTCGGGCCCACGCTTCTCATCACCATCGCGCTCCTGCCGACGACGACGCTTGTGGAGCAACTGTCCGCGGCGACGCTTCAAGTCCCGGCTGCTCATCCGACGGTCGGCGCCGCTGTCATCGCCGCCGCCAGCGGCGACACCGTCCTCGTGGCGCCGGGGGTTCACACCGGCGGCGCTTGGATCAACGGCAAATCCCTCACCATCGCGTCGTGGTACGTCGTGACAGGGGACACCGCGCTGATCGCCCAGACGGTGCTACACAGCGTCGCCCCAGGCGCATGCGGGGGCGCTGTTGGCTGTACCGGCAATGCCGTGCTCGAGTTCGGAGACAACGCCAACGGTAGCGCGATCGTCGGCCTGACCCTCACGAACGGCGAGAACGGCATCGCCTCCGGCTCCACAGTGGATGTCACGCACTGCCGCCTCATCGCCAACGGCGACGGCGTGGACTACGTGCCCGGATCGGGTGGCACGATCCGCAACAGCCTGTTCGCCAACAACTCCGACGACGGCATCGACCTGAACGGCCGGATGAACATCACCATCGCGGACAACATCATCCGGGACAATCTGGACGACGGCATCGAGTACCGGATGTACACGTACAACGGCGTGACGAGAGAGGTGAACATCCTGCGGAACCGCATCACCGGAAATGGCGAAGATGGAGTGCAACTCATCGACTACCCGGTCATTTCCAACTACATCATCCGGATCGAGCACAACCATTTCGAGGCAAACTTCAACGGCGCGGGGTCGAGCGCCGCGATCGGATGCATGCCCGATGGTGTGACGATCGAGAGCCTCGTGGGCGCTCCGGTCGCCGAGCGCATCTACGTGATCAACAACACGTTCATCGGCGAGATGAACGGCGTGGTGGGAGGGGCGAATCTCATCGCCCTCAACAACATCTTCACCGACACCCAGGGGACCGCCCTGCGGCGGGTCGGAGGCAACTCGATCGCCTCGTACAACCTGTTCTGGAGCAACGGGACGAACTACATCGAGAGCATCATCGACCCACTACACCAGCTGCTCGCCTCGCCACGGCTCGATTCCATTGGTCAGCTGACGCCTCCCAGTCCTGCCATAGACGCAGGGGCGGCGTTCTACCAGTGGCGGGGCCAGATGGTGCTGAACCTGCCGCCCACGAGCTACGAGGGAGACGCGCCGGACATGGGCGCCTTCGAGACCGCGGCCAACACGGCGCCGCTGGTCAGCGCCGGGCCGGATCTCACCGTCACGCTCACCCTGGATGTGATAGAGGTGGTGCGATCTGACATCCTCGGCCCCCAGGCGGGCCCTTATCCCCGGGCTGATGTGGTCCTCCACGGCACCGTCGTCGATGACGGCCTGCCGTACCCCCCGAGGCCCGGCACCATGTGGGGCGTGGTGAGTGGACCGGGCTCGGTCGCTTTCGATAACCCGCTGCTGGTGGACGCGCACGCCACGCTCTCCGTGCCGGGCACCTATGTCCTCCAGCTCACGGCGAACGACGGTCTGCTGAGTTCGTCAGACCTGGTGGAGATCGCCGTTCAGTGGCCCCCCAATATGCCCCCGGTTGTGGACGCGGGGCCGCAGTCAACCGTCACGCTCCCGGGGGAGGCGGCCCTCGACGGCACGGTCATCGACGACGGGCTGCCCATCCCGCCGGGGACGGTCACGGTCAACTGGGCCAAGGGCAGTGGGCCCGGAACGGTCACGCTGCAGGACGCGACCCTCGCGCAGACCCGGGCGGCGTTTTCCGCCCCCGGGATCTACGTCCTTCGGCTCACCGGGGACGACGGCGAGCTCAGCACCACGGACTCCGTGGTCATCGTCGTGCTCCCGGTGCCGAATGCCCCCCCGGTGGTGGATGCCGGGGCTAATCAGACCATCATGATCCCCTCCTACGCTATCCTCGATGGGACGGTGACCGACGACGGCCTGCCGGCTCCGCCAGGCACCGTGACGACCAACTGGACCATGGTGAACGGACCGGGCCGGGTCATGTTTCAGAACGCGAATCTTACGGACACGCGAGCCACCTTCACGACTGCGGGGACTTACGTCCTCCGTCTCACCGCGAACGACGGCGCCCTGAATGCCTCCGACCAGGTGCAGGTCACGGTCCAGCCGCCTCCACCGGCAGTGGAGCGCCGCGTCAGCGCCGGCAGCGACGACGCCGAGGAGGGCGAGAATGGCAAGATCGTGCGCAACGCCTTCGACCTGGACCTGGTGTACGACTCCGGCAGCCAGACGGTGGGACTGCGCTTCACGGACGTCGCGGTGCCGGCAGGCGCCACGATCATCCGGGCGTACGTCCAGTTCGAGGCGGACGGCACCGATAGCGAGGTTACGAACCTCATCCTCAAGGGACAAGCCGCAGACAACCCTGCGACCTTCGCCATCGCCAACAACAGCGTGTCCAGTCGCCCGCTCACGGCCGCGTCGGCGATCTGGTCGCCTCCGGCATGGACCGTGGTGGGCGAGGCCGGACCGTCGCAGCGCACGTCCGAGCTCAAGACCGTGATCCAGGAGATCGTGGATCGGCCGGGTTGGGGGAGCGGCAATGCGATCGCCATCATCATCACCGGTTCCGGTACCGGGAAGCGGACGGCGAGTACCCAGGAGATGGATCCCACGGGCGCGGCGCTGCTGCACGTCGAGTACGGCGGCCTGGCGCCGCAGATGAGCGCCGGGTCGTCGGAGGGAGCGATGGGGGCGGAGAGCTCGTCGGTGGTGGGTTCGGGGCCCGGGTCGGCATCGAAGCCGGTGTCCACGTTCGATCCGGCAGCGGCGACCGGGCCGCTCGAGTTCGCGCTGCACGGCGTGAGCCCCCAGCCCTCGCGCGGGGCGCTTCGGGTCGAGTTCACGCTCGCCGACGACGGGCCGGCCGTGCTCGAGTTGGTGGACATCGCGGGCCGGCGCGTGGCGGCGCGCGCGCTGGGCACGATGGGCGCGGGGCGGTACGCGGTCGATCTGCGCGAGCACCTGCCCGCCGGCGTCTACCTGGTACGGCTCACGCAGGGGCTGCGGGCAGCGGTGAGGAAGGCCGTGGTGTTGGAGTAAAGGCCAGGGCGACGGCTATTTCTTGCCCTTGAACTCCGAGTACCAGTTCTGGATCACCGTGACACTCGGGGGCCGCGTGCGGTCGCCGGCGGGGCGATTGATCACGAATCGGCTGCCATCCGCGGTGAGGTCGAATCCGCTGTGCCACGAAAAGGCACCCTGCCCCGTCGGGGGCCGCGAGAAGGGTCGCTCCGGACGCCCCAGGGTCGGGTTCCCGGCCACCGTGACCGCGACCTGCCAGCGCACCTCGCCTGACGGGAAGCGGGTGAGGTAGACCTGCGACTCGCCTGACTCGTTCGACATGCAGGCCACCAGGTCTCCGCCGGGCCGCACCTGTCCGTCCGCGACCTGCGGGTTTCCCCGCACCACGGTGAATGGCTTGCGCCAACCCTCCAGCGGGACCCGGCTACTCGGCGCCCCTACGCGTCTCGATCAGCACGGCCACGGTCTCGGTGCCGAGCGTGAACGCGGAGCGGAACTCGCCCTCGACACCCACCCGTGCGCCCTCGCGCGGGGCGCCGCCTCCCTTGCTCACCACGGTCAGGGTTCCCGTCCCGTCGTCGATCCGGTAGGCGCCGTATCCCAGCACGCCGATGCTGTTGGTCACCGTCCCCGCGATCTGGACGGTCTTCTTGTCGTACTGGGACGGATCGTCAAGCAGCGTTTTGATCGCGACGGTGCCCTTGCAGCCGCCGATTAGGGTAAGCGAAAACAGGGCGATCAGAACGAAGAAACACCTGGTGTTCGTCTTCATGGTCCTTAGGGAGGATCGAAAAGGGGAGCGATGACCGCGACCTGCCGGCGCAACGACCGTCGCGTCAGTTCTTCTTCGCCGCCACCAACTCCGCCCCCTGCGTGGAGATCAGGTAGGTCGGGGCCGGGCACTCGTGGCCCTCAGCCGCATGATCCGCATGCTGGTGCGCCTCGGCGTCCTTGGCCGGCATCATGGTCACGATTCCCTGGACCACGATCTTCCGACCGGCGCAGTCCTTGGGCAGCAGCACGGACTCATCGAGGCTCTTGGCGAGGAAGGTCACGCCCTTGCCCGAAGCGACCTCGACCCAGCAGCCGGCCCCCTGGCACACCTTTTTGACCGTGCCGTCGATCCTGACCGTCTGGCCGACGTATTTCTTCGGGTCCTTCGCGAGCCTGGCGATGTCGGTTGCCTTCTTCGAGGTGATGGCGGCGCCGACGCGGACGGCGTCGGTTCCCGAGGCCGGGGCACCTGCGAACGCGATCGAGGCGAAACAGAGCAGAAGCGAGGCCGACAGCAGCTTTCGCAGTGACATGAAGGTCATTCCTTTCCTTGGTGGATGATTGGATTGATGCCGCGGAGCACGGCGTCGCTCAGCAGCCGCAGCGCGTGGTAACGCCAGAGCGGAAGCGTGTGTCCCTCGCGTGGCGCCCGGAGGCGGCTCGACGAGACGCGGTGCTCCGCGTCGAGCCCCGCCTCGATGACGCCGTCCGAGAACCGCGCCTCTTTTGCGCCCCGTTCCAGCTCGTGGGCCAGGCCGCCGAATCGCGCGGATATCCTGCGCCCCTCTTCCTCGATGAGTATGCCATCACCGGGCGCCGCCGCGCCAAACGCCGCGCGCGAATCGAATAGTCGCGGCTTGACGCGAAACGGGCCGCCCTCCTCGGGGCAGAACGGGTCGCAGTTCCCGCATTCGTTACAGAAACCGGCGTAGAGCACCCATTGCTCCTCGCGCGCGACCGCAAAGTGCGCCGGCCGCTGGCGCACCACGTCCCCCTCGGCGACCAGGTCCCCCGCGACGGCGAGCCGGATCCGTTCGTGCGGTTTCGCGCGCTCACGCACGCCTGGCAGGTCGCCCGTGCGGCCGGGATGCCCGACGAGGAGTACGTGGCAATGGTGCGGCGGCTGGAAGCGCGGATCGCCGCGGTGGACGGGCGGGGCTTCGCCGAGACGCCGTTCGCCCGCGCGGCGTCGCTGGGCGCGCGGTTGGGACTCGCCGCGCCGGGGGCGCTCTGGGTGAAAGACGAGACCGGCAACGTTTCGGGCTCGCACAAGGGACGCCATCTCATGGGCCTCGCCCTCGCGCTCGAGGTGGCCGAGTGGCTCGACCCGGCTGCGCGCGATGCGCACCAACGGCACGGCCTCGCGATCGCCAGCTGCGGGAACGCCGCGCTGGCCGCCGCGGTGCTGGCGCGCGCGACCGAGCGCCCGCTCACCGCGTTCATCCCGGCGGACGCCGAGCCCGCGGTGGTCGCGCGACTGGAGGCGCTGCGGACGCGAATCGTGGTCTGCGCGCGCACGACGGGGGTGCCGGGCGATCCGACGATGCACGCCTTCCGCCGCGCGGTGGCGGCCGGAGCGATCCCGTTCTGCTGCCAGGCCGTGGAGAACGGACTCACGGTCGAAGGCGGCGAGACCCTCGCCTGGGAGTTGGCGGCCTCGCTCGCCGCCGCGGGTGAAGGATTGGACCGGCTGTTCGTCCAGGTCGGGGGAGGAGCGCTGATCAGCGCCTGCATCGAGGGCCTGCGCGAGGCGGTGGCGTTCGGAGTGATCCCCGGGCTTCCGCGCATTCACGCGGTCCAGACCGAGGGAAGTCATCCGCTCACGCGCGCCTTCCGTCGGGTCCGGCGGCGGATCTTCGCGGGGCGTGCCGAGACCGCGACCGGCGGCCCGGCCGAATTGGAGGACGCGGCGCTGGCCGACCTCATGTGGCCAATGAGCGCAAGCCCAGATGTGGTTGTGGCGCTAGCCTATGCGATGAGTCATCGCTCGGAGTTCATGTGGCCGTGGGAGGAGGCTCCGCACAGCATCGCCCACGGCATCCTCGACGATGAGACCTACGATTGGCACGAGCCCGTGGCGGGGATGTTTAAGAGCGGCGGCTTCCCGGTGGTGGTGGGCGAGGATGCGCTGCGCGAAGCAACCGCACTCGCCGTCGGGTCCACCGGGATCCCGGTAGACGCGACCGGCGCCGCCGGGCTGGCGGGGGTTCTGGTGCTCCGCCGCCACGGCATCATCGCGGCGCACGAGCGCGTGGCGGTGCTCTTCACCGGGGCACGCAGGTGAGCCCCGGCGCACGCAACTACTTCCCGTAGACCTTCCGGCCCGGTGGCGGGGTCTCGCGATGGATCTTCGGCTTGTAGCTCTCGATGGCGTTCACCACCTGCGCATTCGGCGAGCTCCAGCCGGTCTCAAACATCTTCCGGGCCTGGAGCGCGAGCGGGCGATTCTGCATCGCCAGCGCCGCGTTGCGCGAGGTGTGGAAGTAGTCCGGCTCCCAGTTGCTGGTGCCCACCCACGTCCATAGCGTGTCGACCACCAGGTACTTGCAGTGCTCGACGCGGGCGAAGGGGATGTAGCCGCCGCTCCACTCGGGCACGGTCGAGAGCTTCGCCTCGACGTTCGGCACCTGCGAGAGCTGCTGGAGGTCGCGGATGCGCGCGTTGTCCGCCTCCCAGTCCGAGATGAGCAGCCTGACCTTGACGCCGCGACCCGCCGCGCGCCGCAGTGCGAGGTCGAGGGTCGAGTCGCGCTCGCTGCCGCGGCCCGAGCCGTAGCTCAGGGCCTGCAGCACCACCTCGCCGCGCGCCGAATCGAGCAGCCGCACGATGTGATCGAGGTCCCACAGCAAGGAGTCCGGGATGTGCCCGATGGGGCTGAAGGTCGGCCACACCAGGGCGGTGTCGCCCTCGGCCTGCACCAGCCTCATGGGCAACATCGCGCGCGCGGCCGGGGACAGCCGACCCGCGGAGCCCGCGACCGCCGGGGCCGCGTCCGGGACGGCGGCCTTCCAGTCGTACTCGAACACGCGCTGAAAAGTCCCTGCAATGCGCGCATCTCGCACGCGCACCCCCAGCTCGTGGATATGCTTGAGGGCGCGCCAGTCGAAGTTCTGGCTTCCTACGAACACGTGCAGCCCGTCCACGACCATGAACTTGGCGTGCTGGACCCCGCCGCCCGAGACTTTCTTCATGTCGAGCCAGCGCAGTTCGATCCCGGTGAGGCGCCCGAGCGAGTCGGCCGGGTGGGGATAGGTCGCCTTGAACCGCACGTCGAGCAGGATCCGCACCCTGACCCCGCGCCGGGCTGCGCGGCCGATCGCGTCGATCACCGGCCCGGTCGGCTCGCCGGGCCAGTGGGAGATATAGAAGTGCTCGAGCTCGAGCGCCCGCTGGGCACCGTCGATCATCTCGACCCAGGTGCCGGCCGTCCCCGGCATGGTGGGATCGCCGATGGCGCTCTCGACCGGGATGGTCGCGACCAGCTGGATCGCGGGGCCCGAGGGCGACTGGGAGGCGGTCGCCGGGGGATGCGGATGGTCATGGGTCTGGGGGGTGACCGTGACGGACGGGGCCAACACGGCAAGGACCGAGGCCAGGGCAACGAGGGTGCGGTGAAGCGCCATGGAGGGATTCCTCGGATGTGGGGCCCGGTCGCGGAAGGCGGTGACGAGCGAAGACGCCATACGATACCCCATCAGCGCGTCTTGAGGGGAGCGCGAGCGCTCACTTCAATCCCCATCCCGCCCTTGCTACAGTGCCGTCGACCATCATCTACCCGCCCCCTCCCCGAGGTCCTCCGCCATGCGCAAACCCAGCCACGCCGACGCCGAGCTGCTGCTCCACCTCTACGAGGTCCGCCGCGAGCCCGAGCTGCGCCAGGCCCGGGCCTGGTTCCTGAGCGAGTTCAAGCCGTCGAGCTGGGCGGAGATCAAGTCGCGCTGGCTCACCCACAACGAGGAGGACCGGCATTTCCGCATGACCGTTTCCTACTGGGAGATGGTGGGCATGCTGGTCAACCGCGGCGTCCTTCACCCGGACCTGTTCTTCGATCACACGGGCGAAGACATCGTGACGTGGGACCGCTGCAAGGCGTGGATCGCCGATGCGCGCGCCGACATGCGGCCTAATTTCCTCCACCAGTTCGAGACCATGGCACTTGCGCACGCGGCCTTCCGGGCGAAGAGCATCGCGGCCTACCAGGGCATGCAGCAGCGCAAGGCGGCCGCTGCGGCCACGCCGCGACCACGCCGGCGGGCGCGCTAGCGATGTCCTCCTCGTTCGGCCGGCTGTTCGTCGTCACCACCTTTGGCGAGTCGCATGGGCCCGCGGTGGGCGTCGTGGTGGACGGCATGCCGCCCGGCATCAAGGTCGATGCAGCGGCCATCCAGCGCGAGCTCGACCGCCGGCGGCCCGGGCAGAGTGCGCTCACCACGCAGCGGAGCGAGGCCGATGAGGTCGAGGTCCTCTCTGGCGTCTTCGAAGGCTTGAGCCTCGGCACGCCGATCGCGATGATGGTCCGCAACACCGACGCCCGCTCCAAGGACTACGACGCGCTCAAGGACGTCTTCCGCCCCGGACACGCCGACTACAGTTACATCCAGAAGTACGGGCTGCGCGACCATCGCGGCGGCGGACGCTCATCGGGCCGCGAGACCGTCGGCCGGGTCGCCGCCGGTGCTCTCGCCCGCGCCGCCCTGGCGACGGTCGGGGTGGACGTGGTCGGCGGCACGGTCCAGGTGGGTGACGTCAAGGCCATGCGCCGCGACTGGGGCGTCACCGAGAAGAATCCCGTACGGTGCCCTGACACTCTGGCGGCGAGCAAGATGGCGGCCGTCATCCTGCACGCCCGCGACCAGAAGGACTCGGTGGGCGGTGTGGTCGAGGTGGTCGCGCGCGGCGTGCCGGCGGGCTGGGGCGATCCCACGATGGCCAAGCTCGACGCCCTGCTGGGAGCGGCGATGCTCTCGATCCCCGCGACCAAGGGTGTGGAGATCGGCGGCGGCTTCGGCATGTGCGCGCTCTCGGGCTCCAGGACCAACGACGTCTTTGACGGCAAGCGCTTTCTCACCAACTTCGCCGGCGGCATCGCGGGGGGGATCAGCAACGGGGCCGACATCCAGGTCCGCGTGGCGGTCCGCCCGGCGACTTCGATCGGCAAGCCGCAGAAGGCGGTCACCAAGAAGGGTCGGACGACCACTATCGCCATCGAGGGCCGCCACGACCCCTGCATCTGCCCGCGCGTGGTGCCGGTGGCCGAGGCCATGATGGCCATCACCCTGATGGACGTGTGGCTGCGCCAGCGCGCTCTGCGCGGCCGCGAGAAGTAGTCGGAGCCGGGGCCCTAGACTCTCAGGTAGAAGCGAGGAACGAGACGAATCCATGCTGGTGCTGCTCGAACGCGCGGTGACTGAGGTGGTGGCGGGCGACATCGCCACCCGCTTGCGCATGTTCGGACTGGCGGTGCATCGCACCGACCACGAGGGGCAGGTGCGCCTCGGGGCGGTGGGCGATCCGGGCGGTGTGGACTGGACGGCGGTGGCCGCATGGCCCGGCGTGCAGTCGGTCACGAAGATCCCGGCGCCGTTCAAGCTCGCGAGCCGCGCGTTCCAGCCCCACGACACGGTGATCTCGGTCGGCCGCTGCGCGATCGGCAGCGCGCAGCTCGCCATCATGGCCGGCCCATGCTCGGTCGAGGGCGAGCAGCAGGTGTTCGCGATCGCCGCCGCGGTCGCGCGCGCCGGGGCCACCGTGATGCGAGGCGGCGCGTACAAGCCGCGCACCTCGCCCTACTCGTTCCAGGGGCTGGGGGAGGAGGGCCTGAAGCTCCTGCGCCGCGCCGCCGACGCGCACGGCCTGGCGGTGGTGAGCGAGGTGATGGACACGCAGCAGGTGGAGCTCGTCGCCCGTTACGCCGACATCCTGCAGGTTGGGGCGCGCAACATGCAGAACTACTCGCTTCTGAAGGAGGTCGGCCACGCCGTGAAGCCGGTGCTCCTGAAGCGCGGGCTCGCCGCCACCATCGAGGAGTGGCTGATGAGCGCCGAGCACATCCTGTCGCACGGCAACTCCCAGGTCAACCTGTGCGAGCGCGGCATCCGCACCTTCGAGACCTACACCCGCAACACCCTCGACCTGAACGCCATCCCGGTGGTCAAAGAACTCTCGCACCTGCCGGTGATCGTCGATCCCTCCCACGGCACCGGCATCCGCAACAAGGTGGCGCCGATGGCGCGCGCGGCGATCGCCGCCGGCGCCGACGGGCTGATCATCGAGGTGCACAACGACCCCGATCATGCCCTTTCGGATGGCGCCCAGTCGCTCTATCCGGAGCAGTTCGAGGCGTTGGTGGGGCAGATCCGGACCATCGCGAGCGTGGTGGGGCGGAGGGTGTAGGCGGCTCCGGGACCCCGACGGCGCGTCGCCTCGAAACGGTGCTAGGGAAGCACCACAACCCGCACCGAGGCGCTCCCGCTCGTCGACCCCGGAGAAGAGCCGCGCTCCGCGATGGCGGGAGTGAGCCGCAGCCAGTAAATGCCCGGCGCAAGCCGCACTCCATTCGCGTCCTGCCCGGCCCATGCAAGCGTGCGTTCTCCGAACGCCGGCCCCTCGAAGAGGCGGGTGCGGCGGCGACCCGAAAGATCGACCACTTCGAGCCTGACCGCATCACCGGCAGGCGCCGAGAAGCGGATGATGCTCGAGACCCCCGCGCGCACCGGATTGGGACCCGCCGCAAGCCGCAGACCGGATGCCGTCACCATCGGGGATGGCACACCCGTGACCGGCGCCCAGGCCAGGGCGTCGAGCCCCTGGACCAGACCCCAGCCGATGGTGTTGTTGGGTGCGGCATGATTGAGGGCGGTCTCGCGCAGCGCATCCCGCACGTCGACCGGTCCCCAGGTCGGGTGCGCCTCGAGCAGCAACGCCGCCAGGCCGGCCGTGAGCGGGGTCGCGAACGAGGTTCCGCTCAGGCGCGTGTAGCTCGTGGGAGCGGTGCGGACGATGGTGAGGACGCTCCTGCCCATGGCGGTGACATCCGGCTTGATCCGGCCGTCGGCCGAGGGTCCGTGGGATGAGAACGAGGCCACGACGTCCAACGAGTCCACCGCGCCCACCGTGATCAGTGAGTCGGCGTCGCCGGGGGCGATGATGTAGAACCAGGGCACGGTGCCCTCGTTCCCGGCCGCCGTCACCACCGTGATGCCGCGCCGGGTGGCCTCGAGGGCCGCGAGAGAGACCACCGTGGTGCGACCATTCATGTCGGCGTAGGTGTAGGAGTCTCCCGAGTTGTCGAACTCGCTGTACCCGAGGCTCGACGAGATGATGTCGGCTCCGAGACTATCCGCCCACTCGGCGGCGAACTGCCAGTAGTCCATCTCGACCGGGGTCTCGGTCGGGAGGTTTTCGGTCTTGGCCAGCGCCACCGACGCTGCGAAGGCGCCGCCGATGTAGGTGCCCGGTTTGTGCCCGGCCACGCACCCGAGCGTCCAGCTGCCGTGATTCGCCTGTCCCGATACGTCCTGGCCCGCTTCTTCGTCCACGTTCAGATCCCCGTGGATGAAATCGCGCTTGGCGACCACGTCGAGACCCGCGAACGCTTCATGCGTGAGCGTGAAGCCGGTGTCGAGCATGCAGACGAGTACGCCCGCTCCGCTCAGCCCCAAGCCGTGCAGGGCCGGGACCTGCATCATCTCGAGCTGGCGGAACGACCCACCGTAATAGGATGGGTCGCCAGGAGGCATCGCCATGCGCGAGGGTGCGGCCAGCTCGTCGACGCCGGAATCGCCGGCGCTCGGAGGCGCCACCTGCGCGGGGCCGCCGTCCCACACCGGATTGCCATCGTCCACCGGACGGATCGGGCGTCCGGTCGGGACCAATTCGGCACGCGAGACGAACGGGAGGAGGGCGAGCTCGGGCGCGAGGCGCGCCGGGATCTCCACGCTCGCCGCATTCAACCAACGGCTTGCGCCCCGCACCTTCGCCCCGTGCGCCTGCAAAGCGCGCAGGTAGGGCTCGTGGACGGGGAGGTCGGCGACGACCGGCCCCAGCCCGCTGCGTCGTTGCCGGCGCTCGAGTGAGCGCTGCGACAGGTACGCGCGCGCGGCCTCGATGGCCTCCGGTCCCTGTTTCACGGTCGGGCGATCGGTGAAGTAGACCCAGGCCACCACGCGCTGCTCGGGATCGGCCGCGCTCAGGCGCGCCAGCCCCGGGCTCAGGCCGGAGTCGGCGGTCACCGGGAACACGGCCGCGAGCACGAGCGCCGCGCCGAGGAACCCGGCGCGGCGGGCGATGCGCGACCCCATGGCGTTGACCTTCATCGAGGGCTCCATCCAGCGCGAAATCACCTCACAAGCCTATCACGCGGCGCTGTCGTCTTGACACCCGGGCGGGTAAACGTCTTAAATCCTTCGCTCCGCGGGCGATTAGCTCAGCTGGTAGAGCACTTGCTCGACAAGCAAGGGGTCACTGGTTCAAGTCCAGTATCGCCCACCATCTTATAGGCCCGCCGTCCCGCCCATCCGCGCGGTGCGGGCGCCTGTCCCGGGGACGCCGATCATGTCGATGGCAGCAGCCCGAAGCGGCCCCGACCTCTCCCAGTATCCCGGGGGTGAGGCGCTCTACCGCGTGCGTCACTCGGCCGCCCATATCCTCGCGAGCGCGGTCACCGAGCTGTTTCCCGACGTCAAGGTCGCCGGCGGCCCGCCGATCGAGAGCGGCTTCTATTACGATTTCGCCCGCGCCCAGCCGTTCACCCCGGAGGACCTCGAGCGGATCGAGGCGCGCATGCGCGAGATCATCGCCGAGAACCAGCCGTTCGAGCACACCGAGAGCGGCCGCGACGAGGCCATCCAACGCTTCGAGGCGGCAGGGGAGAAGTTCAAGGTCCACTTCATCTCGCAGATCCCGGCGGGCGACAAGGTTACCTTTTATCGCAACGGCCGCTTTCTCGACCTGTGCCGCGGCCCACACGTCGCCTCGACCGGCGACATCAAGGCGTTCAAGCTCACTCACGTCGCGGGCGCCTACTGGCTTGGCAACGAGCGCAACGAGATGCTCCAGCGCATCTACGGCACCGCCTTCGCGAGCCCGGCGGAACTCGAGGCCCATCTCGCCCAGATCGAGGAGGCCCTGAAGCGCGACCACCGCAGGCTCGGCAAGGACCTCGACCTGTTCTCGGTCCACGAGGAGGTGGGGGCGGGGCTGATCCACTGGCATCCGCGCGGCGGCATGGTGCGCCATCTCATCGAGGAGTTCTGGAAGGACGAGCACCTGAAGCGCGGCTACCAGCTCGTCTACACCCCGCACATCGCCAGCGAAAAGCTCTACGAGATCTCGGGGCACCTGCAGAACTACGCCGATCTGATGTACGCGCCGATGGACATCGACGGGCAGCCCTATCGCGTCAAGCCGATGAACTGCCCGATGCACATCATGATCTACAAGACCCGCAAGCACTCATACCGCGAGCTGCCCATCCGCATGGCCGAGATGGGGACCGTCTACCGCTACGAGCGCTCGGGCGTGCTGCACGGGATGGACCGCGTGCGCGGTTTCACCGTGGACGACTCGCACATCTTCTGCACCCCGGAGCAGCTCGCGGGCGAGGTCTCGGGCATCCTCGACCTGATGGACTTCCTGCTCAAGAGCTTCGGCTACACCTACACCTGCTACCTCGCCACCCGCCCCAAGGATCATTCACTCGGCACCGAGGAGCAATGGGAGTTCGCCACCGCTGCCCTCAGAGATGCGCTCGAGAAGCGTGGCCAGCCGTATGAGGTCGACGAAGGAGGCGGCGCGTTCTATGCGCCCAAGATCGACGTCAAGCTCAAGGACGCGCTCGGGCGCGAGTGGCAGTGCCCGACCATCCAGGTGGACCTGAACCTTCCCAATCGCTTCGGCGTCTACTACACCGGGGCGGACGGCCAGGATCATGAGGCGATCATGCTCCACCGCGCCCTGCTCGGCTCGGTCGAGCGCTTCGTCGGCATCTATATCGAACACACCGGCGGCGAGTTCCCGGTGTGGCTGGCACCGGTGCAGGTGATGGTCATCCCGGCGAATCCCAAAGGGCTTGATTATGCCAACGACACAACGGCGATGCTCAAGGCCGGCGGCGTGCGCGCCGAGGTGGACCTGCGCGACGACAAGATGGGCGCCAAGATCCGCGACGCCGAGCTGCAGAAGATCCCCTACATGCTGGTGGTGGGGCCGCGCGAGGCCGAAGCCGGCACCGTGGCGCCGCGCCGCAAGGGGGTGGGGCAGCTCGAAGCGATGACCCGCCAGGCGTTCTTGGAGCGGGTGCAGCAGGAAACGCGGGAGAAGAGCGGGTAGCGCCGGGGACCGGCGACCCACGCGCGAGCGTCGCGGCGTCCACCGGGGGAGACCCGGAGGAGAGAAGGACGGCCGTGAGGAAGAGTATGGCGACGATCCGGGACTT
>CAYONG010000026.1:0-8554 GCA_964405235.1 uncultured bacterium | reverse complement strand
TTACTCGATCACTTTGGCCACGACGCCCGCCCCGACGGTCTTGCCGCCCTCGCGGATGGCAAAGCGCAGGCCCTGCTCCATGGCAATGGGGGCGATCAGCGTCACCACCATCTTGATGTTGTCCCCCGGCATCACCATCTCGGTGCCCGCGGGCAGCTCGCAGCTGCCCGTCACGTCGGTGGTCCTGAAGTAGAACTGCGGCCGGTACCCCGGGAAAAACGGGGTATGTCGGCCGCCTTCTTCCTTGGACAGAACGTAGACTTCGCACTCGAACTTGGTGTGCGGGGTGATGCTCGCGGGCTTCGCGAGCACCTGCCCGCGCTCGACTTCCTCGCGCTTGGTGCCTCTGAGAAGAACCCCAATGTTGTCCCCCGCCTGGCCTTCATCCAGGAGCTTCCTGAACATCTCCACGCCCGTGCACACGGTCTTCAAGGTCGGCTTCAGGCCCACAATCTCCAGCTCCTCGCCCACCTTCACAATCCCGCGCTCCACCCGGCCGGTGACCACCGTGCCGCGCCCTGAGATCGAGAACACGTCCTCCACGGGCATCAGAAACGGCCCGTCCACCGCGCGCTTGGGCATCGGAATGTAGCTATCCAGGGCCTCGGCGAGCTTGTAGATCGACTTCACTCCCAAGTCCGAGTCCTCCCCCTCCAGAGCTTTCAGAGCGCTACCGATCACAATCGGGGTCTTGTCCCCGGGAAACTCGTACTTGGACAGAAGCTCCCTCACCTCCACCTCCACCAGCTCCAAGAGCTCCTTGTCATCGACCATGTCGGCCTTGTTCAGGTACACCACGATGTAGGGCACCCCCACCTGGCGCGCCAGCAGAATGTGCTCGCGCGTCTGCGGCATCGGCCCGTCGGCCGCCGATACCACCAGGATCGCCCCGTCCATCTGCGCGGCTCCGGTGATCATGTTCTTGATGTAGTCGGCATGCCCCGGGCAGTCCACGTGCGCGTAGTGCCGCTTCGTGCTCTCGTACTCCACGTGCGCCGTCGCAATCGTGATCCCGCGCGCCTTCTCCTCCGGCGCTGCGTCAATCTGGTCGTACGAGCGAAACTCGCCGCCAAACTTCTCCGCCATCACCTTCGTCAGCGCCGAGGTCAGCGTCGTCTTCCCATGGTCCACGTGACCGATCGTCCCAACGTTGACGTGCGGCTTCTTGCGTTCAAATTTTGCTTTTGACATGAGCTTCTCCAGGCGTCCTGATCCAGGAACCGCCAGCGCGGTTCACGTGCTCGGCAGTTCCAGCATGGCTTATCGAAAAATCGGCTCGTGCTCTACCGGCAGCTCTATCTGTTACTCGTCTTTCTGGAGCCCACAACCGGATTTGAACCGGTGACCTCTTCCTTACCAAGGAAGTGCTCTACCGACTGAGCTATGTGGGCGAAAGAAATGGGAACGGTCCCCTCCCTGCACCTACAGCTCCAATCACACTCACCAGGCAGACCGGGGACTGTCCCCATCTCTTTCCTGGAGCGGGTAGTGGGAATCGAACCCACGTCATCAGCTTGGAAGGCTGAGGTTCTACCATTGAACTACACCCGCCAGCTTGTTCGACTTCCCGCACTGCTTCTCGCGCGATCCGGTCGATTTCATGCCCAGCCACCTGGCAGGGCCGCTCAGCCTGATGCGTCGTGGATCTTCCGCTCGGCCCGCAACTCAAACCCCGGCGTGGCCTCAACCCTTATCCGGAAACCCGGCGCGCACACGCCCGCGCGCCACCCGCCATAAGGGATGGTGCCCGGGCATGCATCTTATTCAACCACTAAATACTCTACTGTCCGTGGTAAAGGCGTCATCGAATCCGCCCCGCCAACCAGCTCAACTGGTGGAGGGGGAAGGATTCGAACCTTCGAAGGTATAAACCAGCAGATTTACAGTCTGCCCCCGTTGGCCGCTTGGGTACCCCTCCGCGGACGGAAGCGCGCTATTGTCCGATTCGACCCCCCCAGTGTCAACACAAAAGCCGGGAAAGAACCCATAATTTTCGCGGGGTCGCGCAGCGATCGGGAGCTGCACCGGCGCTATTGATTTCCCGGCTGGCGACGGTGCCCCCACTCGGAATCGAACCAAGCTCTGTGGTTTACAAAACCACTGCATCACCACAATGCTTTGGGGGCTGCGGCGGCCATCCGTGCTGCCAGGGCGGATTCTAATTAATCGAAGGGGTCCCGCCAATCGAAGCGCTCGGGCATGGGGCCTGCTCAGCCCGCAGAATCTGACCAGATTCGCGGCCCAGCACGTCCACCGGCAGGTTCCGGCCGGGCGGCAGGACAAAGGACAGCCAGTACTGGGCTCCCGCCCGAAAGCGGTCCGTGATCTGAGGCTGGAAGCCCAGCGCCACCGCCGCCGCGATCACCGCCTCGGCCCGTCCGCGGTCCCGAAAGACGCCGAGCGAGATGGAGAACGGCGGCGACGTCTGCAGGACATAGGCATCGGGGAGCCCGCCGGCTGCGAGACCGGATACCACCCGATCCGCCTCCTCCCGGCTGGCCACGCTTTCTATCTGCACCCAGTGCCCGACCCAGATCTGGCCCTCCTCGGAAGCCATTGAACTGGTGATGCCGCTGGCCGCCAGTCGGGCCCTCAGGGCATCGGCGTCCTGACCGTCCGCTATCGGCCCGATGCGTGTGCAGCTGCCCTCGCCGGCCATCAAGCTCCCGGCATCGGCCGCTTTCATACCGGCCCCGGCGCTTGGCCCCTGCGCGGTCGCTGCGCCCGACGTTCTGATCTCTGGCTCCGTTCCGGGAGAAAGCAGACGCTCGGCCGGAACCTCAGGCGGCGCAATCCACAGTTGCCACCCTAGAAACAGCACATTGGCGAGCAGCACGGCTAAGAACAGATTTCTCACGAACGCATCCGGTGCAGCGGAGATGGATAAAGCAACGCCGAACTCAGCCGGACGAGTCGCCGTAGCTGGCCGCCAGACCCTCGAGCACCAGCATGGGTCGGTATTCAGCGTTCATGGACAGGGCATCGCGCAGCGCAGGCGCATCGCCACCCGTCAGGACCAGCACCGGGCCCGGCCGCTCGGCTCCCGTCAATGCTTTCACGCAGCTCTCGACCAGGCAAGTTATTGCTCTGCGCGAACCGCGATTGATGCAAGCGTCAGTATCACGGCCCCACGGCCCGGGATCATCCCGTCGAATCGGTCGGACCGCCGCTGCCGTCTCAATGCGCCCGGTTTCGCGCAGCAAGGCACCGTGCATAAGCGCGGTGCCTGGCACGATGAACCCCCCGAGATGGCTCCCGTCACCGGCGACGGCATCAATCGTCACCGCAGTGCCGGCATCGACGACGCACAGCGGTGCCCGGTACCGCGCGAAAGCGGCCACCATGGCCAGCCAGCGATCGACGCCGAGTTGCCGGGGATCGAGATAGCCGTTGCGTACGCCGCAGGCTGCCGCGCCGGTTTCCACTACCCGGACCGTGGCAGCGAGACCCCGGGCCAGCCCCTGGGCGACCGCATCCGTCACGGTCGACGCCGCCACGCTTGCAATCAGGATCTCGCCGGGCCGATGACCATCTTTTTGCAAAGGGTCGAGCAGTGCCGACGATACCTTCCCGAGATGCGCTGCCGCACCCGGGTCACGCAGTTCCCCGCCATCCAGCCAGGCCCATTTCATTCGGGTATTGCCGATATCGACGAGCAACCTCATAGATCGGTCCTCAGGCTGACCTCGCCGTTGAAAACCGCTGCCAGGCCTTCGGGACACTCGACCAGAAGAGCGCCGTCGGCGGCTATCCCGCGAGCGATGCCACCGACCTCCTCCTGCCCGCCTCGAACCGTGACGGTGTGCCCCCACAGGAAATCCTGGCGCCGCCACTCTTCGGCCAGAGGCGCAAATCCGGACCGGGAAAAATCCCGCAACACCCGGTACAGCGCGCACAACACTTCGGCGGCCAGCACATTGCGCGGAACCTCGCCGCCGGGAACCGCACGATCCAGTCCCGCCGGTGGCAGCCCGCCCTCGGCCACGATCGCCTGGGTCAGCGCGTCCGGCACGGAAAGATTGAGCCCGATACCAATGACAGCGCGTAACGGGCCCCGGGAATCACCGTCGACATCGACGAGGATGCCAGCCAGCTTCGAACCGCCCCAGAGCACATCATTGGGCCACTTCAACGCCATGCCCGTGGCCCCGACTCTCGCCAGCGCGCGACTGACGGCGACACCGGCCGCGAGCGATAGCGCGGGCAGATCCCGCGGAGCCGTGGCGAAGCACCAGCTGACCGACAGGCACAACCCGCTGCCGAACGGGGAGACCCAGCGGCGCCCGCGACGCCCACGGCCGCCTGTCTGGAACTCGGCGAGGACTCCACGCCACTCGCCAGGCGCCGGGGCGGGTTCGGCGGCCAGGACGGCGTTGGTCGACCCCGTCACCGCACGGACATCGAGTCGCGTGCACGCGGCCCGGGTTTCGCTGTCGAGACCGGCGGTGATACGGGCGGAATCGAGCAACTCGAGAGGGCTGCTGAGTCGATAGCCGCGCCCGGTCTGTATCACCAGCCCCAGTTCGCCGAGACGGTGCACCTGCTTCCAGACCGCGCTCCGCGACACGCCGAGAGCGGCCGCGAGGGCACTGCCGGAGTGGAGTTCGCCGTCCGCCAGGATGTGTACGAGGCCGTCGCGAACGCTCATCAGTCCGTCAGCGGGGACGGCGCAGGATCATCAGGCCGGCCATGCGATTCTCCTCGCGCCGGATCATGCGTGAGACGTTTTCTCGATGCGTGTACACGATGAACAGCGCGATCAGCAGCAGGAAAGCGAAAAGAGCGGCCTGGCCGCGCAGTCCAGTTACCGCGACGACCACCGGCAGCACAGCGGCCGCCAGCATCGTCGCCAGGCCGACGAAGCCGGTCGTCGCCACCACCACAAGCCAGGTGACCAGCGCGGGGAGCAACAGCAATGGCGCGAGCGCCATCAGCACGCCGACCGTCGTGGCACCGCCCTTACCGCCCGCGAAACCGAACCAGACCGGGTAACAGTGACCGACCACAGCCGCTCCCGCGCAGGCGAGCGCGAGCCACTCGGCGGAGACCGCCGGGTCGGAGCCAACGCCTGGCACCACCAGACCAGGCAGCAGGGCTACCGCGAGAAACCCCTTGCCCACGTCAATGGCGACTACCCCCAGCGCAAACGACTTGCCCCGCGCCCGCAACGCATTGGTGCCGCCGGCATTGCCGCTCCCGACCGTGCGGACGTCAGGCCCGCCCAGTATCTTGCCGAGGATCAGGCTGCCGTTCAGCGATCCGATCAGATAGCTCAGGAGAGCCTTGAGTCCGAGGTCAAGCATGGCTGGTCACGTGCCCGAAGCGGTGAGCGGATTCTACCACCGGGTCCGTCGCGGCCACGGGTCCGCCGGCGCCATTCACGTCAGCCACGGGGTGCGGGAAGCCACTGCCGACGCCGCGCCTTGACGGCGTCCGGCGCCTGCTCGTCCAGTGTCAGGTAACAGCTGTCCCTGGGCGGTTCAACGGGCACCAGCGTGAGCCGCAACAGCTCATCCCGCCTGAACAGATGCAGCTCCGCCGGCTGCCCGATCGTCAGGCGATCGACGAGCCCATCGAAAGCTTCCGCGTCAGCGCGCAAACCCTGGAGTGCCACGATCTCATCGTCGGCCGCGACGCCGGCGGCCTGCGCCGGCCCGCCATCGAGCACGTGCGTAACCCGGGTCCGCCCGACGGCGGGGCCGGTCCGTATGCCGAGCCACGGCCGGGGCCGGTTGGCGCGTTGTCCCGGCGTGCCACCGGCATCAGCGCCACCCTCCGTCGGGCGCAGGTTCAGCCGGATGCCGAACTGCGCGAGCAGGATTCCCACGGGCGGGTCGATCGTGCCGCGGAGATTGCTGCGGAAAAACTCACCGAGATCGAGGCCCGCGACTTCGGCCGCCAGCTCCTCGAAAGCGCCCTCGGACAGGGCATGCCCGGCGTCGCGCCCATACGTTTCCCACAGCATGCGCATGATGTCATCAAGCGACGCCCGGCCGTCGCTTCGAAGTCGCACCTCGAGATCCAGTGCGAGGGCCACCGTCGCACCCTTGGTGTAGTAACTCACCTGGGCATTCGGGCTGTTCTCGTCGGGCCGATAGAACTTGATCCAGGAATCGAAGCTCGCCTCCTCCAGCGTCTGGCGGCGACGGCCGGCGGAGCGATAAACGGCCGTCAGCGTGCGGCCCAGCAGCTCCAGGTAGTCAGGCGCGGAGATCAGCCCGCTGCGAAACAGGCACAGGTCGTCGTAATAGGACGTGATGCCCTCGAAGATCCAGAGTTGCCGCGTGTACGCCTCCCGGTCGAGTTCGCAGCCTGCCAGCGCGGCCGGTCGGATGCGCTTGGCGTTCCAGGCGTGGAACTACTCGTGGCTGGCGAGACCGAGCAAGCCGCGGTACTCGCGGCCGAGAGCCGGCTGCCCCGGCCGCGGCAGGTCGTTGCGGTGACAGACGAGAGCAGTCGAAGCGCGATGCTCCAGTCCACCGAAACCCGCCCCGGTGAGGCGCACCAGGAACAGGTATCGCTGCATGGGTGCGGGCCTGCCGAAGAAATCGATCTGCCAGCTGCACAACCGCGCCAGGTCAGCGGTCAGCCGCCCGAGGTCGGACTCGTGGCGGCCGGCCAGCGCGATCGCATGGGGCGTCCCGCCCGCGTCGAATTCGGCCACGACGAGCTGTCCCATCAGCACGGGGTGGTCGATCAGTTCCTCGTAACTGCCGGCCTCGAAGGCGCCGTACTCCCACGCGGCGCCCGTCAACCGCGTCAGCGCCGTCGCCACCTGCCATCCCGCAGTCACGCTGTCGTCCCCGGGGCTGACGTGCACCACGCAGCGCTCCGACTCGTGCCCGCGCGCCCGCAGGAACACGCTCGAGCCGTTGAAGAACGCGCCGCCGGGATCGAGATGGGCGCCACGTACCGAGAGGTCGTTGGCATATACCTCCGCGCGCACCAGGATCTCACCGTCAGTTGGCGCGGCCAGCCATGTCGCCTTATCCACCTTGCGCACGGGCACCGGCATTGCGTTGCTGGTCGCCTCGACGGCGACGATGTGCCGCGCGAAGTCGCGAATGAGGTAGCTGCCGGGAATCCAGGCCGGAAGCGAGAACGCCTGCCCGGCAGGATCCGGATCGCGAACCCTGCAGAAAACCTCCAGAGTGCGGGTCCCGGGAGCCCGGGGCCGAATGTGATAGGTCACCGGCGCGTCAACGAAGGTCGGGATGCTGTCCTTCATGCGGTGACTTTAGCGCAAACGCCGGATTTGGACCGCAGTGCGCCTCATGCGGCGCGCGGCAGGAAGATCTCCGCCAGCATGCAGCGCACGCTGCCGCCGCCCGTCTGCTCGATGGTCGGCACCGGCACGGCGACGACAGCGGCCATGCCTGCGAGAATTCCAAGCTGCTCGGGATGCAAGGCGCGGTGCGCGGTCTCGGACATCGCAATCACCGGCCTGCCGTTGCCGCCATCCAGTTCGAGGATGTTGCCTGCGAATGCCTGCATCTGCGCGACACTGATTTCCACGATGGTGCGGCCGGTGTGGGCCAGTCGCTCCAGCACCATGCGGCGTTCGCCCGGATCCGGAATTGCCGCCGCGCAGATCACCGCGGAGCGGCGGCCAATGCTCAGCATGACGTTGGTGTGGTAGAGCGGGACGCCGCCCCCGTCGCAGGTGCGGAACATCACCGTGGCGAGGCCGGTCTGCCGGCCGAACTCGGCGACAGCCTCCGGGTGAGTGCGGCTCGAGAGCGCCGCGTACGCGACCCCCTGCGGGTGATCGATGACGAGGCTGCCCGTTCCCTCGAGGAACGCTCCGCGGCGCTCCAGCGGTGACAGGTCGAGCACCCGTGACACGCGGAAGCCGCCGTTGCCGCCGAGCCACTCGATCACGTCCGCGCGTCGCTCCGCCCGCCGGCTCGGCGCTTCCATCGGATAGAGAAGGACGGTCCCGTCCTGGTGAAACGACACCCAGTTGTTCGGAAATAGGGCATCGGGTTTTCGCGGCGTCTCGGTGTCGTCAATGACGCAGGTCCGTATGCCCGCACCGCGCAGGGCCGCGACCAGGCCCGCATGTTCGGCCAGCGCCCGCGCCTGCACCGCATCCGCGTCCAGCCCGGTCTGCGACTGGAAACGGTTGGATGCAGCGGTATCGGGATTGAAGCCGAAGTGAATCGGCCGGATGAGAAGCACGCTTCCTGCGGTTTGCGCTGACTGTTGCATCTGCGATCTGCGCCCGCTCCGGCCAATGCTGCCGGGTGACCGAACGGCATCGGCACACGAGACTACATTGCTTCTAGAGGCGCGGCGGCTCTGCTACGCTTTTCCGGCAATCTTACAGGCCACGAAGACATCCCGGTGACCGATCCCGGCAAGCGAGTCCCGCCTCAAGCAGCAAGCCGCGGCAGCGCGCCGTTGCGGGGGCTCGCCTATCTGTTCAATCGCTGGGTGCTGAACCGGAAACACCTCCTCGCCAGCATCCCGTCCCTCGACCTGCGGTTCAGGGTTCGGACCTGTGACGTCAATGGCCGGCACCTTTACAAGTACGGGCGCTACGAGCCCGAAC